>NZ_JADEXU010000144.1 GCF_015206895.1 Nostoc sp. LEGE 12450 | reverse complement strand
GCAGAATTTAGTTTCGGCTAGCTGGGAGAGTTCTGCAACTCAACCACCTAAGCAACATCGGATTATTGCTGCCATTGACCTGGGAACAAATTCTCTACACATGGTAGTAGTCAAAATTGACCCGACGCTACCAGCCTTTAGCATTATCGCCAGAGAAAAAGAAACTGTGAGACTTGGTGATCGCAATCTTACCACTGGAGAACTCAAACCAGAGATCATTAAAAAGGCGATCGCTGCTTTAGGACGCTTTCAAGAAGTTGCCAAAACCATCAATGCTGAAACAATCATTGCTGTGGCCACTAGTGCCGTGCGCGAAGCCCCCAATGGTAAAGATTTTTTGCAAAGAGTAGAAAAGGAATTGGGTTTAAGCGTTGACTTGATTTCTGGTCAAGAAGAAGCGCGACGAATCTACCTTGGCGTGCTTTCGGGAATGGAATTTCACAACCAACCCCATACCATTATTGATATTGGCGGTGGTTCCACAGAATTAATTTTGGGCGATAGTCACGAACCGCGCACTCTCACCAGTACCAAAGTTGGTGCAGTGCGACTTACTAGCGAGTTAATCACTACCGATCCCATCAGCGACGCAGAGTTTGTGTATTTGCAATCCTATACACGCGGTATGTTAGAACGTTCCGTGGATGAGGTATTAGCAAATTTCCAGCTTGGGGAATCTCCCCGTTTGGTGGGTACATCTGGCACGATTGAAACCCTAGCGATGATTCATGCACGAGAAAAGTCAGGTGTTATTCCTTCCACTCTCAATGGCTATCAGTTTAGTCTTAAAGACTTGCGAGAGTTGGTAAATCGCTTGCGTAAACTGAGTAATTCAGAAAAGTCTGCGATTCCGGGAATGCCAGAAAAGCGCTCTGAAGTTATACTGGCTGGTGCAGTAATATTACAGGAAGCAATGACCCTTTTAGGCCGTGAATCGATCGCAATTTGTGAGCGTTCTTTGCGGGAAGGCGTAATTGTAGACTGGATGTTAACCCACGGCTTAATTGAAGATAAACTGCGTTACCAAAGTTCAGTTCGGGAACGGAATGTTTTAAAACTCGCTAATAAATACCACGTTAACTTAGAGTATAGCGATCGCGTCGCCAAATTTGCCGAGAGTTTATTTGACCAAACTCAAGGTACGTTACATCACTGGGGATCTGACGAGCGACAACTGCTGTGGGCAGCTGCAATATTACATAATTGCGGTCATTATGTCAGTCATTCGTCTCACCACAAGCACTCTTACTATCTAATTCGCAATGGTGAATTACTTGGTTATACAGAAACCGAGATTGAAATCATAGCCAACTTAGCGCGTTATCATCGCAAATCGCCGCCGAAGAAAAAACATGAAATTTACCAGAGTATGCTGACTAAAGAGCAGTGCCAAATGGTTAGTCAATTGAGTGCAATTCTAAGATTGGCGGTGGCATTAGATAGACGACAAATTGGGGCTATATCTCAAGTACAATGTGAGTATTATCAACAACTTCGACAGGTAAACCTGCTGATTTTTCCATCTCAAGCTGATGATGAATGTGCTTTAGAACTTTGGAGTTTAGATTATAAAAAAGGAGTGTTTGAGGAAGAATTTGGAGTTAAATTAGTAGCAACTTTAGAAAAATCTAACGTTGCTAAATTGTTTTAGAAAGATTTTATAAAGTAGGGTGCGTTAAGGCAATGTAACGCACCTGTTACAAAAGAATATTTTGCAGTTAAAGAATAATTCAGAAGTCAGAATTCAGCAGTCAGAATCAAGATAGTTTCTATGAAACGCCCCGCGTAGCTTGCTTCTTTGTAGGCTTTACGCTGTGCCATCTGCTTTTTAGGTCAGAATTCTGAGTTTTGAATTCTGTTTTGATAAAGATTCTTTGAAAATTAGAGTAAACCTCATCTCTAATTTTGCCATCCCACTTAAGGAGCAATTTATAAAGTGTCCTAAGAAGCATTTAAAAATTAAAATTAGTAATTAGAATATAGTTAACAATCTATTTAATAGGTTATGTTGCTATTGGATGCCTAAGCCGGGAAAACTTAGGTATCCTTCTATAATAGAAAATCTCAATAAAGCTGTTGAGACTGCTTGTTTTTCTGAATTGAAACGCTCCAGGTGCAGAGAAGCAAGTCCGTTAATGATGTGGCCAAAGTTTGAGGAACTGGCTCGACACAGATATAAAAAAAGAAGTAAAAATGCTAAACTTTTGGCAAAAGTGCCTAATTCTAAGCATTTGCGTTTGTTAACTAATAAAGCTTTTTCAAACTATCCGTCTACTGAAAAACATATTCAACCTGCTGTAAGTCAGTTGGCACAATAAAACCTAACTATGTAAATAGAAATGAAGTAGGCTTAAATCCTTATACCTATTGCTTATTGCCTGTTGTCTATTGCCTTATCCCAACGACAATTATTTACGCTCACTTCCTTAACCTGAGCTACACCTGAGTATTATTTGCCGATCTGTTGAGACGCTACACGATGTTGTCAAGCACCCGCCAGAAGCGATCGCAAAACTACATAATTCGGTAAAATTGGGTAAAGCAATTTTTGCGCTTGTTAAACAAAGGCATCAGCAAACCCATGCAACTGAAACTCAGTGCATCTCGACTTCCCTTCGCCCCTCTCTTGTTAATTGCTCCCTTTTTCCTATGGGGGACGGCAATGGTAGCCATGAAAGGAGTGATACCCCACACCACACCGCTATTCATGGCGGGAGTGCGCCTGATACCAGCAGGGATGTTAATTTTGATTGCAGCAGCATTCATGGGTAAACCCCAGCCCAAGGGTTGGGCTGCATGGCTTTGGATTGCCTTATTCGCCCTCATAGATGGGACTTTATTTCAAGGCTTTTTGGCTGAGGGATTAGTCAGAACCACTGCGGGGTTAGGGTCTGTGATGATTGACTCGCAACCCTTGGCAGTAGCATTGCTGTCGTTGTGGCTATTCCAAGAACACATTGGTTTTTGGGGATGGCTGGGGTTAGGTTTGGGAGTCACAGGCATTAGTTTAATTGGCTTACCTGATGAGTGGATTTTACATATTCTCGACTCAGGCGCAAATATCACAATTGGCAGCTGGCAAGACTTGTTTGCTAGCGGTGAGTGGTTGATGCTATTGGCAGCCTTATCAATGGCTGTGGGAACAGTGTTGATTCGGTTTGTATGTCGGTATGCTGACCCAGTAACCGCTACGGGATGGCACATGATTTTGGGGGGATTACCACTATGGGGAATTTCGTCAGTTGTCGAGTCTCAACAGTGGGATAATTTGGGAGGATCTGATTTAGTGGCTTTGAGTTATGCTACTGTCTTTGGCAGTGCGATCGCCTACGGGTTATTCTTCTACTTTGCCTCTAGCGGCAGTCTCACTAGTCTCAGTTCTCTTACCTTCCTTACGCCCGTCTTTGCCCTACTATTCGGTAATCTCTTTCTCTCAGAAGTCCTCAGTCCGGTGCAGTGGGTAGGTGTCTTCCTCACTTTAATTAGCATCTATCTCATTAACCAACGTGATGCTTTAGGAGCGCAAAACGACACACTTACTGTCGGCGAAATAGCTAATATACAGCAACCAGTTTTAGATTCATCTGCTAAAAAATTGAACCCTGTAAGCCTAGCAGTTAGAGAATCTGAACCAGAAATTTAGCCCTAACTCGTTAAATATAGGTGAGGGTGATTAGAGACAAGACCCAATACCCAATGACAGTTAACATTTTGTCATCTAAAAGGTATTGTGGTATCGAAGACTTCAAAAGCACGTTCAGGCTGAAACTTTCAATATGAGGCTATGCCGTTCCTCTATTCTGATATTTACCTGTTTTTCTTGCGTGGGTTTTTACCCAAATCGTGCAAGTACAGCCACTCCTAACCTAGCGCCTGAAATTTTAGAACTGGCACAAGCTAGTTCGACAGTTACCGCTAGTCCGGCTGTATTGAGATATGGTAGTCAAAAATCAGATGTGCAGAGATTACAAACCCAATTAAAACAGTTGGGATACTACAATGGCGTGGTAGATGGACAGTACAACGCTAGTACAGAAATCGCTGTAGCTAAATTCCAGAAAGCAAAGGGTTTAAAAGTAGATGGACTTGCTGGTCTAACAACTAGGAGGAGGCTGCTAGCAGCTTTAGTTGCCAAAAATCAGATTGTCACCTCTCCATCTCCAATAGTCACTTTTCCTAATCCAACTCCCAAACAGATTGCAAAACCCCAGCCACCTGAGAAAGGTTTCATCTGGTGGTTTATATTTGCCATTGGAGTTCTAGGAAGTATTGGCGCACTTATTTACCTGATGAGGTGGTTTCGTCAGATTAAACAAGTGCAAAAGTCCGAAATATTAGATACTAAAAGATTGAGTGAAGCTAACAAAAAAACAATGATACCACCCCCACCAGAGACTGTAACTAATCCAGAAAAAGCTACGCCGCCGCTACCAACACAATTAAAAGCTACGCCGCCGCTACCCACACAATTACTAGTACCAGAAAAAACTTCGCGGCTTGCTAAACTCAATATCGTTGACGAATTAATTCAAGACTTACGCAGTTCTGACCCAACGAAGCGACGCAAGGCTATTTGGGATTTGGGTCAGCAGGGAGATTCGCGGGCAATTCAACCAATGGTTGACTTAATGATTGATGCTGATTCTCAAGAAAGCAGCTTAATTTTGGCAGCTTTGGCAGAAATTGGTATCCGCACACTCAAACCGATGAACCGGGGTTTAGCAATTTCAATGCAAGATGAAAGTCCGCAAGTACGGCAAAATGCGATCCGAGACTTGACGCGCATTTATGACATGATGGGTCAAATGAGTCAGATGTTGCGCCATGCCTTAGAAGACCCAGATGCCGAAGTACAAGCAACAGCACGATATGCTTTAACTCAGATGAATCGAATGCGTGGCTTACCAGAACAACAAGGTTTAGCAGAAGATTCACACAACGATGCACGAGAATAAGCCTAAAAATATTTCAACTGAATTTGGATATTAGTGTTTGGGCCTGCCACTAATAATGCTGCTTCGCTAAATTTGGGCGCACCTGTGCGAATTTCTGGATTTCTGGAAAATCCAAAACCTTCTTTTGGGATACCAAAAACATTACTGTTGAGAATGCGGTCATTATTTTGATCGTGGAAGACAGCAACGGCGTAACTACCTGCTTTCAAGTTCTCAAAGGTAATGGGTAAAGGAGTGTCAGTAATCTTAGTACACTGCTTTTGGAAGCCACGATCGCGATCGCTAGGAAATCCTTCACTGCTAGCAAATACACTGGCACATATCTGTCCTTGTTTATTCTTCAATCCATCAATTTCTACGGTGAGTTTGCCGTTAAAATTTGCTTTGGCACTAAATGACCACACCAGATTTCCCATAACTGCCAATAGCAGCATACTAACTCTCAATCCTCTAACCATAAAATTTTTACAAGGTAAAATAAGTTTTAACTTTGATTCAGATCAGGCAGATTCATCCTGACATTATTCGGTCAATACTCGCAAGCATCCTACTATATTCTGTCTCTAGATTTGTCTAAAGAGGCAAGGGGACAATGGGAAGGATAGTGGTATTAGTATTTTTGGCTGCGATCGCTAAAAGAATAAAGTAGGACTAGCCCTTTCAAGGTGCGTAAAAATTTTGGTAAATAGATTCCTCTTTAAGCTCTATACTCTGTGTCCTCTGCGTCTCTATGGTTAGAAAAAATACTTTTAAACCGCAGAGGCATAGAGATCGCTGAGAAAAAATAAGAGATTTTACGAGTCACCTTGAAAGGGTTAGTCCTATAAAGCAGCAATCAGGTAAAAATTTGAAAAAGTAGGAGGTATAAAACCCCCTACTTTTCCCCGCTTAGATAGAGAATTTTGCGGAATCAGTTCAATCTACTAATGGTGTGTTGGTAGCTCATATTAGAGTAAACCAAAGAAATATTTACCCTAATATCTGCCAATTGAGCTTTCTTCTCCAGAAAATCCAGTTGCATCACCTTCTTTGAGAAATCCACTGTAGGCTTCCATACCGTGTTCGCCGATATCCAAACCTTCTAATTCCTCTTCTTTGGATACTCTGATACCTAAAGTAGCTTTCAGTGCCAACCAAAAAATACTACTGAGTAAAACAGTGAAACCACCTACTGAGACAACGCCCAGCAACTGAACACCGAACTGTCCAAAGCCACCACCTGCAAATAAACCTTTTGCTGGGCCAAGTGTATCGCCATACCAGGAATAAACACCAGGGCCAACAGACCATAGACCTACTGCGAGAGTTCCCCAGATGCCACAAACTAGGTGAACTGAGGTAGCTCCCACTGGGTCATCAATGCCAAGTTTGTCAAAGAATGTTACAGAGAAAACTACCAGTACCCCAGCAATCAAGCCAATAACTAAAGAAGCAGGAATACTTACGTAAGCACAAGAAGCTGTAATACCAACCAAGCCAGCCAAAATACCATTGATAATCATTGACAGGTCTGGTTTACCTAAGTAGAACCAAGCTGTAATGGTAGCAGCAATTCCACCAGCAGCACCAGCCATGTTAGTGGTGACAGCAATGTGACTGATCGCACTAGGATCGGCAGCCATCACTGAACCGGGGTTGAAACCAAACCAACCCAACCATAGGATCAGACAGCCCAAAGTGGCAATACTCATGTTGTGACCAGGCATAGCCACAACTTGCCTATCTTGATATCTACCAAGGCGGGGCCCAAGAAATGCTGCTCCCATCAAAGCTGCCCAACCACCTACGGAGTGAACCACCGTAGAACCGGCAAAATCCCAAAAGCCTCTATCTGCTAGCCAACCAGTTCCCCAAATCCAGTGTCCGGTAATCGGGTAGAGAATACCTACAAGTAAGAGGCTAAAAATTAGGAAGTCAACAAACTTAATCCGTTCGGCTACTGCGCCAGAAACGATTGTTGCTGCTGTCCCAGCAAACACTAGCTGGAATAAAAACTTGGCACTTAGGGGTACACCAGTCCAACTAATGGCACTGAAAACGCCTTTATATGCTTCTCCTGTGGCGGGACTGTTATCTGCTCCTCCTAAGAAAAACCCATTCAATCCAATGAAGTCGTTGCCATCACCGAACATTAAAGCAAAACCGATCACCCAAAAAGCAACGCTGGACAAAGCAAATACAATCAAGTTTTTGGAAAGAACGTTGACAGCATTTTTCTGGCGACAGAAGCCGGTTTCTAACATACAAAAACCAGCATTCATGAAGAACACTAAAAAGGCTGCGATCGCAACCCATAGCGTATCAAGAGCAACTTTAAGTTCTGCTGTCGTTGGCCCTGCGGCTGGAGCTTGGGCAACTGCGGCATAACCCCAACCCAACACAATCAGACAAGCTATAGGTAAACAAGCTTGCCAACTGGGAGAGAGCCGCTTAATTGCTAGATTAAATAGCTTGACTTTTGAGTTGGACTGTGAATTTACAGCATAATTTCTTCCAGACAAACGCCTATTTTTTGTTTTCGATTTTTGTTTGTACATGAATTTGAACATCATCCTCCAAACCATCCTTAAAAAATGGAAAAAACAGGTTAAGCAGAAAAACTACCGTCCGAAGTTCAATCCAGTGGTTTTTAATATTTTTTCTTTAGACCACTTGTTTAAAAACTAGAAAATAAAATTACCTGAGTAGGAGTTTAGGAAACTATCTTACGTAGATATTCTTAAGTAATTATGATGTATTTTCTGAAACAGTCAAGTCTTCTTCACTCAATCTTTAATTTTTCAAAAACAAGTTATGTCGAGGAAATTGCCAAGAATTATCAATATTATGTCTATAAAAAAGGTGCAACACAGTTACAGCCGATTTTTACCCACACCAAGATATAGTAAACCATTAACTACACCTCTTTGGCAGATAAAACCTGCTTCTTCTAACATGACAAAGCCGATTTCATGAAGAATATTAAAAAGCAATGATTTAGTACGCAGCTAGCATCAATGAAAATTTGCAGTTTAGTTGTAGTTTCAAATAAAGACTCAACAGTGGGAGCTTTACAGAAATTATGAGACTACTTCCTATTTCACTCTTGGTAAAATTTATGCCTAGACGAATAAATTTGACTGATTGTCTATTTACTTAAACCAAAAAAACTGTATCGCAGAATACATTTTTTTGGTTTTGTGATTGTAAATAGCTCGTGATGCAACAAAAAAGCATCTATATCCTTTATAGGTAAGTAATTTCCGATTTCAGGATCTGACAATTATGAATATAATTAATTTTTTATACAAAAATTTAATTATTTGTTACTTTATACGTTGAAGAACAGTAATTTTCCTTTCAACCGACTAATGGGTGTAATCCAGAAGCAACCATCTGGTAAAATAACCGATAAGTTGCCCGCAGCCTTCACCATCCAATTTTGTTGATAAAAGTGACGGTTGTGGAAATAAACTCAACACGAGGGTTAAGATAATTCATAATTTATCCCTGCGAAAATATTTGTATTCAAAGCAACGCAGATTTCCAAGCCGATCCTGAGATATTGGATTGGTCGAGCTATTTACAGAAGATTTATCACTCAGGTAAACTCACAGGCGATCGCTATATTAATTGATTGGGTGCGCTAGTTGATCAAAGACTCTCCACCTTCTGGGTTGTCGTTAGACATAGCCCTGCTCATTAACCACCAAATGAGGAAACATCTATCGAAACTCCCATACAAGCTTATAGCCTGAATTAAATAGAACCGTAGGAGGAAACAAGGCTAATAAACCTAATTTCCTTAAAAAAAGAGGGTTTACAGTACCTGTAATATGGGAGACTTGGCAATATTCCCTATAAACTCAGATTCAAGATGAACAACACAATTTCGGACATTGCAGTTAAGACGATCAACGGCGAGGATAAGCAATTAAACGAGTATACCGGGAAGGTACTCTTAATTGTAAATGTGGCTTCCTACTGCGGTTATACTTCTCAATACGAGGCGCTAGAAAAGTTAAACCAGAAGTATGGCGAAGCAGGATTAGGTATTTTGGGGTTCCCCTGTAACGATTTTGGAGCGCAGGAACCAGGAAGCAATGAAGAAATTGTGCAGTTCTGCACAAGTAAATATGGTGTTACCTTTGAACTATTCGATAAAGTCCATGCAAAAGGCTCACAGCAGCATCCACTTTATGAGCGACTTACCAAAGCCGTTGAGCCAACAGGAACTGTTGCTTGGAACTTTGAAAAATTTTTAGTTAATAAAAAAGGTGAAGTGATAGCTAGATTTAATAGTAGTGTGCAACCCAATTCACCAGAAATAATTGCCATAATTGAAGAAGAACTAGCAAAATAGTCATTAGTCATTAAGTCAAAATTTTTGTACTCTTGACTGTTAGCTCTGGACGGTTAAATTTATTTACGCCCAGTTCCTTAATTTGAGAATAGTGTCTCAACTAGTAGTTTAATTTATTTGTGTTTAATTTGTCATGAATGTTGCAATTATTGGTTGTGGTTATGTTGGTTATCAAGTTGCTCAATATTGGCAGCAAGCAATGAATTTTTTTGTTACTGCAACCACAACTTCCTCTGAGCGTGTCTCTAAACTAGAATCAGTATCCCAAAGAGTTGTCGTTACCTGCGGAAATGACCTAGATAGTCTAAAATCAGTTTTGCACAATCAAGATGTTGTACTTTTGAGTGTTGGTGCAAAAGGTGCAGAATTTTATGAAGAAACTTATCTACAAACTGCCCAAAACCTAGTTTCATGCTTGCAGCAGATTCAGAGTGTGAAACAATTAATATATACAGGTAGTTATGCTGTATATGGTGATAGAAATGGTGTATGGGTAGATGAGGAGACACCACTTGCACCCGCTAATTTAAATGCCCAAATTCTCCGCAAAACAGAGGATATTTTGCTATCAGCATCTAGCGAAAATCTCCGCGTTTGTCTCTTCCGCTTAGGAGGAATATATGGGCCCGGTAGAGAACTTTTGAAAATATTTAGTAGATATTCTGGTACAAACCGTCCCGGCGGCGAGGATATCACAAATTGGATTCATCTGGATGATATTGTTGCTGCGATAGAATTTGCTCGTCACCGTCGTTTGCAAGGGATTTATAATCTAGTAGATGATGCACATCTTACCAGCCGAGACTTGCTAGATAGTCTATTTGAAAAACATAATTTACCCAAAGTTATATGGGATACTTCTATTAAGAGTACTCGCCCATATAATGCTTGGGTATCGAATGAAAAGCTGAAAGAGGCTGGATACCAGTTAATTCATCCACAGATGATTTTTTAGCAAGTATTAAAACTAGGAATTATGCAACCATCTGCTGTGACTAATACAACTAATTTGACAGCATCTCCTAGCCAGTTTTACACTTGGCAGAATTATCGTTGCGCCTACGAAGTTCATCAACCAACTAACACAACATCTGAGGGTATTCCCTTGCTGCTGATTCATCCTATTGGTGTAGGATTGTCGCGGCAATTTTGGCAGCGATTTTGTCGTGAATGGTATAATTCAGGTCAGCGTAATTCAATTTACAACCCTGATTTATTAGGATGTGGCGAAAGTGATATGCCTCATCTGGCTTATACTCCTAGTGATTGGGCAGAACAGTTGCAGTACTTTTTACAAACAGTAATACGGCAACCTGTCATTGTAGTTGTACAAGGGGCATTATTACCAGTTGCGATCGCATTAGTCCAAAAGGAATCAAACTTAATTTCCAGGCTTGTACTTTCTGGGCCTCCAACGTGGGCTTTGATGACAAATAAACCACCAGAATGGCAGCAAAAATTTATTTGGAATGTGTTAGATTCCCCTTTTGGGATTCCTTTTTATCGCTATGCACGCACTCCTAAGTTTTTACGTTCTTTCTCAACTCGCCAACTATTTGCTTCTGAGAGTGCTGTAGATGCAGAGTGGTTGAATACATTAGTTGCAGGTGCAGAAAATCCTGCTAGTCGCCATGCAGTGTTTTCTTTTTTAGCAGGGTTTTGGCGACAGAATTATACTAATTTTATTGCCTCGATTCAGCAACCAACATTAGCGGTTGTCGGGGAAACTGCATCGAGTATTAGCCAAGACAATAAAAAAGAAACGCCAGACGAGCGCTTGGCTAACTACCTCGCCTGTTTGCCTCAAGGTCGAGGTATAAAAATAAATGGGCGTAATGTTTTGCCTTATGAATCCACTGCTGAATTTGTAGCAGCGATCGCACCATTCATTAACGAAGTCTCTTAGCTGATTGATAGTTACATTATACTAGTTCCTCCCATGCTAGGTTATGACTGGAATTGATTACTTCAGGAAGCAAGAACATGGTAACGAATCGTCGAGGACAAAGAGTTCCTAATGTCACTTTTCATACTCGTAAGGACAACCAGTGGGTGGATGTGACAACCGATCAATTATTTGCTAATAAAACAGTGGTTGTCTTCTCCTTACCGGGTGCTTATACTCCGACTTGTTCATCCACTCATCTTCCTGGTTATAACGAGTTAGCTGGGATTTTCAAAGAAAATGGTGTCGATGACATTATCTGTATTTCTGTTAATGATGCCTTTGTCATGAACGAATGGTCAAAGGATCAAGAAGCAGAAAATATTACATTAATTCCCGATGGCAATGGTGAATTTACTGAAGGCATGGGAATGCTGGTAGATAAATCAGACCTGGGTTTTGGTAAGCGATCGTGGCGCTACTCGATGCTGGTAAGAGATGGTGTCATTAACCAAATGTTTATTGAGCCAGACGAGCCAGGAGATCCCTTTAAGGTATCCGATGCTGAAACAATGCTTAGATACATCAACCCCCAAGCAGTGAAGCCCGAAGTAGTTTCTCTGTTTGCGAAAGTGGGTTGTCCCTTCTGTGCCCGTGCTAAAGCAATGCTCAAAGAACATGGCATTAACTACGAAGAAATTACTTTGGGTAAGGATATCACCACACGCTCGTTACGAGCAGTTACAGGGGCGACAACAGTTCCCCAAGTCTTTATCGATGGTAAATTAATTGGTGGTTCTGAGGCATTAGAAGCCTACTTCGCTGCTAAATAGTTTTGACTAGGGGCGTACAGATGTGCGTCCCTACAACGGATTCAAAGATTGCTCTTCTGTTTTGAGGTTTAGTAACGGCGATCGCGTTCCAAGTCATAAATCACTTTCTCCAAATACCATTTATCCGATTGACCCTGGTGCCTCTGGCGCTGCTGTTTGAGTAGTCGTTCGGCTGTTGTCGCATCACCGTTAAGTAAAACAAGTAAACGTTTTGCAGTTTTCTGTTTTTCGGGTCACTGAAGTATGGCTTAGAAACCTTGCTCCGTGGTTGAGATGACCACAGTTTGATTAAGGCAAGTGATAAGCCGACGATCAGAAGTACCACAATCAATCCCATACTTATTAAGATTAAGTATTTATCATCTTATATTGTGTAAAATATTTATCAAAATATCCTCAATGATTTTTTGGATATTTTCGTGAAAATCATTAATTAACAAATCTTCAGATGAATAGATGTATTTTTGTCCAGTTAATTACTACTTCTCAGATAAAATTGACTCGAATTTAATTCCCATTTATTCACAACTAATATGTTTGCCAGAATCCGCCGGATTGCGAGTCAATTTTTTAGCAAATCAAGAACAATCAACAACGAACCACTGAATAAAGTGAGTTTGATTGTGATTATTTTAATTGATATTTTTATCTTGATGAATGTTTTTACGGGACTAGATGATATTAGCAGATGGCATATCAGCCCGACCGAGGCTTATCCATGTTATTCAGAGTGGCAAAATTACCGGGCAAAAACCACTAAAGATAAAGACTATGAAATTGTGAGGCTTTCATTGCCAGATTACCAGAATAATCAACTTAGTTTTCAGAAAACCTATCAACAGGCTGAAGCAGGACATCTGGGTAAGGTTTCTCAAACGTGTTTGCAATATGCCAGCTACAAGGATAAACTTAACAATCCTGAAAAGCAGCAGATCATCAGAACTATTGATCAGAAACAAGCGAAAATCAGTTCCCTTGCACAAGCCAATAGCACTATTGAAGCCCAATACGACTCAACGCTCTTAGAAAAAATTGCAGGTCAGAGTCGTCAACAATCAATTAATCAAGTTAGTGCTGAAAAAGCTAAACAGACATTAGAACAAAATAATCGCCAAATTTCTCTTCTTAGACAAGAAATTTCTACTATTAAAAATGAATTGCTTGCCAAACCAGAAAGCATAAGTTTTCTCGCCTTTCTTAAAGATGACAATCAATTTCGTGAAGTTGACAAAGGTTATCAGCAGGCATCATTTTGGTATCCAAGTATCCAGCTTGCTTTTCAGTCGCTCTTTCTACTACCTCTAATTATCATTGCCTTATCAGTTCACAAATTTGCTCAAAGAAGAGGATATGGACTCGTATCGCTAATCAGCTGGCATTTGCTAGTTATATTTTTTATTCCACTAATTGTCAAAATATTTGAATTTCTGCAAATAGGTGCAATATTTCAATTTTTATTTAATATCATTAGCACCTTTTTTGGTGGGTTGCTTTTCTTGATAAATTATGCTTATATTTTGCTGATTCCAATTATTGGTTTTGGAATTATTCAGTTTTTCCAAAAAGTTGTCTTTAATACTAAAGTCCAGGCAGCTAGTAGAGTTCAAAAATCACGCTGTGTCAATTGCGCTAAGAAAATTCGACAGATTGATACTTACTGTCCGCACTGTGGCTATTATCAGTACATTGAATGCCAAAACTGTCATAATCTTACTTATAAACATCTGTCGTACTGTAAGCATTGTGGAACTTCTCAAAATTCCACCAGTAATTTGTAATTAGTGAAGTAGTTAATCGGTATTTTTAACTTAGATTATGGAAAAAGCCAATAACGAGAGTCAGTCACCGCTTTCTTTTCTCAAAAATCTGTTGATTGCTCGTTGGCGATCGCTCTTAATCCTGTTGATCGGAGTTTATTTACCTTTGCAGGTCTTTGAAATTCTGACAGTGAAGATATGGGAAAATCAAGCAGGCTTCCCGTGGGATGTGCCTATTCTGTTAGCAGTTCATTCTACAGCCAACCCACAGCTTGATATTTTAGCAGTGACGCTGGCTATCATTGGATTGCCTTGGACGGCGATACCGATTTTGGGTGCGATCGCACTCATATTATTACTACAAAAACGCTGGCGATCGCTAGCTTATTTACTCACCGCCTCACTGGGAAGTGTGATTATCAACCGCACAGCCAAGGAATTAATGCATCGAGTTCGTCCACAATTGTGGCAGTCCATTGCGCCTGAGTCTAGTTTTGCATTTCCCAGTGGTCATGCTATGACGAGTATAACTTTGGTAGTAATTTTGCTATTATTAACTTGGGCTAGCTCTTGGCGTTGGTTGGTTCTCATCTTCGGCAGCTTATACATAATAGCTATTGCCTGGTGTCGTCTCTATCTGGGGGTACATTTTCCCAGTGACATTCTCGCAGGTTGGATGGTTACATTAGGTTGGACAATTGGTGTCAGTATAATTATCAAACCGTATATAACTAAAGTCAAATCCGTAGATAGCGAACTCCCCAAAGATGAGACTACCTTACTCCCTGAAGAAAAAAAGTTGATAAATGAGGAGTGATACTATATCTGCTAAAAGACATTTATATCCTCTTAAATACCCATTAAAAAGGGAGAATGTGATTCCGCTTTCCCCCTTTTTAAGAGCTGGAGTACATTAATGAGTGCTTAAATCACAAGTAAACCTTTTTCAGACAAACTTTTAACTAAAAGGTATTTAAATACACCCATAAATAATTTTCCAGCCCTACTATGATCCTTGCAAAAGCTCATTGATTGAACTTATACTCTGTTTAACTTGTTCTGTTAAAGAAGTTCTTAATAAGTCAAGAGTTCCGCCTGAAAAATTGAGTAATCCCAAGGCATATAATAGGCTTGAAATCCCGATAAAAAGAGCCAAAAGTCTACCAAAACAACCGGGATTAATTTCAATAAAACCTAATTTAGACTGCCCGATTACAGCAATCGTTATAAAAACAATTCCTGCTATTAAAAACGTACTATTTGGAGTTATATCTGTCATATTACTATTAAGATGCCTCAATATTTTTATTGTAGCTATTATTAGCCTAAATTTGCGCCCTGCCTATAATAATCCTAAATAATTTGGAAGAAAATTTACCCTCTGGCTAACGTCTTCCCTTAAAGTATCGGCAAGATGACAAGGGAGTTACAACTATCTCAAATTCTCACGCATGATTTAGGATCGCTATATGTGCAACAATAAAAAATTAGTTTACATCTGAAGTTAAACTGCAATTTTAGTTCTTAATATTTTGCTGAAGCCATGTATTTGCAAAACTTTCAGTATCAGAAAACCAAATTGTTCTCACTCCTCTACTAGACTTGGGTTTAGTTTACATACTATAATACCCTAAGCCGATAGGAATAGTGGGTTTTATGGAAAGCGTCCAAAACGTCAGTGAAGAGTTAAATGTAACAGGAGACAAAGCCCTAAAGGATTTGCAACAATCGACTCCAGAAGAGTTCAAAAAAGACATTTTCAAAAAACTCAGAGGTGGATTTTTTCTGGTACTAGGATATTTATTATCACCACTATGTTGGTGGAATGACCTACTATTCAATCTGCCGATAGCTTATGGTTTTGGGTATCTGTGTAGTTTACTTTCCCCAAAATTACTTCTACCTTGTTCAATTATAGGATATTGGCTCTCTAATATTGTGGGAATTCTCTTGATGCAATTCGGTTCTAAGGATATTTTTCAAAAAGAACCTCAAGAGCATAACCTTAAAAAAGAATTATTCACGGGTCTAATCTCTTCAACAGCTTATACCCTCTTGATTATACTATTAATCCAGTTGAAGATTCTCGATTCTCCCATTTTATTTGCCAACGGTTAATTTAGCTAATCAAATTCCTACAGAATAAAAAGAGAATAAAAAGATCCCCGACTTCTTGAAGAAGTCGGGGATCTGATCCTCTCAGTAGAGAGCAAATAATTACAAAATAAGAGCAATTTTAATCAAATTTTAAAAATTCACTTAAATTCAATAGCTTTGGAGCCTCCTTGCTTACAATTAATGGTAGTTTACCATTCCATTTCTCTATTGCTTGCCTTTGTAGGATTTCTGGAGTTAAACCATCACGTAATAATCTATGTGCTTCAGCCTCTCCTTTGGCTAAATTAACTTTTGTTTCAGCCTCTTTTGTGGCTCTGAGTGCGATAAACTCTGCTCGTTTTGCTTCTTGTTCAGCAATCTGCTTCGCCTCTACCGCATCACCAAATCGTTCTGAAAAATGGACATGAACTAGAGAAATATCATCAACTGCAACGTGATAGTTACCTAGCCGTGTAGACAACGCATCATCTACTGCACCTTTTACTTCTCCTCGCTTAGTAATAATTTCTTCAGCAGTATACTTTGCTATTACTGCTTTTAATACTTCTTCAACGGCTGGGTTAATAATCCGCATGACTACAGCTTGTTCATCTCCAATTTCTTGAAAAATGACATTTGCTTCCTGGGGGATAATATGCCAATTGAGAGCTACATCGGCGAAAACATTTTGTAAATCCTTGGAAGAAGCCTCAGCTGAAATTTCCTGCTTTTGGACTCGAATACTCAACTTTTTCACAGTATTGACTACAGGAATAATTAAGTGAAGTCCTTCTCCTAATATTTGGTTTTGCACTTCGCCAAATTTCATCAATACACCACGTTCTCCTGCATTTACAATTACACAAGGTGTGAGAAAGAGAGTTATCAGGAACAAAAGAGCAGTCAGTTTACCTGCACTGTTAAAATTTTTATTTTTTATCATCTGTGTGAAATATGTATGCGTCTGGCACAGAGACACATATTTAGGAGTTGTAAGCTTCTTGCTGTTATGCTCTTATAACTTTGGCTCTAAGTCAATTTTTATATCACTCTAGACAATGTGAAAAATAAGTAGTAAATTCCTCAATGATAGGTTAATGTTTTCAACATACAGGCATATAGGTAAGCAGCTAATGTGTACTTTACTACCCAACTTTGGAGATAGTGAAGGCTAATGTAGCTTTATTTTTACCTAAATCACTGTAATGATATCGAAAAACCGTAGTATTTGAAAAGGTAAGTTTGGCTAACAATCTTAAAAATAAGAAAACTTGCCCAGATGCTTCCCCTGGGATGGGAAATATAGTCTAATACGCTTGGGTTAAGCACTATTTGTACAAAATCGTGGGTTTTGAGACGCGATAAATCGCCGTCTCTACAAGTGTTTTGGTCTTATCTAAACTATAGTCATTGAGGAAATTTGACAGGAAGCAATGCAAGCAGCAATGACAGTTTTTGAAGGCTATAGGCGACAGCATCTTTACTAGAAATGGATGGAGACGCAATTCTTATTACATTTAGCTAATATTTTTGTTTGCCAAACTCATCAATTGCTTATCCAAGTCTATTAGGTAATCTCTACCGTAAGTTCCATTCTCTAAGCTTGTGACAAGATGATTGGGAATGTCTTGTGTAATTTCTTCGCTACAAGAAGCGGCAGCTAAAGCGATCGCAGCTACTGTATCCACATCTCCTGTAAAAGCGATACAATCTTGTAAAAGTTCGCTCATCCTGTCATTTCGCATCACGGCAGTAATCGCGGCTCTGACACTCATCCAGCCTTTAGACTTTACTTTACCTTCCCACGGCTTATTCCACTCTCCAGATACATAACCTTTAAGAAACTCTCCTAATTTGCGTTTTGCTCCCAGTCGATAGATAAAATAATGTGACATCAAAGCAGCGGCAACAGCAGCATTGATTCCATCGGGTGTATTGTGGGTAATTGCCGCTTGAATTGTTGCCGCGTCAATGACTTTTTCTGGTGTGGGATAGATACCAATGGGTGCTGCACGCATTGCACCCCCGCTTTTGTCACTATCAGGGTTAATTTTGGTTAAAAATTCTTCCCCATTCTGAATTTCTAGCAGAAAATGGTAGAAGTTTCGGGAATAACCTTCTCTTTCATCGCGTTTAAAAGCTCTAACAAAGCTATCGGCTAAGACTTCTGGTGTCCACGGCGCTTGAGCAACAATCACTTCCGCAATGGCAATGCTCATCTGGGTGTCATCAGTATAACTGCCAGGAATGAGTCGAAAACGGGGATGTTCGACGTATCGACTCAAATCGTTGTTAACGATCATCTCATCAGCATATTCAAAGCCTGCACCGTAGGCATCTGCGATCGCTAACTCTAGCAGCATAAGGGTATTAAACTAAAAACGGACGCGCCAGAAAGAAGCTAGCAATTGATTTAGCATCTACCGCCTCTCCTTCCAGAATAGCTTTCTCTAATTCTTCGGGAGTCAAAAACACAGTTTCGATGTCCTCGTCTCCATCTTGTGCTGGTGGTGTCTCTAGCTTTTCCAAATCTCGCGCCAGAAAAGCATAGATAATCTCATCAGAATAACCAGGTGCTAGGAAAAATTCGCCTAATTTGTCCCATTTTTGGGCACTATAGCCTGTTTCTTCTTCGATTTCGCGCTGTATTGTCTCTAAAGGTTCTTCATTTGCTTCCAAAGTTCCTGCCGGAAATTCTAATATCCGTCCCTGAATCGCAAAACGATACTGGCGCACCAGTATAAGCTTGCCCTCTGGTGTCACCGGCACAGCTAGGGCACCACCAGGGTGACGAATACATTCCCATTCCCCCTCTGATTTATTAGGCAAACGCAAGCGATTGACTTCAAAATCAAACTTGCGTCCTTTATAAAACAAGCGTTGTTTTAGCAGTTGTGGTAATTCTCTACCTAATGGCATAGTAAAATCTGATTTATCTGTTAAGTACAGAGGTGATATCAGCCTTTTCTGTGTTTTAAAGATGGTAATTTTAATTACCCATCGATAAATGTACATCAGAACAGTCTACCTCTTTCAGCAGTTCTTTAATAACACACCCGGATACTGGTTCTATCCAATCGGGGGCAATTTCTGCCAGTGGTACTAACACAAAGGCCCGATCCCGCATTCGTGGGTGGGGAATCTGGAGATTTGGTGTATCCACGATAAAGTCATCAAATAATAACAAATCTAAATCTAGAGTTCGTGGCCCCCAGCGTTTTTGACGCACACGCCCAAATTGTTGTTCAATTCCTAACAAAATTTCTAATAACTGCTGGGGTAGCATCTCTACCTGCAATGTCACGCAGCCATTTAGATAATCTGGCTGTGGCGGTCCTACGGCTTTAGTTTGGTACCACCTGGATTGAGCTTCTAAGAGAACACCTGGGGTTTGGGCTAAACTTTTGATAGCTGCTTCTAAAATTGTCTGGGAATCGCCGATATTACTACCAAGGGCAACGGCGCTTCGTCTGGGCTTGGTGTAGGTGTAACCCAAGTCAAGCATCACACTCTCCTTGAGTAAGCTGTTTTCTGGCTGTCTTTGCGGATATTTCGCTGCACCTGTCCCAGAAAATGCCAATAATTTTTATATTCCTAATAATTATCAAAATTGCAGCATTTTTACAAAACTAAATTACTAAATCTAAAAAACATTATTTTATGGTGAATTTAGTTAATTATTTATAGGATATTATACTAACACAATGGTGGTGAACTAACCCCAAAGTTGATTGATAGTGGTTATATAAGTTACTACTTTGAGCGAGGAACTGACGTGGGGAAGCTTACCTCCTGGTTCAAGCGAAGACCAACTAATTTGAGTGACTCTGAACAAGGAGGAACGAATGAGAGCTTACCATCAGCACATCTGGCGCAGGCGAGGCAGTTACTGAGCAAAATGAAAATTTTACCATCTAGGGTTAAGGTCAATCAGGCAACTGGCGGTAAACCACTCTATCGTCGCTTATGGTTTTGGGCAGGCTTGGGTATAGGTGGTGGGATAGTTGCCTCGATCTACGGCATCAGTCTAATAGACCGCACTTTGCCAGATCAGACCGAGTTAAACGCCGTGCTGAGAGAGCAAACACTGACCATCAAAGCTGCTGATGGAACTATATTACAACAACAAGGTGAAGCTACCAGAGAACAGCTCAAGCTAGAACAAATACCAGATAATTTAAAAAAAGCTTTCATTGCCTCAGAAGATAGAAGATTTAGGCAACACAACGGAGTTGATCCACAAGGGATTGTCAGAGCGGGTTTGAATAATTTGCGATCGCAAGGTGTGGTAGAAGGTGGTAGCACCATCACCCAACAGTTAACGCGGATTCTCTTTTTGAAACAAGAACAGACAATCTGGCGCAAACTCAAGGAAGTCCGCCTAGCACAAAAAATGGAGCATGAATTAACCAAAGATCAGATTCTAGAGCGTTACCTGAATCTGGTTTATTTGGGAGGTGGAGCTTATGGTGTGGCAGATGCCGCCTGGGTATACTTTAGTAAATCGCCAGATCAGCTTACTCTTGCGGAAATGGCAACGATCGCCGGATTAGCACCTGCTCCTAGCTTATATGCCCCAGACAAGAATCCCGAAGCGGCAATCCGGCGAAGAAATCTGGTATTGCAACGGATGCAAGAGGATGGAGTGATTACACCAGAGCAAAGGCAAGCAGCACTCCAAGAGCCACTAACTCTTAAAAGCAGTTTACCCAAGCGAGTACAAGTAGAATCACCATACTTTACCAGCTACATCCAAAAAGAATTACCAAAGTATGTTCCTGCTAAAGTGCTGGCAAGTGAGGGATTAGTCGTGGAAACCACGCTGAACCCGGCTTGGCAGAAAGTGGCAGAAGAGGCGGTTGCCAAAACGCTGCGAAATCAAGGACGCTGGGAGAACTTTAAACAAGCAGCAATGGTTGCCATTGACCCCCGAAGCGGTGAAATTAAGGCAATGGTTGGGGGAAAAGACTTTGGTAAAAACCAGTTTAATCGAGTTACCCAGGCACAACGGCAGCCAGGATCAACATTTAAAGGGTTTGTATATGCCACTGCGATCGCTAGCGGTAAAAGCCCCTACGATAGCTACCAGGATGCACCCTTTGTAGTAGACGGCTACGAACCAAAAAACTATAGTGAAAGATTTCGGGGTTCAATGAATATCCGAGATGCTCTCACCCGCTCTATTAATATTATTGCGGTGAAGGTGTTGATTGATATCGGATTTACGCCAACAATTAAACTTGCCCATGATATGGGCATAAAATCTGAACTCAAGCCCACCTACTCCTTGGCTCTCGGCTCAAATGAAGTAAATCTACTGGAGTTGACCAGTGCTTATGGCAGTTTTGCAACTCAGGGATTGCACACAGAACCTCATGGTATTACCCGTATCCTCAACCGCCAAGGCAAGGTAATCTGGTCAGCTAATTTCAAATCTAAACGCGCCCTTGACGCTGACAGTGCCGCTATCATGACTTGGATGCTACGTAACGTTGTAGAAGAGGGGACTGGTGCTGCTGCCCAATTAGGTGAAAGACCAGTAGCCGGCAAGACAGGTACTTCTGATGAAGCCCGCGATTTGTGGTTTATTGGCTACATTCCCCAAATGGTGACAGGGGTATGGCTAGGTAATGATGATAACCGCCCCACTTATGGCAGCAGTGGCAGCGCCGCTTACACCTGGCACGAATTTATGGAGAAAGCGGCAGAGGGGATGCCTGTCGAAAAGTTTCCCAAACGGCCCAAGTTAGAAGGTCGCAAAGGTACAATCAAAGCCCAGTCCATCAAGCCCAAACAAGTGCTGAATCGTTCTATTTCATCTAATGATGACTCAGAAGGAGAAGGTGCTAGAAATTCTGAGGAGAGTGGTTCATCAAGGAGACGTAGGAGAAGGAGCTATTCTCAAGAAGAACAGCAGTCAAACTATACCCCAAGACGGAGAAGGCGCGATCGCAGCGAAGAATCAAATTCTAGTAACTCTTCTTCAGAATCATCTACTCCCCGGCGGCGCTCTAGAAGAGTAGAATCTGACTCTCCCCCGCCTCGAAGAACTCGCCGTTCTTCATCTCCTGACAATAATTCCGGTTCTTCATCGCCACAACCATCTTGGCGCGAAAGACTTAGACCTTCTAATTAATTAAGAGTGGGAATTGGGGACTAGGGACTAGGGACTGGGG
>NZ_JADEXU010000143.1 GCF_015206895.1 Nostoc sp. LEGE 12450 | reverse complement strand
CCCCATTCCCAATACCCATCCCCCATTCCCAATACCCATATCGGCCAATATGTACTAAAATCAATGACTTGAGTCACAAAGAGAGCAATCATGGCATCCATCCGCGAGTTGCACCAACAACTAGTTAAAAAAGAACGTTCTGCCGTTGAAATTACCCAAGAAGCTTTAGAGCGCATTGAAGCGTTAGAGCCGAAATTACATAGCTTTTTATGTGTTACCGCAGAACGGGCATTAGAGCAGGCAGGTGCTGTGGATGCCAAAATTGCTGCCGGGGAAGAAATCGGGCTACTAGCAGGCATTCCTGTTGGGATTAAGGACAATTTATGTACTAAGGGAATTCCTACCACTTGTGCCTCTCGAATTCTAGAGAATTTTGTGCCGCCTTATGAATCAACGGCGACGCAAAAGCTGGCAGATGCTGGGGCGGTAATGGTAGGCAAAACCAACTTAGATGAGTTTGCAATGGGTAGTTCCACAGAAAACTCTGCCTACCAAGTCACGGCTAATCCTTGGGATTTGTCACGAGTTCCAGGTGGTTCTTCGGGGGGTTCGGCGGCGGCGGTGTCGTCCCAAGAATGTGTAGTTGCTCTCGGTTCTGATACTGGCGGTTCGATTCGTCAACCGGCATCTTTCTGTGGTGTGGTGGGGATGAAACCAACTTATGGTTTGGTTTCTCGTTATGGTTTGGTGGCTTACGCTTCATCTTTGGATCAAATCGGGCCATTTGCAAACACAGTAGAAGATGCCGCAATATTATTAAATGCGATCGCAGGTCACGATCCCAAAGACTCTACCAGCCTCAAAGTTGCGATTCCTAACTACGCCGCCAGCTTAAAACCAGACTTCAAACCTAGAGGTCAGCTAAGAATTGGGATCATTCAAGAGACTTTTGGTGTAGGTTTAGATTCTGTAGTGGAACAAGCTGTTACCAAAGCAGTAGATGTATTACAAAGCTTGGGAGCAGAAATTCATATGGTTTCCTGTCCCCGCTTTCGCTATGGCTTACCCACCTACTACATCATCGCCCCGTCCGAAGCGTCAGCAAACTTGGCTCGTTACGATGGCGTTAAATATGGCTACCGCGCTCCTGATGCCGATAACCTACTATCGATGTATACTCGTACCCGTGCCACTGGTTTTGGTACAGAAGTCAAACGCCGGATTATGATCGGCACTTATGCTCTTTCTGCTGGCTATTACGATGCTTATTACTTGAAAGCGCAAAAAGTCCGCACACTAATTAAGGAAGACTTTGAAAAGGCTTTTCGCTTGGTTGATGTGTTAGTTTGTCCTACATCTCCCAGTACAGCATTTAAAGCAGGGGAAAAAACTACTGATCCCTTGAGCATGTATTTAACTGACTTGATGACTATTCCTGTGAATCTTGCTGGTTTACCTAGTTTAAGTTTGCCATGTGGTTTTGATGACCAGGGTTTACCAATAGGATTGCAGCTAATTGGCAATGTACTGCGAGAAGACCAATTGTTTCAGGTAGCTTACGCTTATGAACAAGCTACTACTTGGCATCTGCGTAAACCACAAATATCTTGAATTTGTCATTTGTCATTTGTCATTTGTCATTGGTGATTAATTCTTATCCTTCACTCGCCACTTCCTCTAAGTAAGTTAGCAGAAATAAACCAATTATGTTACGAAACGTAAATAGGCTTAAAGTCTTTACTAATGACCAATGACAAAGGACAAATGACAGCCTTGCCAGCTAGCTTTAATTGCGCCAACGTACTTACTTTTCTGTCAATTTGTTAGTTTTGCTGACTATTGACTGCTGATTATTTACTTCTGGAGTCAGAGATTCAGATGTGATTTGTGATGGATTAAGTATATGTAAAAGACCAGCAGATGCAGCTACTAATAACAGAATGTAGGTAACTACAAGAGGTATGTATGTATTTGGTTTGTTGTCAGAATTTTTATGATCGTTCTTGGGGTCTTGGCGGACTACTGGATTGCTTATAAGAGTATGTGATAAAGCATTTCCATCCAGTCCTAAAGCATCTCCATAGCGACGGATGAAGCCTTGAAGAAAAATAGGCTCAGGTAATTCTTCAAATCTTTCTTCTTCTAAAGCGTGCAAAACACCTGCTCTAATCAGTGTTTGAGCGGCAATTTCTTCTATGCGTATGGATTTTTCTTGTCTTACTTGTCGTAAATGTGTAGTTATTTCCTTTAGCTGCTCTACTTGAGCTTGGTTTAAGAGCGTCACTGTCTTCTCCTCTATGGGCTAATTCTACTATTCATATAGTGAGAAGACTTAAAATGGCATACGTATTTTTACTAGATATTTGATTTTCGTAAATTTTTTAATAAGAGTTGAAATCTAGACTTAAAAATGCTATAGCTGCCGACACTAATATATTTATTGTTACAATATATACTTTACCTCTAAATAAAATAGGGCATAAAAGTTAATAAACTGCAATTTATAATACAAGTATTTTATAACTGCTACTCTGGGCTGGGATAATTGCAGCGATCGCTGTTACCAAAAAAGGGAGTAGGGGAGAAGAGTTTTCCCCTCTGCCTATTTTCAATGCCCAATACCTCTTCAATGCGCTCCCAAAGTTAGAATGCGCTTGCCGTCGGACGGACAATCACTTCATTGATATCAACATCATCCGGTTGGGATACGGCATATAAGACGGCTCTAGCGATCGCATCTGGAGTCAGTGCGGTTTTCCGAAGTTCTTTCAAGAAACCTGTTGCTGATTCGTCTGTGATATCAGAGCCGAGTTCAGTCTCAACCACGCCAGGGGATATTATTGTCACGCGAATATTTTTCGATTCTTGACGTAATCCATCGGATATAGCCCAAACAGCAAATTTTGTCGCGGAATAGACTGCGCTGGTAGGTCCCACCATGTGCGCGGCGATGGAGGCGGTATTGATAAACTGTCCACCGCCTTGCGCTTCCATGATTGGTAAACCAGCAGCAATACCATTCAATACGCCGTGGATATTCACATTAATCATGTTGTCCCACTCCTCGACTTTCAGGGCATTCATCGGCGATAGGGGCATCACGCCTGCATTGTTGAAGATGACATCGACACGACCAAACTTATCTTTGGCGAAGTGAATGAACGCTTTCATATCCTCACGATTCGCAACATCCACCGCTTTGAATTCCGCTATGTAACCCTGGTTACGGATCTCCTCAATAATTTTTTCTAGCTTTTGGGTGCGCCGTGCCCCTAGAACGACTTTTGCACCGTTTTTAGCGAGTAACTTAGCGGTGGCTTCACCAATGCCGCTACTGGCTCCAGTGATCGCAATGACTTTATTTTCTACGTTTAACATGGTTATTTTTTCCTCTGTTGAGGTTAATTTAAATTTTGGATGTGTTCATCGTAGGAGTAAGTACAAAGGTTTGGAATACACAGACCTCGCGCTTTATTGCCTAATTCTCCAAATCAATGTTCTACAATGCCTACAAGAGGATGATTAAATTAATCGAAGAATATTGTGACGATCAAAATCATCAACCAAGTCATAAACCAAAGTGCGATCGCTCATCAATGTCAAGAATTGGCAGCACTAGTCACTCGTCACACTGATGGCAAAGGGGACGGTTTTCATAAAACAGCTATTGAGCAGCTGGAATTTCAGCGAGAATCTTCTGCTTCCACCTCACTACAGGGTGTCTGCGAACCTATCCTCGCCATCCTTGTTCAGGGCAAAAAGGAAGCGTTGCTGGGTGAGGAAACCTATCGTTATAGCGCGGCTCAATATCTGGTAGTCTCGGTTGATTTGCCATTGAGTGCGTTTATCGTTGAGGCAACCCCAGAGCAACCCTATTTAGGATTCAAGCTGAATCTAGATCCACGTCAACTCTGCGATATTATTACTGCTCAAACCAGTGTGATTGAGGAGAAGAAGAACTCTGTCAGAGGCTTATTTGTCAGCACCGTCGATGCACCATTGCTCGATTGCGCTATGAGACTGACACGGCTTTTGGATACGCCCCAGGATATCCCGATCCTTGCACCGATGATTATCCGCGAAATCTATTATCGTCTTTTAATGGGTGAACAGGGCGAAGCTGTCCGCCAAATTGCGACATCTGGCAGCAATATGCAGCGCATCGCCGAGGTGATAAAACTCATCAAGGCTGATTTTACAAAGCCGATGCGGGTTGAGGAGCTAGCTGGGCAAGCAAGTATGTCTTCTTCATCTTTCCATCACCATTTCAAGAAAGTGACATCGATGAGTCCGCTTCAATATCAAAAGCAATTAAGACTGTTGGAAGCACGTCGTCTGATGCTTGCCGAAAACTCCGATGCGGCTAATGCTGCCTATCAGGTGGGTTATGAAAGCCCCTCACAGTTCAGCCGCGAATATTCTCGTATGTTCGGTGCGCCACCGCTCAGGGATATTGAACGTTTACGCACAGCCTAAGAGACGCGATAAATCGCCGTCTCTACAAGTGTTTTGGTCTTATCTTAACTGTATTGATAGCAACGCTAAGAGCGTCACGAGCGCCTTGATTCTGAATTCTTCTTCAGCTTTGCGTTGGCACAATTGTTTACTTCATAAATCTTCATCAAAATTCTATCCCGATATATCGTGATATATTGCGATATATCGTATATTAGAGAAAGTTGATTTGAGATTGATTTATGTTTAGACACTTTCGTTCACGCTTTGGTACACCTGCATGGGCAGGAGTTAACGAAGATGATTTCTTGCTTGTCAGGTCTTGGTTTGGGCATGGTAAACATCATGGTAGAGATCGTGACAAACACTTTGGTAATGAAATGTTTGGTCGTGGTTGGGGAGATGAACATCGGACTCGTCGGGGTGACATCAAGTTCATCCTGCTGGAATTGTTATCCGAGCATCCTAGTCATGGTTACGACCTGATTAAAGAGATGGAAACTCGTTATGGTGGTTTCCGTCGCCTCAGTCCTGGCTCAGTGTATCCAACACTCCAATTGCTGGAGGAAGGGGGTTATCTCAAGAGCGCCCAGGAAGGTGGCAAGCGGATTTACACGATTACCGATGAAGGTAGAAAATTATTAGCAGAACGTGCCCAACAAGAAACTTCTGATACCCCTTGGGATACCGTCAAAAGTTTCGTGAAAGGTAAGCCCCAAGAGTTTATTGAGTTGCGGAATGCTGCAACAGAATTAGCTGCTGCTGTGGTGCAGGTTGCTCGTAGTGGCAATGTGGAGCGGATAAATCGGGTACGTGAGCTTTTAGAGCAAGTTAAACGGGAAATATACGCGATTTTGGCGGAAAAATAAGTAGAGATGCAAAAATTTGCGTCTCTACATTTTCAGATTTTGCGTTTATAGGTTAGAAGCGATCGCACTCAAATCTGGTTCAATGAGTGAATTGAGCAATGTCCACAACTGCAAATCAGTAAAATCTGGAATTGCCATAAATGCGCCGACTTCCTGCAATACTTGGGGATCATGGGTGGAGGCGATGCCAATAGTGCGGATATCTGCGCTCACCGCCGCCCGAATACCAGAGGGAGAGTCTTCTAATGCGATCGCTTCCTCTGCTGAAATCGCCAAGTTATTCAGGGCGACTTGGTAGGGTGCAGGGTCAGGTTTCCCTGCGACACAATCCTCCGCTACAACAACTGTATGGAAAGCTTCTTTTATTCCCAATACTTCTAGCATAAATTCTGCATTTAATCTAGGTGCATTAGTTACTAATGCCCGCTTTAATTGATGTGTCTTTGTCCATGCTAGTAGTTCAGAAAATCCATCCAAGGGTTTAAGATTCGAGGCGAGTTTGCGGAAAAACGCCTCTTTTTCGTCTGCAAATTTCTGCCCTTCTGCGGTTGATAATTGTGGCAAAATATCCTTAACAATTTCTGGATTTAGTCGCCCACTAATTCGGGATTTATAAAATGTTTCGTCAATTTCTATGCCATAATTTAACAGCATTTCCTCCCAAGCTCGGTAGTGTATAGGGTCAGTATTGACAATAGTGCCGTCGAGGTCAAAGAGAATTGCAGCTAGCATGATTTTTTGGTAAAATGTAAATAATTGTTAACTTAATTTAAATAGTTTACATTGTTTTTTTGCCTTTATACAGCGCAAAAAGCGATAAATTAATCTGCTGAATCCTAAAATCTATACTGGATAAGCCATGTCAAGGTAGACAGGTAGAGCTTCTCAAAAAACTACCGTATAATTGATAACCTTCTGTGTAAGCAAATGCTAGCCGCTACAAACTTTTTTCGCGTTGATGATTTACTGGTGCAGATTTATAACTCTGAAGTCGAAATGGCCGAAGACGTTGCCGAAATTGCCCAAAAGCATTTACAGCAAGTTCTCAAACAACAGGATACAGCTGCTGTATTGTTAGCCACAGGTAACTCCCAACTCAAATTTCTCGATGCTTTGATTGCATTGGGTGGTGTGGATTGGTCACGGATTATTCTGTTCCATCTAGATGAATATTTGGGAATTCCTGCTGACCATTCTGCGAGTTTCCGGCGCTATATGCGAGAACGTGTAGAGAAGCGGGTTGTTCCTAAAGTATTTCACTATATAGAAGGTGATACACTGCAACCAGTAAACGAGTGCGATCGCTACACCAAACTATTGCAAGCACAACCAATAGACTTATGCTGTCTTGGGATTGGTGAAAATGGACATTTGGCTTTTAACGATCCAGCAGTAGCAAATTTTCAAGATCCTTACAGTGTGAAACTAGTGAAGCTGGATACAGTGAACCGTCAACAACAAGTAAGTACGGGTCACTTTCCAAATCTAGAAACTGTTCCACAATATGCTTTTACTGTCACCATCTCGGCGATTTGTTCAGCTAAAAAAATTATCTGTCTAGCTCCAGAAAAACGTAAAGCGAATGTGGTAAAAGAGATGTTGCAAGGAGCTATAACTACAGATTGTCCGGCTTCTATTCTCCGTCAACAATCTCAAGCTACGTTATTTTTGGATGTCAATTCTGCTAGTTTGCTTTCTTGAACTTCTCTCTGAATTCTCAGAAGATGTTTTAAAAGTCTTTGGTGATGTATCAAACATCAAGTTTGTGGAATTCACTATGACTTTTTGTCAAATATTCCTAAATAAATTCAGGATATTATTCAAAAGCAACCCTTTACATGGTCAGAAAACGTCATTTCCTCTAGTTTTGTTTTCAGCAATGCGTTCAGCGATATAAAGATCGAGGGTAAAACCAGGGACGAAAACTCCGTCTTCCCGAACAACGTCCCAGTACTCACAAGGATCTTTGCCTGAGTTACTCCGTGTAGCACCTTGAAGGTTGACTCTGATAAAATGAGTACTAGTTACATCGCATAGCCTTATATTAGACCCTCTCAAATCACAGTCATAAAACCAAGCCCAGTCAAAGTTACAATTCTCGATAAGAGCATCCCTAAAGTTACAGTAAATGAACTGAGCTTTCAAATTGCAATCCCACAACTTAATACTACTCAAGTTGACATAAGAAAATTGAGCGCCATCCAGACTAATACCTTTCAGTTCAACCCCACTTAAGTCAGCGTATTCTAAAAGGATCTGCTGGAAATCTCGCTCCCCAGCAGCATAACGTCTGAGAAATTCTTCTACAGTAACTCTCTCCCTTTCCATACCTCAACTCCCACATCAAGAAACACATATTGCCCAATGCCTAATGCCGAATTCATGCGATCGCGCGAACGGTAAGATATAATCCTACCAAACACGTACTGTTAGCAGTATTGACTGCTGCTATCAACAGAAAGTGCATTCCCCTCCTAGCACCAATTCCAAAAAACCCCAAGACCTTTTCTTAGTATGCGGACTCCAAAGTTTAGGACAACATTGTGTTGCAGTCCTAAAAGAATACGATGTTAAAGTTAACGCCATTGACGATGTACAACTCGAACATTGGGAAGTCCCAGAAGTACCAAGCTTACTAGAAAAGTTAATCATCGGAGACTGCCGCCAACCAAGTGTCTTAGAGCAGGCGGGTATAAAGCAATGTCGCTCAATACTTTTAGTCACAAGAAATGAGCGGATAAATATAGAAGCAGCGTTTGCAGCACGGCGACTTAATCCGCATGTTCGCCTGATTGTACGTTCTGACAAACAAAACTTCAACAAACTTTTGTCCGAAAACTTAGGCAATTTTGTTGCCTTTGAGCCTACCCATCTCTCTGCTCATGCCTTTGCTTTAGCATCTCTCGGATCTGAAGCGATCGGCTACTTCACCTTAGAAGGGCAACTATTGCAAGTAATCAAGCACCAAGTACAAGCGAAGGATAGCTGGTGCAATGGCAAGCCAGTACATAGACTCAATCTCACAACTCGCCGCATTTTGAGTCACACAACCGTTTCATCCGATCCACTCAAAGAATTGTTTGGATGGAACCCAGAAGCAGAAGTGCAGGTAGGAGACACACTCGTTTACATTGATGTTGCATACGAATTGGCTTTCTCTGAGCAATATACAAATAAATCTCATCACCAAAGTTGGCAGTGGCAAGAGTTTATCTTAAACATAACAGCGAAGAATCTTAAGCAAAAAATATTACAATTTTGGCAATCTTACTACCAAAGCCAAAATCAAATCCGGCGAATTGCGACAATCTATGCGATTACCGTACTTATCCTATGGTTCATTGGAATAATTCTTTACCGCTTGTATTATCCTGACATCACCCTGCAAGAAGCTTTCTATGCAACAGCAGTGTTGCTCTTGGGAGGATATGGAGATTTATTTGGTGGTGTTGAGTTTAGATCGCAATCTGAACCCTCAGATCATATCCCTTGGTGGTTGCGGTTCTTTAGCCTGGGGCTTACATTGACAGGTCAAGCTTTCGTGGGAGTATTATATGCACTGGTGACTGATGCTCTTGTCACTTCCAGATTCCAGTTTTTCAATTCTCGTCCTCCCATACCACAACGCAACCATGTAATAATTATTGGCTTAAATCGCTTGGGACAGAAAGTTGCTGCTCTTCTGCAAGAACTCAATCAGCCGTTAGTAGGAATTCATACTACTACTCTCGAACCAGGCAGTTTACCAGATATACCCCTGATTATTGGCAATACTAGCGAAGCACTCGCTAAGGTAAATCTCTCGCGTGCTAAAAGTATCGTTTTAGTGGGGGACGATAATATGGAAAATCTAGAAATTGGTTTGATGGCTCATGGAATGAACCCCGCCACAAGCTTGATTATCCGCTCTCAAGATCGCCATTTTAGTGATAATATCGCCCCTCTGTTTCCCTATGCCCAAGTTCTATGTGGCGCGGCTTTATCTGCGGAAGTCTTTGCTTGTGCTGCCTTTGGGGAAAATGTTTTGAGCTTGTTTCACTTGAGCGAGCAAATAGTCATGGTGACGGAATACAAGATTGAAGATGGTGATACCCTCAATGGGTTGCTTCTATCTGAAATAGCATCTGGCTACAGTGTTGTGCCCATTCTCTACCATAAATATCGGCGAGACAATTATTCCTTGATGCCCTGGTATGATGTTAAGCTCTATGCTGGCGATCGCTTGATTGTTTTAGCCACAAGCAGTAGTTTGCAGCGAATCGAATGGGGTGAAATGCTGCCTCGACTTTGGCAGGTGGAGATCGAAAAAGCTCTGACTACAAATGCTATTATCTATGGTGCTGAAGAAATAGTCTTGATTACAGGATGTAGTTTAGCTACTGCTAGGCAGTGGATGAATAATTTGCCTGGAGTATTGCCAATACCACTTTATAAACATCAAGCTCAACGTCTGGTGCGAGCGCTAACAAAAATACAAGTTTTGGCAAATGTAATCTTCATTGGGCAAGGCAGTAGTTCGATTTGAGTAAACTGGGATGTAATAAAAAGGGCGCAATATCAATATATTGTGCCCCTACTGACCTAACCTGAACTTGACAAAAATAACGGCTGTACGCTTCCTACAGTGTGGTGAATACTATCTAGAACGAGTACCCGTTACTTCATTAGGATCGCTATAAGCCCGGACTTTATCACGATTACGAGCCAAACCAGCTAAACCGGCTAGACCAAGTAAACCTAGCCAACCCCAATCGAAACCGCGATCGCTAGTCCTTTCAGAAGTTGTAACACCTGCGTTCCTGTTAGTACCTGTAGTGTCAGTACCTGAGCCAGTACCTGTAGTTCCAGTACCTGTAGTTCCAGTACCTGTAGTTCCAGTACCTGTGGTATCAGTACCTGAGCCAGTGCCTGTTGTTCCAGAACCTGTGGTATCGGTACCTGAGCCAGTGCCTGTTGTTCCAGAACCTAAACCAGTGCCTGTACTTCCAGTGCCTGTGGTATCAGTACCTGAGCCAGTGCCTGTACTTCCAGTACCTAAGCCAGAACCTGAACCAGTACCCGTAGTTCCAGTACCTGAGCCAGTACCCGTAGTTCCAGTACCTAAGCCAGAACCTGTGCCAGAACCTGAGCCAGTACCTGTTGTTCCAGAACCTGAGTCAGTGCCTGTTGTTCCAGAACCTAAGCCAGTCCCTGAGCCAGTACCTGTACTTCCAGTACCTGAACTACTGCCACTACTAGAACCTCCACTACCTGAGCCTCCGCTTTGGGCAAAAACAGAAGGAGGTAAAGATACAGAAGCGAAACTGATGGCAAAGGCAGTAGCCAGAACAGTTTTAGATAAATTAAAAGGCTTCATGGTCATAGTCCCTTTTATGTTTTAGATTTCTGTGGTTGATTGATGTTCAAAACTGATATTTCCTACTTAATCCAGTGCTAAGTTAGGTAACTTTTGATCGCCAAGTATAGATTCAGAAGTTTTTCACTTAGTTTTTGTTGGAAAAATTGAAAGCATTTAAAGCTTCCATAACACATAAATATTCATCAGATTCAAACTAATTCATAATCAGTAATTACTTACATCTCATGATTGAGAAGCTACGACTAAAGCCGCTTGTCCGCAAAAAAGCAAGGAATAAAAAGTAATACTTACTGAATGTAAAAATATTTATATTCACTTGCGCTCTATTTTTTAATTACTTATTATGAATTGTTTTTTCATTCCTAATTAACATAACAGCTAGTTTTTTTTCACACTTCTCCCATAGGAGTAAACCTACTTCTATCGCAGGCATTACTTTTATATTAATTAAATTTAGTCTGTGAACATGAAAATCACGAAATATTTTGCAGCTTACAATCCGATAAGCAGGACTCAAGATAATCACAATCTTCACACTGGATATATTGCCCTGGATTAGCACATCCACAGGGAGGGTTCACAAAACATTCGGAAGGATCTTGAGGTGTTCGAGATTTTTTGAATATAAGGTATAAAGCTGCTTCTTGTAGACAAAAAATCAAATCTTTAAGCATAAGCTTCTGTAGCAATTGTAATGAATACAACGATTTTTGGATTTTTCGAGGAGTTGATTTTTTATTTATTTTTATTTTAGATACATCTTAATTAAAGATAAGCAGCTAAATGCTGGCAAAAAAGCCCAAGACTGTATTTAAAAATACTCTATAATATTATTTCACCTGAGAACTTATAACTTCATACTCCAGATGTGTCTTACTCTAGACTTAAGGAATATTGTTTCACTATAATGACTGATACAAATTCTTTAACCTGTACTTCGCTGCTGGATATTTGTAGCAAAATTAAACTAAATTAGTATTGCTAAAGACATATTCAAATTTTACAGGTATTTGGTTATCATCCATTTGGTAGGTGACAAACCTCTTTGACCAGATAACCATCTTCCATCTGAATTATGCGATCGGCAATATCTAAAATTCTGTTGTCATGAGTGACCATTAAGATAGCACAATTCTGTTCTTTAGCTAGTTTCTGCATTAGGGTGACAACATCTCGGCCTGTCTTACTGTCTAAAGCAGCTGTAGGCTCATCAGCTAAAACCAATTTTGGATGACTTACTAAAGCACGAGCAATTGCTACCCGTTGTTTTTGCCCCCCTGAGAGATCAGATGGGTAATAATTAACTCTATTCTCCAATTTAACGGCATTTAGTATAGCTTCTGATTTGCTGCGAGCTTCCCATTCAGAAATATTTTTATGTAATTCTAGGGACATTTGAACATTTTGTCTGGCTGTTAAGAAATCTAATAAGTTATGAGCTTGGAAAATATATCCAATGTGGCGGCGTACTTTAACTAATTGCTCGTTACTAGCTCCAGAAAGCTCTTGACCTAAAAATTGAAGGCTTCCCTCTTGTACAGACCGTAACCCACCAATTAAAGTTAGTAAAGTTGTTTTTCCTGAACCTGATGGCCCAGTCATAATCACAATTTCTCCAAATTTGATATTAAAATTAATATCGAACAATATTTGACTTCGTACTTTTTTCTCGCCGAAGTAGTGATTCAGATCGCTAATATTCACAATAAACTTTGTTTTCATGATTTTCTCAGATATATATGACTCATATTTGATTTTTGCGAAGCTAGGTACAACTCAAAGAGCTTTATTGTCTATTAACTACCTATCGCACTTGCGCTGCAAGAACAGAAATTAAAGCGGACTGCTATGTAAAATTAAAAAATATCTGCTGGATCTACTTTTCGGAGTTTGTTTGTAGATAAGAATCCAGAAGTTAAGCACATTAATGTTGCTGATATCAATACTAGAATGGCTTTATCTGTACTCATAATAACTGGTAATTTAGTAGCATTCTTTGATATATCATATAAGGCTAGAGATATAGCCAAACCTGGAATATAACCTAGAGATGCTAAGATTAAAGCTTGTTGAAAAACTACACTTAATAAGTATTTGTTTTTGAATCCCATTGCTTTTAAGGTTGCATATTCAGTTAAATGACTAGAAATATTGCTATAAAGAATTTGATAAACAACGATCACACCAACAACAAACCCCATTAATACCATCAGATTAAATACGAATCCAATGGGTGTCCTAAGAGACCAATAAGTTTTTTCCAAAGCAATAAAATCTTTGCGAGTAATTACTTTTACATCTTTGGGTAAGTTGGCTGATAAATCTGCAAAAACTTTTTGTTGGTCGGTATTAGGTTTGAGTTTAATTAATCCTATATCTATCTTTTGTGCCGGACGATCTTGAAATATTCTGAGGAAAGTTGAAGAACTAACGATTAAATTTCCATCAACACCAAAAGAAGGGCCGAGGCGAAATAAACCACCAATCTTAACTTTGTAACCAACTAATCCAGTGTAGCTGAATATTTCAACTTTTATGACTTTACCTTGTTCAAAATCTTTAGCGATCGCTCCAAATTCTGGTCGAGAATCGCGATCAAATAAAACGATATTAGGGATTCTGATTAGATCGAGCTTTTCGTCGATATGTGGGAATTTGAAAATTGATTTAACTGGGTCAAATCCCAGCACATATAATGGAAACTTTAGACCATTGTTGGGATTTTTAAATTTGGCGAATTGCACATATAACGGGCTAACTGATTCGACATTATCAAAGCCTAATACTTGATATAAGCGTGAGCGAGGAAAGCTTTGATTTGACGTTAGAGATTTATATTGGGCACTGATTAAAAATAAGTCTCCTTCTAGATTCTTATGCAACTGCGTGGCACTGTCATAAAGAGCAGCTTGAAAACCAATTTGCATAAACATGAGAACTGCAACAAAAGCAATCCCAGCCAAAGCTACAAGAAAGCGAATTTTTTGTCTGGCTAGTTGTAACCAAGCTAAGGGGATATTGAGAATCATTTAGTAAACCTCAAGGGTGGAAATTAGACTAAATTAAGAAAGAATGCTTTGTTTGAATCAAGAATTTTCTGTTAAAGCGTAGTCAATTACGAATTAGTATTAGGTAGGCCAGGGATATTCAATGAGTTAACAAAGCTTTCTTGAGAAGTTTTAAATATCAATAATTACCTCTACCTGTAAATCAGTCAGCCCAGCAACTCGTTGGTTATCTTGAAGATTATCAATACGAATTTTTACATCAACTATTTTGTTATCTGTGTCTGCTTGAGGATTGTTGTTAAAGATATTTTGTTTGCCAACTTGTAAACCAATATCTGTAACTTTCCCTCGTAGTTTCCCTGGTAAAGCATCACTAGTAATAATCGCAGATTGACCGATACGTACTTTTTTAATATCAGTTTCATAGACTTCTGCTACCACATACATCTGTTGTGTGCGACCTAAATCAGCTATTCCTGTAGTGCCGATAATTTCTCCAGGCCAAGTATTAATTTTCATGATTTGCCCGGTTATGGGCGATCGCACAATACTTAAATCCCACTCTGCCTTAGCCTGGTTAACTGAGGCTAAGGCATTTTCGACATCAGCTTGTGCTGCTGCTATATCGGTAGGACGAACCTCAGCAATACTCTTGAGTCTGGCTTTAGCCTCTATTAACTGCTTTTGAAGAGTTTCTATACTGCGCTTGAGAGAAGCTTTAGCTTCATTGAGTTGCTGTTGAACTGTATCGACTCGCAAACGTTTAGTATCTGCGTCGGAGGCTGAAATCGCACCATCTTTATATAGCTGCTGATATCGCTGATTTTCGCTTTCAGCATTCCGCCAATCAGCCTGTAAGCGAGCGATCGTTGCTTCTTGGGCAGAAGTTTCTCCGCGCAACTCAGCTTCTAAACGAGCAATGGTTGCTTTTTGTGCAGAGATATCTCCAGCTTTTGCGCCAGCTTTTACCTGGTTAAGGCTAGCTTGAGCAACTAAGACTTGTTGTTGGGCTTTTTCTAAAGCTGCAAGACGAGGAAAGTAACTGTCAAGCATTGCAACTACTTGCCCCTGTCGCACTTTATCTCCTTTGTTTACCATAAGTTTTGTTACCCTAACACCACCTTGGGACTCTGGAGCCGATAAACGAATGACCTCTCCTTGAGGTTCTAAACGTCCTAATGCTGCAATAGTAGTCATTTTAGGAGAACTACGTGGGGTAGCTAGAGGTTGCACTTTCGAGGACAACTGAAATCGTGAAAAGGTATAGAAAGAGGCTGCACCAGTAGCTAGAGTCATAGTAGTTGCTAATATAACTGGCCACCAAACTACAGGCTTAATTAATGGTTTGATGAATGACTGTTTTTGTTTTTGTACCATAATTACCTATTCCAAATTAGCGATGTCTGAGAACAAGGCCTTTCGAAATTATTCAGAAATAGCAGAGATGAAATTAGACCTTATATCATTGCCAAGATAAACACTCTAATTCAGCTTGAAGCGGGTAAAAGTAACTATTTTGAATGAGTGAATTAAGCCCCCCTTTTAAGGGGGGTTGGGGTATCTCCCAAAGCTAGATATTACTAACATCAATCATATCGATCCATAAATCTGTTAGTAAATTAACTTTAGATGAAGCAGTTTGGTACTTTATGTATCTAGCCAGAGGTAGCTTTATTTGTTAAGAACCGCCTCTTTTTTACTTTTAACGATCGCCAGATATTCGTTGCGAGTTCCATCTATGCGATAGTGGTCGCAAATTTGGCAGAGTTTCAAGATATCCAATCGACTAAATACTTTTTGATGTTCAATGCCGTTGTCATTTCTCCACCGCCAGAAAGTTGTCCGATCGATGCGGCGATTACTTTCAGGCCATCTTCGTCGAGATAAAAAATCTACCAGTTCATCTTCATAAAATGAGTAGCCTTTTGGTAGCTTCAGGAGTTCTTCTCTTAACTCTATTAGCGGGATGAGTGGATCTAGCTCAGATAGTCTCATGCCAGCAAACCCTTATATTTTCGTGACAGTCTAATTATGCAGAAGGCTTCATACAATACGGTTCATTGCATTAAATCACATTGTCATACTGCGCGTTTATGAATGTATAGAGTGACCAGCAATCAGGTGAATTTATATTTTTATTCTCCTTATTTATGTATCTCTCCAACTTCTTAAACAAACAGTATTGAATTACATTATTTAATCACTTACGATAAACTGATTGATACTCAATTGCAACCTATATGCAACAGTTGTGAAGCGAAATAAATAGCAATGTAATCGATACAATTAATAAAAAATAATTGCGTTCTTTGACCAATTTTTAACACTGTTATGTCCTCGCTGTTACTCAGCATATCAAAATAACTCTTTGCTTTATGTTGGGTCTGTTGTTCGCTAGTATTTTTCATTCTTTAGATATAGTTGCTAGTGGTTATTGTTACATTGCAGACAGAATTACTTCTTTGGGAATAAAAATCCTTTAAAAATATCTTATTGATTAATACACAATCTTCAAAAGAAATAAATCAACTTTTGGATAGATGTAAAAACTATAGCATTAACTCACAGGCACTTAGCTTGTTTCAGTAGCTATCATCTCTATTTTTCAATAAGTAAATAAATTAATAGCAGCCTAATGTTGTTGATATTGTAATACTTTTTTTCAGTATTTTTTCGAGTAAGAGGTGAGTACTAAATTGAAGATATATGCAATTTGTATGCAATTCGAGTAATGTATTTTTGTTATGTGACATACTAATTGAAAAGAAAGAGTTCTAATAGTTATGTGAGTGACAGCGATCGCCCTCTAAAGACCCCAGATAAAATGAAACTACAGCGATTCATGCTCTCATTGCCAAGCTTTGATAACCAGCGACTGATTTTTCATGCAGCTCGCCAGACTCTTCGCAAAGCTGAGATGGCCCGCGTTGCGGTGCGTGAATGGCTCAATCAACATGATTGTGAGCTAGAAGAGTGGAAAACAAAAAAAGCTTCTGAGCTGGGAATTAGTATTAGTAGGCTTGAGCAAAAGCTATTAGCTGCTGCTCAAAACCAGACGATAAGTAATAAAGGAGACGACAATTTGAATTCCGAAAACGATTCTGTATAAGTTTATATCTAGGTTCTGATTCACTTCTCAAATTGCAATCAGAAAATGCACTTTTCTAAGCTAATTTTGAGGGTTTGCACTAATCATTAAGGCGCTTAGAAGATTCTAACCATAAACTTATTTACCCAGCAAATTTAATGAGATGAACCACAGAGGCACAGAGAACACAGAGTCAGAGACAAAAAGAGATCGGGCTGATAGGCTACTAGTACCGTTATTGAAATGGACTAAGAAATTATGCCTAATGAGATTTTACCTCTCAAGAGCTATACCGTTGTATATAAGTTGTATATCAATTGTAATGGATAGTTAAACAGCCTAATATTAACTACGATTGATAAGTTGAGATGTTAACTGGATGAAAACATCCAATTTATATCTGATTAACAACTTATGTTGTAACTTTGAAGCCATTTCTAATTTAGAACAATTCTTTAGCACAAAAGAAATCTGAATTCTACATTGAGACTTCAGAATATCATCACTAAAATCTCTTGAAGTCTTGTTTATAGCTTCTGAACCTCAAGTAAAGGCATCTCGCTTACCATCAATAGCCCCTAGCCTTACCTAAAAAATAATCGCGCCTTTCTCTATTTGTAGAGATGGTAATTTTATTATCATCTTTACATCTCAAAAATCTAATAGTGAAGAAAAAGTCATGACTGCTTCTAGAATTGAAGCTGTTTTAGCACAGTTGCAAGAAGAAGTTAGCAATTGTGAACAGGCTCTACTAAAGCTCATACAGGTGAAAAAAGTTATGGTTGAGAATGCACCGTTAACCAGCGAAATAAATAGACCTCAGCAAAAAACAGATATTGCAATTATTGGGATGGCTTCTATCTTTCCCCAATCCAAAAATTTACAGGAATATTGGGAAAAAATAATTCACAAAGTTGATTGTATTACTGATGTTCCCTCTTCGCGTTGGAGTGTAGAGGATTATTACGATCCTAACCCCAGAACACCTGATAAGACCTATTGTAAAAGAGGCGGATTTATCCCGGATGTCAATTTCAATCCGATGGAATTTGGGCTGCCACCCAACAGCCTAGAAGTCACAGATATATCGCAATTGCTAGGTCTGATTGTTGCGAAAGCAGCGATGGAAGATGCAGGTTACGGCGAATCTCGACAGTTTAACAGCGATATCTACGATCGCCTTCGCCAACGCACTGGTGTAATCTTAGGTGTGGCACTAGGCAGACAGTTGGCGGTTCCTCTGACTGCGAGAATGCAGTACCCGATCTGGGAAAAAGTCCTCAAAGGCAGTGGCTTATCTGATGAAGATACACAAAAAATCATTGAGAAAGTCAAAAGTGCTTATGTGCAGTGGGATGAGAACGCCTTCCCCGGTATGCTGGCAAACGTAGTTACAGGAAGAATTGCTAACCGCCTAGATTTGGGCGGGACTAACTGTGTAGTAGATGCGGCCTGTGCGAGTTCATTGGGTGCCCTCAAAATGGCAATGAGCGAGCTAATTGAGCATCGAGCCGATATGATGATCACTGGCGGAGTTGACACCGACAACTCAATTATGGCCTACATGTGCTTCAGCAAAACTCCTGCTGTTTCCCAAGGTGAGAATGTCAAACCTTTCGATGCAGAATCTGATGGGATGATGCTGGGTGAAGGTGTGGGAATGTTAGTCCTGAAGCGTCTTGAGGATGCCCAGCGAGATAATGACCGGATCTATGCAGTCATTAAAGGCATTGGTACTTCTAGCGATGGGCGCTATAAAAGCATCTATGCACCGCGTCCAGAAGGTCAAATGAGAGCTTTGCATCGTGCTTATGAAGATGCCGGATTTTCGCCTACAAGTGTTGGTTTGATTGAAGCACACGGCACTGGTACTATGGCTGGAGATCCCGCCGAATTCTCATCTATAAAAGAAGTTTTTGGCGAGAACAATCCCAAAAAACAACATATTGCTCTTGGAACTGTCAAATCGCAGATTGGACATACAAAAGCTGCTGCGGGTGCGGCAAGTCTAATCAAAACGGCTTTAGCTTTACACCACAAAGTATTACCAGCCACGATTAATGTCACCAAACCGCATCCTAAATTAGATATTGATAGTTCCCCATTTTATTTAAATACCGAAACCAGACCTTGGATTAGCGGCGATGACCAACCAAGACGTGCAGGGGTAAGTTCTTTTGGCTTTGGTGGCACAAATTATCACGTCGTTTTGGAAGAATACACAAGTCAACATCAGCAACCCTATCGTTTACACAAACCTTCTCAGTCAGTGTTGCTATTTGCGTCAACACCTGAAGAATTGTTATCGCGCATTCAAGAAATTAGACAGCAATTGCAATCAGATACGGGAGAACAGCTTTATACAGAATTGATTGCGGCTTCTCAATCTTTAGAAATTCCGGTTACAAATGCCAGACTTGGGTTTGTTGCTGATTCTCTGACTCAAGCTTGTGACTTGCTGCAAACAAGTATTGACTTGCTCACAAGCAAACTGCAAGCAGAATCATGGGAATATCCCCAAGGAATTTACTATCGCAAAACTGGCATAGCAACAGAGGGGAAGGTGGTTGCCCTATTTTCTGGGCAAGGTTCGCAATACTTAGAAATGGGTCGGGAACTCCTAATTAACTTCCCTGACTTGGGGCAGACTTATGCTCAAATTGATAACCTTTTACGTGAAGACGGTTTGCAGCCCCTTTCGGAGGTTGTTTTCCCGAACCCTGTGTTTGATCTAGATCAAAAGACTGCCCAGATGAAGGTGTTGCAGCAAACAGAATACGCACAGCCGGCCATTGGAGCTTTTAGCGCTGGTTTGTACAAGATATTGCAACAGGCTGGGTTTAAGCCAGATTTCGTGGCCGGACATAGCTTTGGAGAACTGACTGCTTTGTGGGCTGCGGGAGTTTTGAATGAGAAAGATTACCTTTTCTTGGTCAAAGCTAGAGGTCAAGCGATGGCTGCACCAAAAGATCCTCTGTTGGATGCGGGAGCAATGTTGGCGGTGAAAGGGGATGTAAATCAGGTTACAGAACTAATTCAGAATTTCCCGCAAGTCACCATTGCTAACTTGAATTCTCCAAATCAGATGGTGTTAGCAGGGACGAAAGCTGAAATTGCTAATGTACAGGAGGCTCTGAAAACTCAAGGGTTCTCTAGCATTTTGTTAGGAGTTTCCGCAGCATTTCACACTCCATTAGTAGCTTATGCACAGCAACCCTTTGCTAGAGCAATTGAGAAAGTTACTTTTAATGAGCCACAAATCCCGGTTTATACAAATGTTACCGGGAAGCGTTACCCGAATGAGCCGCCAGTCATTCAAAAACTCCTCAAAGAACACCTGAAAAATCAGGTGCTGTTTAAGCAAGAAATTGAAAATATTTACGCTGAAGGCGGTTACTGCTTTATTGAATTTGGGCCGCGAAGCGTTCTCACCAACTTGGTCAAAGATATCCTGTGCGATCGCCCTCATTTAGCTGTAGCTTTAAATGCTAGCCATCTCAAAGATAGCGATCGCACTTTGCGGCAAGCTGTTCTACAGTTACGCGTTGCTGGATTACCTTTGCAAAACTTAGACCCCTATCAACTGGAGTACAAAATCCCAGAAGCTTCTCCAAATCAGCTCTTGAATGTCCGTTTAAATAGCACTAATTATGTATCGGATAAAACCAAGCAGTCCTTTGAAAAAGCTATGCAAAATGGGCATCATGTTAATGGTAATAAACCTAACTTCTCTCATTCAGCAGAGAAGGTAGCAGTTAACGGTCACTCTCCCGTTGGAAATGGCAATAAACCTCACTCAGCAATACCTAACCCCTCTCATTCCACAGAGAAGGTAGCTGTCAACGGCCAATCTCCCGTTGGAAATGGCAATAAACCTCACTCAGCAATACCTAACCCCTCTCATTCAGCAGAGAAGGTAGCAGTTAACGGTCACTCTCCCGTTGGAAATGGCAATAAACCTCACTCAGTAACAGCTAACCCCTCTCATTCAGCAGAGAAAGTAACAGTCAACGGTGGAGTGAAATCTGTGCAGAATGGGCAATCAGATCAACTCGATATCAAGTCTTTGCAACCTAGTTCAGAACTTCCTCTAAGTTATTTAAGAGCTATAGATAACTTAGAATACTCCCTGATTGATTTCAGTCGCAATCAACATGAAATCTTGCAGGTTCATGAACAATCTTTAAACAATCAGACAGAATATACTAAAACCTTCTTCCAACTCATGGAGCAACAACATGCGGTGTGGGGAAATAGTAAATTCAGCGAACCACATACAGAAACACAGCAACTGGTAATCTCCAGTTCAGAGCGCAGCATCATGCGGTTTCACGAGCATCAAACTGATAGTCTCCGTATCCATGAGCAATATCTCAACTATCAGCAAGAATACACTAACAACTTTTTCCAATTGCTTCAGCGAAATTATCAACCGTCGCCCAGCAATACCACTCAACAGAATCTGATACCGCCAGTCAATTATCAACCAAGTCCAGTAGCTCCACCAGTCGAAGAGGATAATCCTGTTCGGGAGACTGCACCGATTGCTTTACCGAGTAACGGATTTGCCACTAAATCTGAGCCAGTTTCAATTAATGGTAACGGCACAAATGGTAATGGTAATGGCGCATATCATCAAGCAACAGCAGTTCTGGACGTTACTCCATTAAAGGAGAATACTGCACCTATAGAAATTGCACCCGAACCACTAGTAATCATCGATCAAGCTACCCTGAGTGAAACTTTAATTAATATCGTTAGTGATAAAACCGGCTATCCAACAGAGATGTTAGAGCTAACGATGGATATCGAAGCAGATTTGGGGATTGATTCGATCAAACGTGTAGAAATTCTCGGAGCGTTGTTAGAACTATATCCCGATTTGCCCAAGCCGGATCCCGAAGAAGTAGGACAGCTACGCACGCTGGCTCAAATAGCTGAATATATGGGGAAAATTGCATCTGAGATTTCTGGTGCGATGCCTGCGACGGGCTTTGTCAACGCCCCAAATGAGTCAGGGAGCAGGCTTGAGCAGGGAGCAGAAGGAGATGGGGAAGATAAGGGAGATGAGAGAGATGAGGGAAATGGAGGAGTAACAGCAATACCTTCCTCATCCCCACCATCCCCACCATCCCCCTCATCTCCAGAGCTTACTAACATTGTGTTCAATGTCGTTAGTGAAAAGACAGGCTATTCGACAACAATGTTAGATTTGTCGATGGATATAGAGACAGATTTGGGAATTGATGCTGTCAAACTTGTGGAAATTTTCGAAGCGTTGCTAGAACTATACCCGGATTTACCCAAGCTGAATTCAGAAGCATTGGCTCAATTACGTACCCTTGGAC
>NZ_JADEXU010000142.1 GCF_015206895.1 Nostoc sp. LEGE 12450 | reverse complement strand
CTTTTCCCCTCTCCCTGCCCACTACGGAGTACACATAAGTCTTTTAAAGTTGTTGTATAACGTAGGGTGGGTTAATTTTTGTAGGTCAATGCAACAAAGGTGCAGGGCAATGCAACAAAGGCGCAGGGCGATGCAACAAAGGTGCAGAGCGATGTATCAAATGTGCAGGGCGATGCATCAAATGTGCAGAGCGATGTATCAAACGTGCAGATTAATAGACTTGTGTGTACACCGTAGCTCGCACACGGAGAGGGGCTGGGGGAGAGGTCAAATAGACTTCGAACTCACATTAATTTACAGTCAAGGGAATCCCGTTATCTTTGGGTTTTAACTTGAGAATAAATGGCACAGCTTTCAATACCCAATCTGACACGGGTGTATAATTAGCAGCTTCTTCTCCAAAGCTAATAGAGAGCATATCTGTATGAATAATCCCTGGATTGAGGGGTATAGCGGCCATACCAGTTGGCAATTCTTGTGCTAAAGAACGAGTTAATCCTTCTATTGCCCACTTGGAAGCACAGTATGGTGCAACTTGGGCTGAAGTCGAACGTCCCCAGCCAGAACTAAAGTTAACAATAATACCCCGTTTGTTTTTCACCATTGCTGGTACGAAATGGCGAATTATATTCACTACTCCTTTGATATTGATATCTATTACATCGGAAAATTCTTCGGATGGTATTTCCCACAAAGGTGCTGGGTAATTAGTAATTGCCGCATTATTAATCACTATATCTGGTGGTTCATATTTGTGAAGTATATGTTCTGCCCATTTTTCTACTTGCTGTTCATTTGCCACGTCTACAGATGTGAAATCGTTGGGCGCACTAAACTTCTGGCTTATTTTCTGGATAGCATCTGATGAACGAGCGCAACCAATAACAGTATGTCCCTCTTGAATAAAACGCTCGGTCATCGCATAACCTAGACCTTTGCTTATGCCTGTAATTAAGATGAGCTTATTCATATTTTTCTGCTATTAAACGTATCATTTGTAAACTTTTCGTGCGGAGCTATTTTGACCAAATGCCCTGCATATTGTAAATCAATAACAAATGCACAACCCGGCTTTGCGTCTTCTCTTAACCATACTGCCAGGATCGTTATGTAAATTGCAGCGACACGTCAACAACAAGCAAGTGCGATCGCTGCTTCTAACACTTGGGTAAAACAATTTGCTAAAATTCGTCAAGATTTTGAGTCAATTCTCCTCTACATTACCAAAGCGACAGAAGAGCGAAGCTATCGCGCTGTGCCAGTTACGTAAGTCCTGAAATTGTAATTATTTCGTTTAGGATTACACATCTGCAATTAACCTCGCTTTTCTCAAGAAAAATTGCAGTACTGTTTCTTCACGAGAAATAATATCCACTCTACCTTCCATTCCCAATTGAATGGGACACAGATTTTTGCCTTTACCTAAAACCAGACTTTCCGGCTCAATAGTCACGTGATAAAAAGCACCTGCGACAGCCGCTTTCGGAGTGGTATTGGCATGGGGAAAAGATCCATTTGTGCTATTTGTTGGGGGAGTCATGGCATCTGGAGAAATCGCCTCGACTTTACCGTTGAGAGTACCATAATCTGGGTAAGGGCAAGCACTAACCCGCATTTGAACTTGCTGACCAATTTTGAGCTTACTTTTATCTTCAGATGCCACTGCTGCCTTGACAATCTGCTTCGCATAACTGGGGACAATCTGCAAGACTTCTTCACCAGGACGCACAGTTTGACCGGGGTTACGCAAGTTTATCTGAGAAATAATACCATCAGTAGTAGCAGCAATAGTGGTGTGATGAAGTTCAATTTCCACTTGCTTTAGTTCGCTAATATCGCGCTCTAGCTGTTTTTCTACTTCAATCCGTTGCTTGATAATTCCTTGCAGTTCTTTGTCTAAAGCTGCTTTGTTACTTTCACCTGCGGCTTTTTCTTGGGCTATCCGCTCAGTAGCAATTTCTACTTCTGCATGACTGGGATTTAAGGCGGCTTTGGCACGTTGCTTTTTAGCGATCGCAGCAGATACAGCTTCTTCTTGCTGTTTTGTAGCTAACTGTGCTTCCTCTAATTTATCACTAGATAATGCTTCCGCTACACTCTCATATCGCTTTTGCTTTAACTTCGCTGCATTCAAGGCTGCCCTAGTAGAATGGAGATTAGCTTGAGCTTCTTGGAATTCAGCCACAGTGGTAATTTTTTTATCCTGATATTGGCGCTGGCGATCGCTTAATGCAACCTCAGTAGCAGTGATAATCCGGGCAACTTTAACAGTTTCAGCGCGGATTTGACTGTTAAACGTTTGAATTTGAGCGTTTATTTGCACTAGCTGCAACTTAGCTTGCTGAATATTAGTTTGCAGTTGGCTTTTTTTAGTTTGTAAGCGGGAGTCGTCAATGATAGCGATCGCATCTCCGGCTTTGACAACTTGATTTTCTTTGACATGAATCTGCATAACTTGGCCTTCAGTTGCCGCCTGCACAATTCGCACTTCTCCAGATGGACGGACAACTGCCTGCCCTTTCACTGTCACTTTATATTTGGCGACTGTGGCAACGGGAATCGCTAGTCCCAAAACGCAGAGAACAAATAGCCCACCAAAGGTAATCCAACGACTAATTGGTGGGAGAAATTCATCTGTTTGAATTGGTTGTAAAAAGTCTGTGTTGTGAACGTTAACCATAGTTAGACACTTCAAAATTGAAAAACAGGTGAGGATATTAGCCAATACAGTTCATTTAAGCCCAAAACCCTCATGTAGAGACGCGATTTATCGCGTCTGAAATACTCAAAATTACATCATCCAAAAAGTCTAAATGCTCTCCATTCACTTGTCGCAAATCTTCTACTGTCCCTTGATTTTTTAACCGTCCTTGTTCTAGAAAAATAATCCAATCTGCACGCTGGATAACTCTAGGACGATGACTAATAAAAATAGTAGTTTTACCCTGGCGATACTCTAAAAGCCTATCTAGTATTTGTGCTTCACTCACTGGATCGAGGGCGCTGGTAGACTCATCTAAAATTAAAATAGGTGGGTTAGTAACTATGGCTCTAGCTATAGCTAATCTTTGCTTTTGTCCACCAGAAAGATTAGCCCCAAATTCTCCTAAGACAGTTTGGTATTTATCAGGTAGCTCCCTGATAAATTCGTCTGCACCAGTAATTTGACAGGCGATAATAATATCTCTAAAACTAAGGTGAGGATAACTAAATTGGAAATTATCCAGAATAGACCGACTCCAGAAATGGGCTTCTTGTGGTATTAAAACCACCTGTTGCCGCAAACATTCCAAAGATATATCTTGCTGGTTATAAAAACCATAGCGAATATTTCCTGATTGAATTGTATATAAACCAGGAATCAATTTTGCTAGGGTACTTTTACCACAACCAGATTTACCAATTAGAGCAATTGCTTTTCCGCCAGGAATAGTTACAGAAAAATCTTGCAGTAAATCAACCCTCCCTGTGTGGTGAAAATTAATTTCCGTGCAGACGATATCTGCATTAGCAGGAATTTCTACCCACTGCTTTTTAACATCATTTTCATCTTCTGGGGTAGCATCAAGAACTTCTGTCAGACGTTGAATAACTATTTGGGAGGTGATAAAATCATCTACTAAATCGATGGCAGAACTCAAAAATCCGAGAAAATTGCTACTCATGCCGTTATAGGCAATCAATTGTCCAATTGTCAAAGTCCGATTAATTACTAAATAGCTACCAATCCAAAGAATACCAATATTAATAAATGTCGAAAAAACACTTGTAACTGTGCTGCTGTAGAGTCCTAACTGCATGGTACTCCAGCCCAAGTTAGCCAGACGACCAAAATTTCCTTGATATTCTTCCCAGGCTTGGGGTGTAGCTTGGGTAGTTTTTAAAACTTGTACTCCGCGAAATGTTTCTACCAAAAAGCCTTGGTTTTCTGTACCAGAAACAATCATATTGCGGGTTTTTTGGCGCAGTGCTGGTAAGAAAAGTAAGTTAACAGCCGTGATTATGAGAAATGCAACTATAGAAGCTAGAGTTAACTCCCAAGTGTAAAAAAGCATAAAGCCCAAGGAGACTACAGCAATAAAAAATTGACTGGGTAATCCGAGAACAATCTGGGAAACTAAGTTATTGATAGCGTGAACATCTGCAATGCGGCTGACAACTTCCCCACTGCGTCGTCCTTCAAAATAAGATAGGGGTAAATGTAAGAGTCTGCGCCCGTATTCTAGAATTAGTCCTAATTGCAATCTTTGGCTGAAATAACCGATGAGGTGCGATTGTACTAAACTAATGGCGCTTCTAATTAAATTCAGAGTGATTACGCCAATAGCAACGGTAGTTAATAGTTGAGTATCTCCTCGGACTAAGACATCATCGGTGAGTAGTTGCATCATAAAGGGAGATGCAAGGGAAAGTAGACCGATCGCAATATTGAGGGAAATTGCTTGGGCGATAATAAAGCGATAAGGATAAACCCGTTGTAAATAACGCCCAAAACCGCCAATTTTATCTGATTCTTGTTGATAAAAGCGGCTTTCATCGGGAAGGAGTAGCAGCATCACCCCATTATTCCAACCTTTAATTAACTCCTCGTGAGTCAGGTAACGGATACCAACACCAGGATCGCCAATGACATATTTATTGCCTTTTTGACCATATAATACTACCCAGTGGTAGCCTTTCCAGTGAATAATCGCAGGTAAAGGAGCTTGATCTAATTGGTTGATGAGTTGGGGAGTAGCTTTAACTTGCCGGCTATGGAATCCCAAGGCTTCTGCACCTCGCCTTAATCCCAATAGAGTAGTTCCTCTCGCCCCAGTACCAACAGCTTCCCGCACGCGGTTGAGGGTAAATGTGCGTCCGTAGTGTTGGGAAATCGTAGCTAAAGTGGCTGCACCACAATCTTCTTCACTGTGTTGAAGGACAATTTTGTATTTCATTTACAGACGTAATTATTGGGGCGAAAATTACAGTGAAAGAAATTGAGGCGTTGCATAATTGAAGTATGAATTAGATGTAGAGACATTTCATGGAACGTCTCTACAAGTAAAAAAGTTATATGGTAGGTTGGGTTGAGGAACGTTCACGAAGCGTGCCGAAGGCATAACCCGACAAAATCCTTGATAATGTTGGGTTTTACTGTCGCTCAACCCAACCTATATTTCTTTAACCGAACAGTATTGGAACAGATAAGGATTTCATGTTTTTTGATGGTTAAAAAGTGCAACGTTTTTGCCTAAAGTATTTCAAAATACTTGGGGTTTCCCACTTTTTAAGCAAGCCCTACTTGCATTTTAACCTAACCAGCATGAAAATTTGGCAATATTTAGATAAGTAAGTCGGCACGATAAAAGTGATATATATTTAGTTTTATAAAAACCTTGAAACAACCTATTTATAAGGTATCCGTTGGATTTATATTTCGTCACATATATCGCTTCTTTAATGCCGATTTACTTACCTTCAACTGTTACCTGTTCCCCACGATTAGATTTTAGAGAGATTGATGATATCCGGATTACCAGCATCGAGTTTAAATTCATAGTTTTGACCATCTTTCAAGGACTCTCGCCCCACATTTATTTCATTGGCTCGAGTATCTTTGTCAAAGGATACTTTCCCGCTGTAATCGGTGTAGATATTGTTTGTTCCACCGGGTGCTATGTTCCACTTAACGTCATCTATTGTGTAATCAATAGCATTGGTTGTGTTATTTTTAATCGTAAATTTTTTGCTTTTTCCGCCAGAAATTATTTCCGCAGTTTGTTCATCAATTTCTTCCACCAAACCAAAGTTTTGCAAGATGCTTTGGTTATTTAACTGGGCTTTTTCCATTGTCATAGTCATGTGATTTTCTCCTAAAAGTTGGTGTTTAGGAAATACGCTCAATATTTGTCAACACCGATAGGTTAGACGTTGGTGATAGATAATATGTAAATCTCACCTCTACGGTGTTTACCCTTAATGTCATAGAAGACTAGCCGTTCCCACACAGTAGTCGTTCTTGCAGAGAGGACATAAAGGTAAAAACAAAATTTATCTCTACTAAAAGTAATAGTAGTTAACTTTTCTGTGTCAGGATTTATTTCGAGAAGATATGCTTAACTCCCCTATTTCTAATATATCAGAAAATGAATATTTAGCAATGCAAGTCATACAAGTTTTATTTTTTATTTTGACTTTAACAAAATCTAAAAAACCCCTTTATAAACATCTCCCCCCACACCTTTTTGTAGGAGAGAGAAGGGAAGATACTTTTAAATATCCCTGGCTATAGTAGGGGTTTAGGTCATGTGTTGATGTTTTCACATAATGTGAAAAATCAGATTATCATACTGGACTGAGATTGGTATCATAGGGATTGCTAGTGTTGTCTTTAAATTCATATTCTAGTGTCTCATCCAACGGCATAGATTTAGGCTTATAGTAGAAAAATCTCTTATCAGCATCAAATTCAATTATTCCTGTATCGCTAGTATATTTCCGTTCTTCACCTGGTGTAATTAGATAATAAGAATTATCTAATCTGTGATAAATGGAGCGGCTTGTGTTGTTTTTAATTATAAATTCCTTGCCGCCAGAAATTATTTCCGCTGCTTGTTCGTCAAGTTCTTCAACTAAACCAAAATTTTCCAAAATGCTTTGGTTATTTAACTGGGCTGTTTCCACTGTCATAGCCATGTGATTTTCTCCTAAAAATGGTGTTTAGGAAATACGCTCAATATTTCTAAATGCCGATAGCTTAGGCGTTGCGGAGAAATAATATGTAAATCTCACCTATACAGCATTTCCCCTTAATGTCATAGAAAACTACCAGTTCCCACACAGTAGTCTTTCTTGCAGAGTAGACATAAAGGCAAACAACAAAAGTCATCTCTCTTAAGAATGAGAATAGTTAACTTTTTCGCGCCAGGATTTATTTCGAAAGGAGGATGATTAACTCGCTTATTCATACTATATAAGGAAAATAGAATTTGTAAATACGAATTAAACAAATTTTATTTTTTCTTTTGCTTTTCACAAAATCGGAAAAACTCCTCTATAAACATTTCCCCTACCTAGCAGAAACGCATCTAATTTGTTTTGACAAAATACAAATTATGTAAATAGAGAAATAAGGGAAGTCTTAGTAGGTTGATATCAATGCAATAGATATATGTAAAGAAGGTTTGATGGTAAATGCGTTTCTATTAAGATTAGATAAGCTTATTGCCGCCCAATCTTGAGTGCTGGATTGAGCGTGTAATAGATTCTCGTTTCCTAAAAGAGATATTGCAGATTATCCTTCTTTAATAGCTTTCGCGTGAATAAAAACTTATGCAAAGGCTTTTGCATAAGTTTTTAACTTTGCAGTGAGAAGTACTTTAAGTTACTTAACGCATCAAACGCTACCCACTTTCATGGTTAGCGCTAGGATAGCTATGTATTTTCTCAAAGTATAAATATGGCTCAACTTCTTTACGTAAATTCAGTAACAGGCAGTGATACCAACGCAGGCAGTCAACAAGCCCCCTTCAAAAGCATTACCCAAGCCCTCAAGGTAGCTACTGTTGATACCAAGATTCAACTGGCAGATGGTAATTACAATGCTGCTAGCGGTGAGGTCTTTCCGCTAACGGTTCCATCTGGTGTGACAGTGCTGGGTAATGAAACAAACACTGGTAAGGGCATTTTGATTGAAGGCAGTGGTACTTACTTGAGCCGTACTTTCGCTGCTCAGAATGTCACATTTGTGTTGCTGGATAAAGCCGAACTCAGGGGGGTCACTGTAACAAATCTGGCTAGCCGTGGTAGTGGTGTCTGGATTGAATCAACCGCTCCTACTGTTGCTAATAACACTTTCACCAACTGTAAGCGGGAGGGAGTATTTGCTACAGGTGAGGCTAACCCAATTATTTTAGGTAATTTGTTCAGTGAGAATGCAGCCAATGGAATTGCGATCGCTAAAAATTCCAAAGGTCAAATTCAAGGTAATACCTGCGTCAAAACAGGTTTTGGCATCACTATTAGTGATACTGCATCACCCATCCTTCGAGATAACAAAATTTACGAAAACCGTTCTGGGATTGTCATCTCTGGTAGTGCCCGTCCTCTATTACGTAACAATGTCAGTGAAAATAACACCGATGATGGTATCACAGTAATTGGAACTGCCCTACCGGATATCGGCAGTATCAATAACTTAGGTGGTAATACTTTACGCAATAACGGTAAATTTGATTTGCAAAATGCCAGTTCCAATAAGCTGGTTTCTATAGGAAATAAAATAGATGTGTCTAAAGTCGCGGGAAGCATAGAGTTTGCAGATAGTTCGGTTCCTACTCCGACACCCACGCCGACACCAACGCCAACGCCAACACCGACACCAACACCAACGCCAACACCGACACCTACACCCACGCCAACACCAACACCAACGCCAACACCGACACCAACGCCAACACCGACACCAACGCCAACACCGACACCAACGCCAACCCCAACACCTACTATCGAATTAACCGATATTAGTAATCATTGGGCAGGTGGGTTTATTAGAGAATTAGTCAAATTGGGGATAGTTAATGGTTTCCCTGATCGCACATTTAAACCCGATGCTACGATGACACGGGCACAATACGCCGCATTATTGGTAAAAGCTTTCAACCCATCGCCAAACCGCCCCGTGGTGAAATTCAAAGATGTACCCGCAGATTTCTGGGCATCCAAGGTTATTCAGCAGGCATATCAAGGTTTATTTCTCTCTGGTTTTCCTGACAATACTTTCGGCCCGAACAAAAATATTCAGCGCGTGCAAGTGATTGTCTCCCTCGTGAATGGGTTGGGGCTATCTGCTGATGGTACAGCATCTATTAAAGCTTTCGATGACCAAGCCAAGATTCCTGAATATGCCAAGGATGAGGTAGTAAAAGCTATAAACAAGGAGATTATTATCAATCACCCGAACCTCAAACAACTCAATCCTACCCGTGATGCTACACGCGCTGAGGTAGCGGCGATGGTATACCAAGCTTTGGTAGATGCTGGTCGTGTAGCGGCGATCGACTCGCCTTATATTCTGACTGCTTGATTGTTCAATTAATTTATTTTGTACAATCAGATGATTTTTTTAGGGGCAAATCAAATTCATACTTGATTTCAAAAAACGCCGTTTTTAGTTTCTACTCGAATGGGGGCAAATTATTCGGGTCACTTCAAATTATCTAAAGCATAACTTTGGCTACAATTAGACATCTCCAGAAATTAAATATGCGTTACCCAGAAACCTTGCAGAGACGTAGTATTGCTATGTCTCTACATTCTTTTTCGGAGATGTCTATTGGTTACACAGCCTTAGCAATCTCTGGGACATACACCTGTGAAGCTTAGTTGGCAATCATTCTGTCAGTGATAAAGTAGCAAAAGGTGAATTTTAATATTAACTTTCTCGAAAAGCTCTCACTTGCCCACGATGAATTAGAATAAATCTAAATATATAAGAATATTAAAAAAATCCAAATAAAACTTTTGTTTTGCTAACAAAAAAATGCAGTTGAATCGAAGTAATTTTCTCAGGTCTCTGATCCAGCCAGAGCCAGGAAAACCAGCAATATCCAACGGCTTGCGAGCTGCATTAGCGTTGGGAGTTCCGATGCTAATTGGGCAACTCATCAACCAAAGGGAAAGCGGATTATTTGTCGGTTTAATGGCTTACTTTGCCAACTTAGCAAATGTTGGTGGCCCTTACCAGATCAAAGCTAAGGCGATGGTGGCGGCTACTTTGGGAATGGCTGTTTCAGTATTTGTGGGTACTCTAGTCGCTAAAATTCTAGGATTATCTGTAGTACTTACATTTCTCTGGGGACTTGCTTCAGGTTTTGCATCGATGTATGGTAACGCTGGTGCAAATGTAGGTCTGGTTGTAGGGGTATCATTTATTTCGACGATCGCACAGCCAGGAAATCTGGAAGCTGCACTCATGCGATCGCTGCTATGTCTAATTGCAGGTGGATGGGCGATGTTACTTTCTTTAGTAATGTGGCCTTTTAGACCTTATGACCCACTAAGAATAGCTTTGGCTGATTGCTTCAGTGGAATCGCCAAGTACATTCAGGCATTTGTTGGTAAGGTGGCAACACCTGAAAATATTCTCGAAATTAGACAGGCATTAGAGACAGCACGGACTACTTTAGGTACTGCACGGATTGGAAAGCCGGCTCGGAGTTGGATGGATGAGCAGTTATTGGTGCTAATTCAGGATGGCGATCGCTTGCTTGGCTCAGTTATTGCCTTAACAGAGTTACTAGAAACACACTTCCAACAACAGCAATATCACGCAGTTCAGCAATTAGTAGACGATGCACTCGAACAAATATCAGTCGTTCTGCAAGCCATAGCGAAAGTCATATCTCGCAAGCCTGCTAGCATTGATTTGGGAAATCTTAACCGCATTTATGAGGCACTAAAAGAACAAGAAAGTCTGCAAAGAAAAGCAATTGCTGGGAGTGAGACAGACTACACAACCCTCGTTGCTTTTACTAACCTGGTGCTGATGATAGAAAAACTGATCAAGCAGTTGCAATATACAGCTCAGACAGTTAAATCTCTGGTAGAACATAACAAGATGAGTCGCCGAGATGTAGATAAACTTCTTGTAGTTGAAGATGAACAGCGATCGCTCTTAAGTTTACTCAAAGACAACCTCACCCTAGATTCAGCAATCTTTCGTCATGCTCTCCGCATTAGTGTAACTCTCACTGTAGGCGTAATTCTATATAGCATTACTAATTTACCAATGGGGTATTGGGTGACACTGACAAGCATCCTAGTCCTCAAACCGAACTTGGGTGCAACTTTCCAGAGGTTTTTTCAGCGAGTTGGCGGGACGATCTTGGGAGCCGTGTTAGCAGCTATTTTAGTTGCAACCATCACCAGTAAGACTGTGTTAGACATCATCATCTTGCTGACAGTATTTTTTGGCATTTCCCTAATCAGTGTCAACTATGGCTATTCAGTGATTTTCTTATCGATATTTGTCTTACTAATTATCGATATTGGTAATCCCATTGGTTGGCAATTTGCTGGCTTTCGTGTCTTGAATACATTAATTGGTGCGGGACTGGCTTTTGCAAGCCATTACTTTATATTGCCAAATCGGGAACGCGATCGCTTACCCAGCCAACTCGCCACTGCACTGCGAGAATGCCACAAATATTTTCGGGATGTGATGGCTGTTTACCAGGGAACAAAAGAGCATGACTCCACCATTATCAGCCAACGGCGACAAACGGGATTGGCAATTGGCAATGCTCAAGCCTCATTTCAAGGATTGCTGCGTGAACCCCAAATGCCCAAAGAATTAGTAGAACCAGTGATGACGCTGTTGGTCTACATGGGACGTTTTACTAACTCCGTGACAGTTTTGGCAGTACATCTCGAACATTTTCGAGGAACAGTACCACTACCGGAATTAGAAACTTTTGTCCGCCAAGTTTCGCTAATGTTAGAGCAGTTAGCTGATTCAGTACAACTGGAAATTACCCCACCGCCCTTACCTAGCTTGGAAGAAACACTGCAAAAAATCCAACCGCACCTGCAAGCACTGCGTACAGCGCGAATACAAGAGCTAGCTGTCAATCAAGGGCATACACCTGTTCGCCAAGCAGTCATTGATTACAGCATATTAGATTTGGAGATCGATCAGATTGTCCGGCGGTTGACTGCTATGCACTCAGCGATGGAACGGCTAATTTCCACGAAATGAAGCGCATTTTTTTCTTTGCAAGTTCCTATTTTTTCCAAATAAAATAAGATTTCTATATTATTTTGTCTTTGCTGATCTTTCAAAAATGGATTAATGGCAAAAATTTCATAATATTTGTTACTTGCCTTAAAGTTTTTAATTCTGGGATATCTGGTTTTAATTGTTCTGCGATCGCTAATTTTTGTTCAGCTTGTGCAGGTTGAAAGTCATATAAATAAACAACAGCTAAATAAAGATATACGTAAGGATTTTGAGCATCATATTTAGTCAATTCTATTAAATTTTGGATTAATTCTGGAACTTGGCGCTGTAAAAGTTGTGATAAGACTAGAGTGTAACGCCAATTTAAGTTATTTGGCTCTCTTTGCAGATGATAATTAGCCGCAAATCCAATCTGTTTTAAATAATCTTGAGTAGAATCGTATTGATTGAAATTATCTATCTGCACAAATATATTATTTAATTTACCCTGTTGTAACTCTTGCGCTAGCTGTGAAGTTCGGGTAACTAAATCTAAAGCTGGGGATTTTTCTACTATTCCTACATCTGTCACATTTACAGTAATATCTGGAATATTTAAAGATGTGACTTTATTGGTTCTTCTATCTAAATATAGTGCTGATAGCTGATATTTTCCTACTGGTAGTGTTTTAGGAATAAATGTGGCTAAGGTTTCTTTCACCTGGAAAGTTCCTTCAGGATGACATTTGATACCACAGTATAAATTACCCAGACCAATGGCATGATCGTGATCCCAAGATGATTGGCCATTTTGCCATTTTAATAGTAAAATACCATTTTGTAAATCATCCCATGAACCCGTTATTTGATATGTTACAGGGTTATTCTTATCTAAAATTAATTGCTGAGAAATCTCAACCTTCTCTAGATTAATTGCATACTCACTACTACTTAATTTTTCAACAATTACATGAGGAACTTTGCAGTTATATAATCGAATTTTGTCTCTATTAGGTAATATCCAATCGCCCTTTGATTGAAAGTCACTAGAAGATTCAACTAAAGATTTTAATTTCCGTTTAGTCTTTCCACTTTCCCCCGGTTCGTCTGGTTCATTATCCCTGGTGATATACCAACAAAAATATTGTAAATCTTGCTCTACCTGAGATAAGTTGGTTGTTAATTTTCTAGCATATACGCGAAAATCTGCTAATGTCCCAAAATAATCTAAAGTAAACTCATTTATTTGAGGTGTAGAAACGGGAATTACCCCTAAAGTTGACCTTAAATACAAATTTGTTTCGTTGATTTTATTTATCAGCTTACCCAAGGGATATTTGTTGCCATCATTATTAGGAAAATGTTTACCACCCCATGCTTGAATTAGGGGTAAGGGAAACAAATTATTGACTAATAATATACTACTTAATACCAGGGTTGCTAATCTCAGCCTATCAAAATATATATTTTCAATTAAGTTAAATAAATCTGCCAATATTAAACTAATTATAGGGAAGCACGGCAAAATAAATCTAATGTCTTTATTTGTACCTAAAGAACAAATTATATAGCTACTTACTAAGGTAACTAATAACCAAATTCGAGCGTATTTATGGAGAGATACGGGAATTAAATCATTAGTAAATTTATATTTAATAAGATAAACTAATAAAATACCAATACTTACAGATAATATTGGTAAACCAACGCTTTCTGGGATCATCTTTGGATAGAATAACCATCCAGCAATAGTTGTGGCCGAAGGATCGCCTTCTCCTTTTCCGACTTGGTTAGCGTTTAATGCCGATGTAATAATTGTTAACCAATTTAAGCTATACCAAAAGCCACAAATCAACCAAGCTATCATCAAAGACAAGCAAGTTTGTATTAGCTTGATGAATTTACGTTTTCTAATAAAAGTAATTAATGTCCAAATGCTAGGAACTAAAATAAAAATAAATCCTGTAGGTTTAGTCAACAATATTAAACCTATACCTACACCCAATATAATAGTTAATCCCCATGATAAAAATCCAACACAACTATCTTTCCAAATTGTCAAAATTGTGAAAGTTACTATAACAATTGCTGTTAAACCATAATCTAATAAATAATCTGTTCGGATTATTCCTAAAATCGGAAATAATAAACAAAATACGCTGGCAGTTATGCTAGTTTTTGGGTTTTTAAATAAAAAGTCACCTAAATGATACACTGAAAGTATAATCATTGCAGTATATAATAAGTTGACCAAGCTTGCTTGGTCATATCCACGCCCAAACAACATCAAGAATGGTACGGTGCAAATATATAAAAAAGGAGCGCGATAACTTGGAGTTAATTGCCACAGAGATAACCACCAATTTCCTGAGAAGATATTAAAGTTTTGAAAAATTCTATAATGATGTAATGCTGTCGTTAAATGCGCGCTTTGATCGTAGGATGGAATCGAATTATCTAATAAAAACCAAGTTCTATCTATAGCTAATGCTATCAGCCAAATTATTAAGAGGATGATATAATCTTTTCTACGCTGAGAAGGCACAAAATTATTCATATTAATTGCTCAAAAATAAAGCTCAACTAATTATATATGTGTCATGTATCGCCGTTTAACTAAATATTATGTCCGCTTAACTACTTATTAAACGCCAAGAATGCCCCTTGATCCTGGAAAGGATTAAGAGATGGGGTGCAATGATTGTGAGAATCATAACTGCTCTTTTAGAGGATGTTTGAAAAGTCATCTTGTCGGTATTAAAAGCTCTAGATCCCCCGATAAATGGGGGGACTTTGATTCCGGTTGCCCATTCTCTCGTATTCTTGTTCAAAAATCAAAATAGAAACGTGGGGTTTAAATAGATAAAAACTGCTGTAATCAATAAAGCGATTGCATGGTGGCGAATATGATCTTCAATAAAACTGGCGATGAAATAATAACTGTGATCATAGCCTTCTTGGTAACGCAAGTTTAGCGGTTGCTTAACATCTGCACAAGCTTTCTCAAACACTTCCGGCAGTAATTGTTCAGCTAAAAATTTATCAGCAGTCCCTTGATCAATGAGAATTGAACTGTGATATCTTACTTGTTTGACTAATTCGCTAGCATCATAAGCACGCCAACTTTCTTGATTTTTGCCAAGATAACCACCAAAAGCCTTTTGTCCCCAAGGACAACGCATAGGTGCAGTGATAGGTGCAAAGGCTGATACTGATTTGTAAAGTTCTGGGTTTCTCATCGCACAGACAAGCGCCCCATGTCCCCCCATTGAATGACCGAAAATACCTTGTTTTTCAGGTTGGGTTGGGAAATTTGCGTTAATCAAAGCAGGTAGTTCGTGGACGACATAACTATACATTTGGTAGTTTTTACGCCACGGTTCTTCTGTAGCATCAACATAAAAGCCTGCACCTGTACCAAAGTCCCAGTCATCATCCTCGCCTGCAATGCTAGTATTACGCGGACTAGTATCTGGTGCAACCAGCATTAAGCCGTACTCAGCCGCAAAGCGTTGCACTCCTCCCGCTTTCACCATAAAATTCTCTTCCGTGCAAGTCAACCCAGAGAGAAAATAGAGAATTGGCACAGGTTTATGATTTGCTTGTGGTGGTTGATAAACAGCAAAACGCATTTCACCATTACAGGTTGAGGAGAAATGACTGTAAAAGCCGAGTTTGCCACCAAAGCTTTTATATTCTGAAATGACGTTGAGGTTAGGCATTGACTATATTCTCGAACTACCCGGTAATTAGCACTATATACCGCCGTAGGCATCGCATTTCAATCAACCCTGTGACCTAGGTAACTTAGTCCCGCACCTCTTACAAAACCCAGCATCTATATCATGGAAAGCCAATCCACAGTTGGAACAAACCATTTCTACCTGATTAGCAGTTTTCACAACTTGCTTAATTAAATCCCCCACTTGCCAGGGAATCAGTGCAATTCCTGTAAAAATCATCAATACCGTTAGCAAACGTCCTAATTCAGAAATTGGAATAACATCGCCAAATCCCACAGTTGTCATTGTGACAACAGAGAAATAGAATGCATCCAAAAATGTCCCGTAATTTTGAGGATTAACCGGATGCTCTACTTGATATATTAAGCCAGAATAAATAAAAACAATTGCAAATAATGTAAATAATATTCGCGCAAAAATCATACCATCTTCGGTGCTGATAGTAGCGAATAAAAATCTTCTATCTATAAATCTGATTAATCGTAAAATCCTAAACCATCGCAGTAGCCGGATAAAGCTAATATCCACCATCCCTATAAAGAATGGCAAAATTGCCATTAGGTCAATAATCGAATAAAAGCTAAAAATATACTGAATTTTGTTTTCTGCACTCCACAAACGGAGTAAATATTCCACTGCGAATATGATGACGATCGCAGTATCGACTAGATGTAATTGAAATCGCACAGAATCAGGAATATTATAAGTTTCTGCGACAAAAATTCCTGATGATAATAGTACCAAAGCGGCAAGTGTTAAATTAATTGCCTTACCTATTGGTGTTTCTAGGTCTTTTAAGTAGAATTCTGTTTCTTGTCTGCTCAATAACATATTCGATTATTAACTAATCTAATTCCCAGTTATAGCATCAGAAATACGCTATTATTAATCACTATCCTTATATTAACCTCACTTTCTATGATTCCAGAAGATTTTATGCGTTTAGCTTTGGCGCAAGCAAAAGAAGGAGATACACCTTACGGTGCTGTGATTGTTAAAGATAACGAAGTTGTTGCCGTAGCTCATAATACTGTTATCAGAGACAGCGATCCATCAGCCCATGCTGAAATCAATGTTATTCGTAGTTTAACAGCTAAACTTAAAAATCCTTTTTTAGAAGGTTATAGTATATATACAACTTGCGAACCTTGTCCTATGTGTGCAACTGCTTGTGTTTGGAGTGGTTTATCAGAAATTGTATATGGTGCTTCTATTCAAGACTTAATCTCGATAAATCAATCGCAAATTAATCTATCTTGTGAAGAGGTAATCGCTAAATCATTTAGAAGCATCAAAGTCACTAAAGGCATTTTAAAAAATGAATGTTTGGAGTTATTTAAATAAACTACAACACATTTATAGGAATCCGGTTTGATTCCTGAATTTACTTGCGTGGATTGGGAATTGGGAATTGGGAATTGGGAAGAAAAGAGGGATACATCTGTACTGAGTCTTGTTCAAAAATCAAATAGGAGTCCTATAGCTTTTTCATTAGGTAAGCGAAAATCATTGTGGCGATTGTCTTGAAAACCGTTATGGGCATTGGTTGGAATATTTTTTGTCCCCCACGCCGTTACATATAAGGTTGTATATAAGCCAATACCCTTGGGACGGTCTACCACTTCTTCTAAGATACAAAGTTGAGTTGAGGAACGAAACCCAAGATACACCAGTTTTAGCTTTTAGTCTTAACCCAAGCGTATTGGTATATAAGCAGCTTCAGCCCCTTTACATTAGACATCTCCAGAAATTAATTATGCGTTACCTGAAACCTTTGTAGAGACGTTGCATTGCAACGTCTCTACTCTACATTCATTTTCACCAGATGTCTAATATCAAGGTTAGTTTTGTGCAGCTTCATATAGAAATAGTATAAGTAACCGCAATATTGCAGATTTAGGCAAGCGATCGCGGAAATTCATATCAAATCCTCTCGCTTGCTCCTAACTTGGATTTGTGATAAGCAAAGCTGATGAGTTCCATCAGGTTTACAAAAGTGAGATAGTTGATTAAAAATTGTAAAGCATTGTAAAGTGTATTCACAGGCAAAGACAAACGAGCCTGATTCATAAATCACTAACCGCACTTATAAAACAATGACAACAACCTTACAACAGCGCTCAAGCGCTAACGTATGGGATCGATTCTGTGAGTGGATCACCAGCACCAACAACCGCATCTACATCGGCTGGTTCGGCGTAGTCATGATCCCCACCTTACTAGCAGCTACCGCTTGCTTCGTAATCGCCTTCATCGCCGCTCCTCCAGTAGACATTGATGGTATCCGCGAACCTGTAGCAGGTTCCTTGATCTATGGAAACAACATCATCTCTGGTGCAGTAGTACCTTCCTCCAACGCTATCGGCTTGCACTTCTACCCAATTTGGGAAGCAGCATCCTTAGATGAGTGGTTGTACAACGGCGGTCCTTACCAATTGGTAATTTTCCACTTCCTGATTGGCGTATTCTGCTACTTAGGTCGTGAATGGGAACTATCCTACCGCTTAGGTATGCGTCCTTGGATTGCGATCGCTTATTCAGCACCTGTTGCAGCAGCAACCGCAGTCTTCTTGGTATACCCCATCGGACAAGGTTCCTTCTCTGACGGTATGCCTTTGGGTATCTCAGGAACATTCAACTTCATGATCGTGTTCCAAGCAGAACACAACATCTTGATGCACCCCTTCCACCAACTAGGTGTAGCTGGTGTATTCGGCGGAAGCTTGTTCTCTGCAATGCACGGTTCACTAGTAACTTCTTCACTAGTTCGTGAAACAACTGAGACTGAATCACAAAACTACGGTTACAAATTCGGTCAAGAAGAAGAAACCTACAACATCGTTGCAGCTCATGGCTACTTCGGTCGTCTAATCTTCCAATACGCTTCCTTCAACAACAGCCGTTCACTGCACTTCTTCCTCGCAGCATGGCCTGTAATCGGCATCTGGTTCACCGCCTTGGGTGTAAGCACAATGGCGTTCAACTTGAACGGTTTCAACTTCAACCAATCAATCATTGACTCTGAAGGTCGTGTGATTGCAACTTGGGCTGATGTAATCAACCGCGCTAACCTGGGTATGGAAGTAATGCACGAGCGTAACGCTCACAACTTCCCCTTAGATTTGGCATCTGCTGAATCTGCTCCTGTTGCTCTTTCTGCTCCTGCTATCAACGGTTAATTCTCAAGCATTAACTCGATTAGTTAAATAAAAAAGCGCTCTCCCACTTCGGGAGGGCGCTTTTAATTTAAGTTAGCGACGATAGATGAAGTATTTACTGGATACCTCTCTAAGAATTATGGGAGTTCATCGGAAAATACTAAAAGCTGAAACCTCAAGAATTCAGCAGTATGAGCGGGATATAAGATTAGCGAACAACTTTACAACGGTTCAAGAAACCTGGTTTATTGCGGATATAAAGATACTGACCAACAGCCTGTAGTCATCAAGCTGCTGAAAAACCCTTATCCCACCTTCACAGAACTCTTGTCAGCTCTAGATATACATAGCAAAGTAATCATTGTAGATTTCCGTATTAGTCATAACTGTGATTTCTATTTGTTTCTTTTCTTCATCTGTAGCCAGACTCATGGCCGGGTTTAAGCTATCTTGGGGGATAAAATCACCACAGTATTCATTAGCCGGTACTGTTGCATTCATCTTTTGAGGATAACTCAATTTGAGATTATTCATGATTGTAATGAATTGACTACGGCTGCGTTCGCGCAACGCTCCGTAGGAATCTCTAAATCTAGGATTAAAACGCTTTTCTTCACCAATGGTGGAAACTGTGCGTCCTTTGTAATCATGGGCGGGATATACCAAGGTATCATCTGACAAGGTGAATAAGCGTTGTGTCACCACATCATATAGGGTTCCAGGATCGCCACCTTGAAAATCTGTGCGTCCACAACCACGAATAAATAAGGCATCACCAGTTAATAAGTGGGTTTTGTTCACCAAATATGATATGTGACTAGCACTGTGACCTGGTGTGAAAATCGCTTCGATCGCTACTGATCCCACATCGATGATTTCGCCACCGACAAGAGAGCGATCGGCTTTTGTGACAGCAGCATTCTGGGGAACGATCACCTGGCAGCCTGTTTGTTGCCTAAGTTTGCCTGCCCCTGTAATGTGATCGGCATGAAGATGAGTTTCTAGACAATAGCGTAGCTTTAATCCTAGTTCATCTAATAATTGCAAATCGCGGTCAACTTGCTCTAATACAGGGTCAACAAGAACAGCATCTCCTGTCTGTTGATCGCCAATCAGGTAAGTATAACTACTGGTTTCAGGGTCAAATAATTGCCGAAATAGTAAGCTTGACTGGGGTATCTGTGAGCCACCATCGCCTGTTTCCCTATTTAACAAAAGCATCGTGGGAATCGGACGCACACGTACTGGCAGCGACTGCAATAACGCTTGGGATAATTCCTGCGCCTGTACCCGTAATTCTGGAACAGCAACAGTTTCCCACAAGTCGCCTTTGCGAGGAGTTCCCAAGGTATACAGCAGCGTCGAAACATTACTGTCTGCCGTATATAAAGCACCGTGGGGATCTGCATCTAATCCTAAGCCGATGGCATTGGGGCGAATTAATCCTTGCGATCGCAAATCAGCAATTAAGGGGTGAGGCGATCGGCGATAATCTGCTGCTACCCCGGTACAATTCACTACTCGATGGACGTGTAAGACAGTATTAGCATGGGTTTTGCGCTGGCATACAGTCACGGCTACACCGTCCAGCAAAGCTTGATATTCCCGAATCCGTCCGGCAGAGATGTTAAGTTGACCAGAATCCAACATTTCAGTGACAACATCTGCCACTTTGGGGGCAATGCGGTGACGATGCACGTCCCAATAGGGCGTTAGATGACGCAAAAAGCGCTGCTGTTCTTCGGTCGGTAGTTTTTGCCAAATTTTCTGAATTATGGGACGCAGAGAATCAATTACTGATCGCCAGTCATAGCCTTGGGCAGCTGCAACTTCCACCTCGGCACGCAGGCGATGCAACCAGCCGCGCACACTTTTTGGTGAAGTTTCTGGGGTCAAAAAGCTAGGATAAGGTTTAGCTGCTTGATGTTTTTGGGGAAATAACCCTCGTCGAGATATAGCATAAATTTTGCCCCGATGTTGGCGGTCGTGCAGAGATAAAACCATATCCACCATCGTCAGTCCTGTACCAATTAGCAGCACGGGCGCATCAAGGTCAAGGTCTGCTAGGGCATCATCTGACCAAGCATTCCGCAGATAACTTTCATTATTGCTGTCTGCGCTTTTGATTGCGGGTGGTGTAGAAGGCGAGTTTCCCAACGCCAACACAACTTTATCTGCGGCAAAACAGAGACCACTACGCAGAGAGACGATCGTGCCTTTTTCTTCAGGCTGTATTCCCACGACCTCATCGGTCAAACGTTCTAGTCGTACATCACTAGGTGCTGTGGCTTCTGCTTCTGCTACAATCGACTGGATGTATAAACCATAGACCTTGCGGGGAATGAAGGTACTAGCATTGACTTCTTCAGGAAAAAATGACGCTAATTCGTTGCGATTGTACTGAAGCCAACGCAGCAGATGTCCGGGATCGTGAGCAAATGCACTCATGTTTCCGGCCGATACATTTAGCAAATGACAGTTAGTATTGGTGCTGTAGGCAATTCCCTTCCCCATTTGATGACTGCGCTCAATTAGCTTTATGGTGAGAGGTTGGCTGGCAGTTTTCAATAAATGGGTAGCAACTAGAGAACCGCTAAAGCCTCCACCAACAATAGCGATCGTGGTTGGAGTCTGGACAGTCAAAAAACTAGGGTTCATGGCGATTTTAGTTAGAATCGATAATCCCGCCGATTGAATAAAGTCTATTTACTGAGATTAAATATATTTCCAACTCAGATGAAATGATTAGACTTTACTTAACTTTACTTAGTATGATTTTCTATAATACCTTGCTTTCAGGTATTTAACGCCTGGTTGACTGACAAAAGTCTGAGGTCAAGAAATTGAAGCAGAGAAAAAAGGAGGCGCAGACTTCCAGACCAAATAATTTCGTCGGACTCTAACTGTTAGCTAAACACAGATAGAGGAATACAAGCGACCTCCCCCTGTTTAACGTATTGTAGATATCGTTAGCCTGCCATCCTTGACTCCGGATAATCAATAAAATGTTAAGACTTTATCATTTATTACTAGGTTCTATTTTGCTGGTGTCAATACCAGTGGGAGCAAAATTTGTTCTTCCCCAATTTTCTCCATCCAAAGAGGTAAAGTCCTCTGCTGTTGTAAAACTTCCCAACTCTAATGAGGGTAATATCTGGCAGAAAATTTTGGGAAATACTGCTGCTCCAACTAACTGGCAAGTTGCCGCTTGTGACGGAAATGCAACCCTTTTGTGTGTCTCCTCTAAAGGGAAACGTTTGGGCACAGTTGAGATTAACATTTACCCACTAACAAACAATGAGGATTTCCGAAAAAAACTCTTAGCAGCCGGTATTCCAAGTGGTTCCCAAGTGGACTACCAAAGTTCCCAATACCAAACCCAGGTATTACCAGTACTCAAGGCTTGGGTTGCAGACCACTACGCTGCATTTGCGAAAGACCGTCAGAGTGAATATGGAAAAGAGATTACTTTCTCAGCCTACCCACCCCAACCAGTACCGATTGGTAAGCTTCAGGGAATCCGCTATGGGTTCGCCGGACTCAAGGAACAAGGTGGAGTAAAAGAGCAACATATCGGTCATGTTGCCTTTGATGGCAGTAAACTTTACGTAATTACCACTGCATTTGATCCAGGTACGCAGACAGGTAAGTTTGAGCAACTGGAAAATTTGGCTATTTTTCAACCTTACTTATATGCGATCGCATCCGATCTGCG
>NZ_JADEXU010000141.1 GCF_015206895.1 Nostoc sp. LEGE 12450 | reverse complement strand
CCCTAACCCTCCCCTTTACAAGGGGAGGAAACTAGATTTTCTTGTTTCCCCCCTTTACAAGGGGGGATTAAGGGGGGTAATTCAATTTGTGTATACACAGTAGCTTTTTCAAGGGGGTTAGGGGGGATCTAAAAGTGCCTAAAGTCACAGCGAAACACTTTTCAAACAACCTCTAAGACTTTGAAAACACGCGCTAGTCTTATAAATAAAAAAGAGTGGAAGGAAGCATATCAGTCAGCTTTCAAACTCCCACTCTGCCATTTGCTGCTGAAGTGAACAGGAATGTATACAGACGTTGCCCGTTATTTTGGGGCGAATGCGTATCTCAACAACAACGTCCATACATATTTAATATTCCTGTTGCAGCAAAGGCTAAACCTAATTATTGATATTTATCTGCTGATAAAAATACTCTGCAAATAATTTAGTAGAGATGGTTTCTTGGAAATCATTTAGTAAATAAATAGTGTTTTACAAAATGAATTTACTTGTGTGGTAGTCCCTGATAAAAACCCTTGAAGTCGTTTATCTTCGTACAATTTAACTTGGGTAATTAGAATGTGGTTGCCATTTTGGCAGGTTTTTAAATTTTATAATTGAAGTATTTTTTTGCTTTATCAGAGTTAAAAGATTGAGGCTTGAGGGGTTTTACCCCCTATTTTTTAAGCAACAGTATTATGGAATTTGCTAATAGCGTTTAACTGTCATAATGATACAAATATCTTGGTAAGGGTATAGTCAAATTCAGAGGATGTTTGAAAAGTCTTTTTGTTGGTATCAAAAGTTTTAGATACCTCTAAATCCCCCTTATCAAGGTAAACTTTGATTTCGTTTCCTGCCTTTTTAAGGGATGTTAGAGGGGATCTAAAAGTGTTTAAAGTCACAGTGAAATAGTTTTCAAACAACCACTAAGGTTAAAAGGGCGGTTAGAAAATCGTATAAGGCTTCGTGAACAAGGCTTTGAGGTTCATTAATGAGGCTTTGAACTCCGTCAACGAGTCTTTTATACTCGTGAATGAGCCTTTGAACTCCGTCAACGAGGCTTTTATACTCGTGAATGAGTCTTTGAACTCCGTTAATGAGTCTTTTATACTCGTGAACGAGCCTTTGAACTCCATTAACGAGGCTTTGATACTCGTCAACGAGGCTTTGAACTCCGTTAACGAGTCTTTTATACTCGTGAACGAGCCTTTGAACTCCGTTAATGAGTCTTTGATACTCGTGAACGAGCCTTTGAACTCCATTGATGAAAAATATCTAACCATTCTTAAATTTACAGGGGTGAGCGTGTAGTAAAATTTGCTCACCTCCGTAAAGTGGAACATGGCTTTAGAATTCTCCGGTCAAAATCTCCGAGGACGCAACTTCAAAGGTAGACAAGACCTTGTGGGTGCAAACTTTAGCTATGCCAACATCCGAGGGGCAAACTTCACTAATGCTAATTTAACAGGTGCAAACTTCAGCCATGCCAAAGCTGGACTGCAACGCCGTTGGGCAATTTTCCTAGTCATTGTCTCGTTGCTGTTGTCGGGAATGTCAGGGCTTTTATGGGCTGTCAATGGTTATTTTGTGTCACTAATATTTGTCACTCCAATATTTAACCCTTCCAATATAGATAATCAGATGGTCGGCTGGACTACTTTGATTGTATTGATTACCTTTTTTTTAATCACGATTAGCCAAGGATTAGCAGCTGGTTTCGTACCTTTCGCCGTAGCCTTCGCCATAGCCTTTGCCGGAGCCGTAGTCTTTGCCTTCTACGTAGCTGTAGCCTTCTACGGAGCAGGAGCAGGAGCCTTTGGTGGAGCAGGAGCCGGAGCCTTTGCCTTCGCTGGAGCCTTTACCTTCGCCGTAGCCTTTGCTGGAGCCTTTACCAGAGCCTTTGCCAGAGTCCTCGCCGGAACCTTTGCCATAGCCTTCGCCTTCACCGTAGCCTATGTCGGAACCTTCGTCTTCGCCTTCTCCGGAGCCTTTACCTCAGCCGGAGACAGTTCCAGCTACATCTTCGCCGGAGCCGGAGCCGTAGCTGGAACCTTACTTAGCATTTACATTGCTTGGCAGGCAATGAAAGGAGACGAAAAATATTTATTGGTTCGTAATCTAGCGATCGCCTTTGCTGCAACAGGAGGTACAAGTTTTCGTGGCGCTAATTTAACCAATGCTGATTTCACCCAAGCCACACTCAAAAGTACAGATTTCCGCAAGGCTATCCTTATCTGTAGCTGTTGGCATCAAGCCAAAATGCTTGACCGCGTTCGTCCTGGCTCAACTTATCTTCAAAATTCACAAGTACGTCAACTGCTGGTTACAGGAGAGGGACAAGACAAAAACTTTGACCGTGAAGACCTGCGGGGTATCAACTTACAAAAAGCTAACCTAGCAGATGCCAGCTTTATTGGCGCTGACCTCAGTGAAGCAAACTTGCAAGATGCCGATTTGTCAAGAGCAAAACTGAAGCAAACGCAACTAGATGCAACTGATTTAACAGGTGCAACTCTCACAGGCGCGTACATCGAAGATTGGGGCATTACAAATACAACTAAATTGCATGGGGTGAGGTGTGAATATGTCTTCATGCGTGTCCCCACCAAAGAAGATCCTGACCCCCTCCGCAAACCTGATAATAAACAAGAGGTATTTGCAGACGGGGATTTTGCCAACTTTATCAAGCCAATTTTTGACACCCTCGACCTTTACCACAATCAAGGCGTTGACCCCCGCGCCGTTGCCATAGCCTTCAAAAACCTTGCCGAAAACCATCCTGAAGCCGAGTTAGAAATCGTGGCAATGGAGAAACGCGGCAATGATAAATTCTTACTCAGAGCCAAAACCGCCGCAGGTAGCGATAAATCTCAACTGAGTGCAGAATATTTTGATGATTATAATCAACTCAAAGCTTTATCGCAGAGTCAGCAATTATTGCTGGTAGAAAAAGATAAGCGCATTATTAGTTTAGAAAATATGGTAGATACTGCTCTCAAGCAGCCCAAATTTTATACACAAGGAGATACTAACGTGTCAGATATCAGTGGCATCAATATTCAAGGTAGTAGTAATGTTAGTGGTATCGCTGGCGGTGGTTCTGTTGCTAATCTGGGAACCATTAGCGGTAATGTGAGTATTGCCCTAAATCAGTTACCTGATTCACCGGATGTCGAGAAACCAGGTATTAAAGAGTTGTTGACGCAGTTGCAAGAAGCAATTTCAGAGTCAGCAGATTTGCCAGAAACAGAGAAAGCTGAGGCGCTAGAACAAGTGCAAGCTTTAGCAGAAGCGGGTAAAAATCCCCAAGAATCGACTAAGCAGAAGACTGCAAAGACAGCAATCACCATGTTGAAAGGGATATTTACAGGCTTACCTGCGATCGCATCGCTGGTTGAAGCTGGTAATAAATTATTGCCTGCGATCGCAAAACTATTCGGTTTGGGATAAGGACGTTGTACCAGCAAAGATACGATCGATACTAGTAACTTTGCTGGAATCAAACCCGATGTCTTTAACTGAAGAAATTCTTTCCCAATTACCAGGTGATGTTTTAGGAGGGTTGCGTCAAGGCGATCGCATCCTCACATCTCTGCGCGAAAACTCCGCACCCGCACCACAGTTAGTTAAAGAAAATCAACAACCTTTAGGCGTTGTCGATTTCGATGTGCTGATCTGCGGTGGCACTTTAGGTATTTTAATTGGTTGCGCCTTAGCGGTGAAGGGACTGCGGGTAGCGTTGATGGAACGGGGTATTTTACGGGGGAGAGAACAAGAGTGGAATATCTCTCGGCAAGAATTAGATGTGTTTGTGGAATTAAACTTGCTGACTGAGGATGAATTAGAAACTGCGATCGCAACTAAATATAACCCAGCGCGAGTTAGTTTTGATGGCGGTACAGAAGTTTGGGTAGAAGATGTCTTGAATATTGGCGTAGATCCAGTTTATCTCCTGGCTACATTGAAAACCCGATTTCTTGCCGTGGGTGGAAAGTTGTTAGAAAATACACCCTTTACTGAAGCGATCGTTCATCCAGATGGGGTGATGGTAAATAACCACTTCAAAACTCGGTTATTAATCGACGCAATGGGACATCTTTCACCCATCAGCCAACAAGCACGCCAAGGCAAAAAACCAGACGCGCTGTGCTTAGTTGTCGGAAGTTGCGCCCAAGGTTTTCCGGAAAATAACTCAGGCGACTTGTTGTTATCATTTACACCTTTGCAAAATCAATGTCAGTACTTCTGGGAAGCTTTCCCAGCCAGGGATGGCAGAACCACTTACTTGTTTACCTACATGGATGCACATCCCCAACGTTTGAGTTTAGAAGGTCTATTTGAAGAATATCTGCGTCTCTTACCAGAATATCAGGGAGTGGAATTGAGCAAACTGAAATTTCAACGAGCGCTATTTGGCTTCTTTCCCACCTATCGGCAAAGTCCTCTCAAAACTCCTTGGAATCGCATTTTACCAGCCGGAGACAGCAGTGGTAGTCAGTCTCCCTTGAGTTTTGGTGGTTTTGGGGCAATGGTGCGTCACCTGAAGCGTTTAACTTATGGCATTTACGAAGCGCTAGAAACAGAACAATTATCTGTAAAAGCTTTAGCACTGCTGCAACCCTATCAGCCAAGTCTGACTGTTACCTGGTTGTTTCAAAAAGCGATGAGTGTTGGTATAAATCAGAAAATTGCCCCAGATCAAATAAACCAACTCCTCTCGGCAGTATTTCAAGAAATGCAACAGTTGGGTACACCAGTGTTAAAACCGTTTTTACAGGATATAGTGCAGTTTTCGGCACTAACCCAAACACTGTTAAAAACTGGTTTATCTCATCCGGGAATAGTTGCCAAAATCATTCCGCAAGTAGGTTTAGGTAGTTTATTAGATTGGACATTACATTACAGCAATTTAAGTGTATATACTGCCTTGTTTTGGTTGAGTCCAATGTTAGAAACATGGATTAAGAATCAACCAAATGAACAACAATATTATTGGCATCGTTTGGTTGATGCCTGGAAGTATGGTTCTGGCGGTGATTACTCAGATGAAACTTAGAATTTTATCAGTGTGAGGATAACATGATTGAACGGAAATCATTAGGAATCAAATATTTTGCAGTCCTGATTGGATTCCTGCGCGATCGCCCAGGTTTTCTGGAGGAAATTCGCCAAGGTACGAGATTACCAACTAAAATCATTTCTCTGCTAGTTTGCAGTTCCTTATTTCTCGCCGCGTATGGTGGAATCATTGGTGCATACCATAGTTGGATGCAAGCTTTGTCTTCCGCCATTAAACTCCCAGCCCTTTATTTAATCACACTCCTAATTTGTATCCCGACGTTGTTCTTTGCTAATATTATTTTTGGTTCCAAGCGGACTTTTGCACAGCATTTAGCATTAGTATTGACTGCGGTTTCAGTCACAAGCGTACTTTTATTTAGCTTTGCCCCAATCACCCTGTTTTTCTTGATTACCACGAATAATTACCAATTTTTAATTCTGTTAAATGTATTCATCTTTGCATTAACTGGATTTATTGGTATTTCGTCTTTATATCAGGCAACAAGTTTAGTTTTAGAACAAGATGACGAAGGTAGTAAGACACGCCAGAAGATTTTGCAATTTTGGCTATTTCTTTACGCTTTCGTAGGTAGTCAGTTAGGATGGACTCTCAGACCGTTTTTTGGCACACCGGGTTCTACCTTTGAACTATTCCGCGAAAGAGAAGGTAATTTCTATTTGAGTGTTATTCAAGCTATTGGCTATCTTTTAGGAATCCGTAATTAGTCATTAGTAATTCAACAAAATATAGAACATATAAATTTATGCTTGATAAGAAAAATCGCGGAATTCAACAATTTGGTGTTTTGGTTACTTTGTTGCGCGATCGCCAGTCATTTTTAGAAGAAATCCGTCAAGGGATAAGATTACAAAATAAAATCAGTTCTTTATTTGTATCTAGTTCTATATTTTTTGCCCTTTATGGAGCAATTATCGGTGCATCCCACAGTTGGGCACAGGCATTATCTGGTGCGATTAAACTTCCGGTATTCTATTTAATCACACTGATTATTTGTTTTCCGACTTTGTTCTTTTTTAATGTTTTGTTTGGTTCTCGGAGCAGTGTTTTACAGCATTTCGTTGTATTACTCACATCTGTATCTGTGATTAGCGTACTTTTATTTAGCTTGGCACCAGTTACACTATTTTTTCTGATCACTACACCAGATTCCTATCAATTTTTCAAACTATTGAATGTGCTAATTTTTGGGATTACAGGCATCTTTGGTGTGAAATTTTTATATGAAGGAATGCAATTACTTTCTCAACAAGATGAAGTCGGTAAAAAAACTCGCACCACTATTTTAAGATCCTGGTTATTGCTTTATGCCTTTGTTGGTATGCAGTTAGGATGGTTTCTCAGACCGTTTTTTGGTGCCCCTGATTCTAAATTTGAATTGTTTCGTGCAGTAAAAGGCAACTTTTATTTGGATATTGTTACGGCGATTTCCGAAATTTTGGGTTTGCGTTAACATATCGCGGAAATTCCCCTGTCTAAATTCACAGTGAAACACTTTTAAAACAATCTCTGAAGCCTCGATTGCATTAAGCTTCAACACCCACCGCAGTCGAGGTTTAATTGGGCCTATCCACAGCAGTCCACTCATCATGTCAGCAAACAAGCCAAAAAAACCGCATTTCAGAGGATGTTTACAAAATAAGTTATCAGATATTTTATAGATAATTTCTATGAAATAGATTTAAGTATATGTCAAGTAGTTCCGTGTTTGTACGCTATCAGATATTTACGGATGCTCTTAAAATCAACCTAAATTTATTTCCGTAAGGAGTCAAATATGAAGACTTATAACATGTCTTTCATAAAGACAAATGGGCTCACGATTTTGCTGGTATTTATCTCAGTTATATTTATTTTTTCTTTAACTCTAATCTTTTCCTTATTTGAAAATATTCAAGGGCTTTCAAACCAAGACAAAATAGAATATATCACTCAAGCATTAACAACTATTGCGATCATTATTGGAGGACTAGCATTAATAATTAATGCTTACTATACATCCAGACTCTCTTTGGATGAAAATCAGAGCCTGTTAATGCAGATCCTTGCTGGGACACTAGCTTGGGATAACAACATAGTAACTGGTATCAATTACAAGCAACCAACTCCCCAAGAAATTGTTCCCGAACGCTTTTCTAAAGCAATTGAACAACTAGGAAATGAAAAAATTGAAACGCGGTTTGCCGCAATTTATGCTTTAGAACGAATTGCCAAAGATTCTCCCAAAGATCATTGGACAATTATGGAAATTCTCGCTGCTTTTATCCGCGAGAATGCTCCGGTAAATCAAAAATATGAGGATGAGTTACAGGTATCATCAAAACTTCCTACAGATATTCAAACAGCGATAACTGTCATTGGGCGACGCGATTCACATAAAGATCCAGTAAATCAAAAACTAGATTTACGCAATACAGACCTCAGTAATGCAGACTTAACGGAAGCTAACCTCTCTAAGGCGATTTTCGTAGGAGCTAACTTACAATGGGTAAATTTTACACAAGCAAATCTCTCAGAGGCAGACCTATCAATAACCAATCTTTGTGGATCAGTCTTTTATGAAGCCAACCTCTCGAAAGCAACCCTTCCAGAAGCCAATTTGCAAGGCGTAATTCTCAGAAAAGCAAACCTCTCGAAGGCAATCTTTTATGATGCCAATTTGGAAGGGGCAATTCTTTGTGATGCTAATTTGGTAGGAGCAATTCTTTGTGATGCCAACTTGGAAGGAGCAATTCTTTGTGATGCTAACCTCTTTGAAGCCAACTTCGAGGGTAGCAACCTCCAAGATGCAAACCTGATTGGCAGTAACCTGCAAAACGCAAAACTTGCTGGGGCCAACTTAGAAGGCGTGTTACTCAGTACAGCTAATCTGCAAGATGCCAACCTCCAAGAAACTAATCTCTTTAGGGCAAACTTGAGCGGATGTGAGAACCTAGAATTACAGCAGATTGAACAGGCATTTGGCGATCGCACAACAATCCTACCGGAAAATCTGAACATACCCCAACATTGGCGTTAACAAAAAGCCCCGGCGAATTGAATAGAGCCTCCGGCACGCTGACGCGTAGCTTGCTTCACCGTAGGAGTACGTAGTTAGAGAAACAAAGTCTGCCTCAGCTAACTAGAGAAAATTAAGGCTTTTTAACCCGCGCAGGCGGGTTTTGTTTGTATATACCCGATTCCCAACCGCTATTTTAAGTGTGTTGAATTTAGTACCCAAAACTAAAAAGTTGCCAAAAACCTGATATCCTCTATCAGCGAGGACATCGAATATAAAGCGACTATCATGGATATCATTGAAATTCTCAAAGAAGACTATCAAAGATTCCCAGTCAATCAAACTTACAGCATTTACGCTCCAGACGTTTATTTTCAAGACCCACTGAATAAATTTCGTGGTGTTAAACGTTATCAAAAAATGATTAATTTTATCCAAACTTGGTTTTTAGATCCCAAGATGGACTTACATAATATTCAACGTTTAGGAGACACAATCAAAACTGAGTGGACACTCAGTTGGAATACTCCTCTCCCCTGGAAGCCACGGATTTCTATTCCTGGTTGGAGTGAATTAGGTCTTAACTCTGATGGTTTGATTGTCTCCCATGTCGATTATTGGAATTGTTCACCCTTAGACGTGGTGAAGCAGCATTTCTAGCGCTTTTGGGCTGAGTCCAATAAAAATACCTAACCTCTAGCCCAAAATACCCTACCTGCGCTGTCGCGCACTCTCTCCTTGCCAACTTAAGTGTACACACAATTTTTGTAGAGTTGTCCCCCAGCGTTTAGAAGCCTACGGTGTATATACAAGTCCTAAAACCTAGCTTGATGAAGTTTTGCTATTTTGCTCGTTCCTATACGGAGTATGGAAATGCATTCATATAGGTTGCTGACTCAACGTATCACTGGAGGCAGAGCCTCTAATCAGCTATTTCCGCGCTCTGATCGCGAAAATAAGAGGAAATAGAGCCATTATGATGAATATTGCGATATTCATCACTAACAAGCAATTGCCCAAAAAACCAGATTCAATATCTGAATTAAGAGAAATTACCCAGATTAATGTATTAGTTTTATTAAAAATAAAATTATTCACGAATTTTACTGAACCAGAAAACAGCTTGACTAAGCCAAACTAAGTTTAGAACTCTATTTAAGGAATATATCTATGTCTCCTCCAAAAACAGACATCACATATTCTATAAAAACCTGACTTGAGATCGGCTGGACTCGAAGCAATGGATTCAAATATGAATCCAAGCTTCTAATAAAAGAGATAAGAAAGGAACAAATATTATTTGTTCTCTAAAAGCATTTGTCGCAATTTATCAAATAGAATTCAATGTGAAGAATCAGAATTGAGAATTAATTCTGACTTAAAAATTGAATATCACAGTAGTAGCAAGTCTGCAATTTTCTTAATCAATTAAGTCTTTGTACCCTCACCAAATCATAGATGTGGTGGTGACACAAAGCGCAAGTCTAGTCTAGCTTTGGGAACAAGGTACCCACACAGCATTTCTTAGAGAGCATCTTGATTCTGAATTGATAATCAATCTATTCAATGATGCTCTTTAGATAAGAAAGATTTATATACAGTTAATACCATGCAATATCATGCATATTCTGGTATGCATTTTGTGGTTTAGCATCGTTTCTCGTGATGCTGAAAATGATGCTATCTACGAATTTCAACAATTTTACTTGTCTAAACTCTCATTAGAGTTTATAGTGATACGGTGTTTTTCCCTTACAATTTCTTGGCAGATTTTTATCATGGTTTATTCTAAAAAATTTCAGAAGTCTTTGGCCAGTTTCTCTTTATCTGTCGTATTAGTAGCTGATTTGGTAATCGCACAAAAAGTCCCTCCAGCTTCTGCCGAAATAGTAAATTCATCTATTGGGAATGCTGTGACATTTAGTTGCAATGACAGTGAAGCGACAATCAAAGACAAAAAGGGACCCAGAGTAGTTAGTGGAAGTTCAGCCTTTTACATTGGTTATCAGCAAGTCTCATCTAATAACAAAAACCCTATAACTATCCGTTTTAATAATGGTATTAAAACATGGTGTAGGACTGATTACGAAACAACAAAAGATGACAGTACAGGCTACGGATTATATTGGAGTGGGGGGAATTTTTTATATGGCATTTACTCTTCCACTGGCAGTCAGTCTGGTGATGATTTTCGGCGCTTTGCAACTGGGCGCTGGTTGTCTAGCTATGGTAGTGGAGGCGGGCCAAAAGTCGCAGTTATAGCCCGGATTAATCCAGCCAATGGCGAGGTTTACTATGCTACATTTTTATCTGCTAAAAAGGCAGATAATGGAAATACAAACTCTTTAGTTGTCAGAAGCCTATTATGGAATGGCACAAATTTAACTGTGGAAGCAAAGTCATGGTGGACTCCCCGCCGCACTAATACCAACTCCATGACTTGCTCTGGTGCATCACCTTATATATACACAGCAGTATTCACTGGCGATTTAACAAGGGTTAACTCGGCTTCAGCTGCTACCTGTAGTTAAGGTATAAGGATTCAGCTATCAAATTTATGACTTACGCAAAACGACAGGCGGTAGGGGCAATTAATGTAGACGCTTTACGTCTTAGTACCCGTAGGATATTGTCCCTACTAGAAAATTAGGCTTTGGGCTATTTTTTGCGTAAGTCCCGAAATTGAGGAAGTATTTTTTGCCAGTTGTTTGAGAATTGACAAAAGCGATCGCTCTTTCTCAATTATCTGTTCCTAATTTTTCCCATCTGGACGTTGAATAATCGTCTCCACCACCCGCCGCTTGGCTTTCGGATCGATACCTACCAAGCGCACATATTCACCGCTATATTCTGCCAGAGTTGCTTCCAAATTTGATATTGCATCAGACTCTGCATCAATATGGCTATGAACACAAGTTTGCCATGAACCTGTGCGGAAACGACGCTCATCTACGTGTTCAATACTGATTTTGTAACCTTGAGACAATAATTGCCTAATTTGAGCTTGTGTATCCAAGGTCAAATGTGAACTCAATCCTTCCTGTTTCTGGAATCCATTTCCATTAGTTTTTGCTTCTTGAGTTGCACCATTACTTGACGGCTGATTAATTGGTGTCGCAGCAGGTGATGCAGATTGGGAATTTCTACCTCGATTGAGTCGGTTGTAATCATCAACCAAATGGGAATTTTCCACCCGTTTTTGTTCACCAACGAGGAAGTTACCAGACTCGATTAAGTGAGACAGCCTGAAATCTGGCTTTTTAAATTCTGGTGGCCCTTCAGTGCTGTTAACCACACTCAAGGAAACTCTCTCAAAACCTACTTGATGGATGTAGTTGCGGATTTGTTCGTCATAAATGCGCGATCGCAAAGCGCTAAAAAAGTCAATGGACTGGTTGACAAATGTATCAACTAGCTGTTCAACTTCCTTCTGTGACAATCCATCCTGTTCAAAAATCCCTTTGACAATTCCCACCTTGTCGTCTCTGTCTGGTTCCCAGTAAAATTTCTCCATCCGTCCATCCCGAATTAACGGTGCATAGAGAGTGGAAAAATCATTACCTGTGACAATAATTGGTACACGATGTAAAGGTGTGGAATCATAGCTTCCAGGCAACTGCACATCTGTGGGATTATCAGCAATATTCATTAGTGTGGCATTCACCAACTGCGTATTTACAGTATATTGAGTGCCTTCATCAAAGCGTCCAGCACCCGCATCTAAATCGTTAATCATCAGTACACACATTTTGCCGCGTACTTTGATCAGTTCTGCTGTTTCCCGATAGCGCAGCCGAATCAACCGCGCTGGATCTCCTGCATCTGGACTTTCCAATTCGCCGCCAGAGATGTTAGTCACTTCGATACCCATTTTCTCGAAGACTAATTGACATTGAAATGTTTTGCCTTCTCCCTTGCGTCCGTGAATACCTAAAATCACGGGAACTCGCACACCAGGAAGCTTTAGAAAGTTTTTGGTGATGTGGACAGCCAGTTTGTCCAAAAAGCGGGGAGCGATGTAATAACCCATAAAATTATCTTTGCCTAGCACTGCCTAAAGTAATGTTAAGTTTTTTTGGTGATGACTGTTTATTTATCTTTTGGTAGAAAATGAGCGGTACTTACCATATACGTCTTATTGGATATACATCAAAAATTTTATCGGCACTCAGTAAAGGTATATTTTCCACTATCGATTGTGCAATCAAAATTCGGTCGAATGGGTCACGATGATGTAAAGGTAGTGTGGCAACTACAGTAACGTCGCTAATTTTGATATCGAGTAACCTAAAATCGTTGAGGTTTAGTTGCTGTGTGATCAATATCTCGAATGGCTGATTAAAACTAAGCTTGCCTAAATTCTGCTTAATAGCTATTTCCCATAGACTAGCTATACTTAGTAAAATTTCATTATTTTCATCATTGATTAAATCTACTACTTGATTACTAAGTCTTGAATTATCTGTCACATACCAAATAAAAGTATGTGTATCCAGCAGTAATCTCATTCCATATATTCCTTGAAATCTTCGAGTGGTGCATCAAAGTCATCAGATATTGTAATTAAACCCTTTGCACTTCCAGGTTGACGGGGGCGTTTAACTGGCGACACAGGAGTTAACTTTACCAAAGGTTGATTATCTTTGATGATGATAATTTCCTCACCACTGAGTGCTGCTTCAATTAATTCGGGTAAATTTTTAGATGCTTCAGATAGAGTAATTTGCTGCATAGTTACCACCTTTGGATATAAAAATCAGGTACCACTATCCTAACTTTGAATGATCAATTAAGTTCAGAGGAAACCAATTTAACCAAGCGTCCCAATTTTCCACGATTTGGGCAAATTCTGCATAACCGCCTGCTTTTGGATGAACATCATCATTAGCTCTTGCTTCATTAATCCAGATATTTGATTTTTCTAATACCGGAAAAACGTCTAAATAAGGTACATTTAACCCATTACAAATTGAAGCAAACTGTTTAGATAAATTAGTAATTCTCTGCTTTCTTCCTGGGTCTTCTCGTTCTTTGTATGGTGCTAGCCCAATCATCAAAACAGGATACAACAATTTGGCTTTACTTAAAATTTCACGGGCATTTCTGATAGAATCTACCAAATCCACGCGAGTTTTACCATTCTCTAATGTTGTATCATTCAATCCAAAAGAAAACACAACTCTGCCATCATATTCTTTGGGTAATCGCAGTGATACTTCTTGTAACCAACGCTTTGCTATATCACTACTCGTGTTACGCCTGATTCCTAAATTATAGTAAGTAATGTCATAACCTTTTTGATTAGCATTAGCACATACTCTCCCTGTCCAACCAAGACACTCTGGATCGCCAGTACCATTAACAAAAGAGTCACCAACAAAGCAAATTCTTAGTTCCGGCAGATGCTGTAATTCCATTTATTATTTTAAAAAAAGCAGAGGTTTATGAAAAGGGGCGCTGAGTTATTCTCTGCGTTATTCTGCGTTTTCCTTTGCGTCCCTCTGCGTTTCAAAACAAACCTAGTAAATAGGAGAGGCAGATAATTCTACCTCTCCTATGAAGATAAACTAATTACTTAGAGCAACGCTTGCTTTAGTATCTGGTAGCTTTGTTAGGTTTGTGAACCAAAAAGCTGAGAACTTGGCACTGCTTAATGTTGTCAAAACCCACAACACGGATATAGCTAGTGTTGAATTGAGAACGGCATCCTTGAACTTCGCTCAATACTTCTTGGGTAGATTTAGCACCAAACAAAGGTAGCTTCCACATTGTCCAATACAATTCTGTTGGCTCAGAAGTTTCGTTGAACTCGATCGCTGGAATGTAACCTTGATTCAAAATGTATTGGATCTGCTTGGCAATTTGAGCGTCAGTAAGGGGTGGCAGATAAGAAAGGGTTTCGTAACGACGCTCTTTTGGTAAAGTTTGCATAGCTTTTTGATAATGGGTTGCGATTTTTTACTACTAGGTTGATCGAACTAATTGGATAAGTTATCCAAATTCTGATCTGAAGTTGCTTGCTGTTCTGGTTGCAGACTGGGGTTAGATGCGTCTATTCGTGTGATGCGTTCTAAATGCTGGCGACGCTGCTCCATGTTGGCTTGCTGAATGCCAGTGCGAACCATTTCCGGTAAAAATTCTGCAATTTCTTCCGCAATGTGTTCTCTGACAGTCATGATTCGCAAAGCCAAATCTGGTTTTTCTCTCAGCAGTTGCTCAATGTATGACTCACCATTTTGAATTTTGCCAGACGAAAAGTTATGCAACCAAAGTTCTAATGGAGGATTCGTTTCGCCTAGCTGTGCCAATACTGTCCTTAGAGCCTGATAAGTCAGATAGCTTTGGAGAGTTTTGGCTGTGTCCTTCGCAATTTGCTTAAGATTCATGCTTGACCCCAGCCCTGAAGAGTTATGAGTTATGAGTTATGAGTTATGAATTAATGCAAATCCTAACTCTTAACTCTTAACTCTTAACCGTTAACTCAGATCAGACGGTATCCATTGCTTCAAACTCGAACTTGATTTCTTTCCACAGTTCGCAAGCAACAGCTAGTTCAGGAGACCACTTGGCAGCTTCGCGGATAATATCGTTACCTTCACGAGCCAAGTTACGGCCTTCGTTACGAGCTTGAACAACAGCTTCCAAGGCGACGCGGTTAGCGGTTGCACCAGGAGCGTTACCCCAAGGGTGTCCCAGAGTACCACCACCGAATTGTAGTACGGAGTCATCACCAAAGATTTCTACTAGCGCGGGCATGTGCCATACGTGGATACCACCAGAAGCAACTGCCATTACACCAGGTAGAGAAGCCCAGTCTTGGGTAAAGTAAATACCACGAGACTTGTCTTGCTCAATGTAGTTTTCACGCAACAGGTCAACGAAGCCCATTGTGATGCCGCGCTCACCTTCTAACTTACCAACTACGGTGCCGGTGTGGATGTGATCGCCACCAGATAACCGTAGGGCTTTAGCCAATACACGGAAGTGAATACCGTGGTTCTTTTGACGGTCGATTACAGCGTGCATAGCACGGTGAATGTGTAGCAAGATACCGTTATCGCGGCACCAACGAGCCAATGTGGTGTTAGCGGTGAAACCTGCGGTGAGGTAGTCATGCATGATGATGGGCTGTTTGAGTTCTTTAGCGTACTCAGCCCGTTGCAACATTTGTTCGCAGGTAGGAGCGGTGACGTTTAGGTAGTGACCTTTGATTTCACCGGTTTCTGCTTGAGCTTTGTTGATAGCTTCAGCTACGAACAAGAAGCGATCGCGCCATCTTTGGAATGGTGCGGAGTTGATGTTTTCGTCGTCTTTGGTGAAGTCCAAACCACCGCGTAAGCACTCGTATACAGCGCGTCCGTAGTTCTTAGCAGAAAGACCCAATTTGGGCTTAATGGTACAACCCAGCAAAGGACGACCGTATTTGTTTAACTTGTCGCGCTCAACTTGGATACCATGAGGAGGCCCTTGGAAGGTCTTGATGTAAGCTACTGGAAAGCGGATATCTTCTAGACGTAGTGCCCGCAGAGCTTTGAAACCAAATACGTTACCTACAATTGAGGTTAATACGTTGGTTACAGAACCTTCTTCAAACAAGTCCAAAGGATAAGCAACGTAGCAGATGTACTGGTTGTCTTCGCCGGGAACTGGTTCGATGTCATAACAACGACCTTTGTAGCGATCGAGGTCGGTGAGCAAGTCTGTCCACACAGTTGTCCAAGTACCTGTGGAAGACTCAGCCGCTACAGCCGCACCTGCTTCTTCGGGAGGAACACCAGGCTGGGGTGTCATGCGGAACGCAGCTAGAAGATCGGTATCTTTTGGTGTGTAATCGGGTGTGTAATAAGTTAGTCTGTAATCTTTAACCCCGGCTTGATACCCAGACTTGCTCTGAGTCTTCGTTTGAGCGTAAGACATATTTTATCCTTCCCTGAAATCACTCTTAATTAATTATCAAATCACGTTTTGTGCAACTTCCCCTCACCCGGTTTTTTCCCCCTTCATCGGGGAGAAGATCGGGCAAAATTTTTGTTAGGGATTGTTTTTGCCAAAGGGTAGCAGTTTTTTTGCGGCGGACACTTTGGTAGCGGTGGTAGCCCTCCTCACCAGTGTTATCCCCTTCTAGGGGTACACGACCTAGCGCTTCTACTGTTTCCTCTTCTTACGAATCAAAATTCTTTTTTACCTCGTCTTCGCACCCGACTAAACCTTCTCAATTTCACCAAAACTTCCGCATTTGGCGGTTAGCATTTAGATAATTCCCCTACAAATCGGGGTATTCAGGGGATTGGGCTGGCTGGCACACATTCCCGCCTTTACACTCCCTATATCTTCTCCCTTGATGGAAAAGATACCAGAAAAGAATTTACTTGACATAGATTTAGCAGAGTGATGAGCGTAAAGATAAAAAATCGCACACCACGTAATTTGTAACTTATTTCACAATATATCAAGAATTCGATAAGTTATTCTTTCAAAGTTTTTAACTTATATATTTAATTTTGTTATTACGGAAAGATTTAACATTTTGTGACAAATGCTTTACAACGTGTCATTAGTAGTGTGTGGAGATTGGGGACTGGGTATTGGGTATTGGGTAATAAGAAAGTATTCCTAAATAACGCAATGTGCGGCTTATTGTTAAAACCCCACTTCCATTCCTCTCTCCGAAAGGTCGATAGGCTTTAATTTTAGCTCCCCTTCCCTGCTAGGAAAGGGGTTGGGGGTTAGGTTTGAGAGAAAGTTGCACACGGCGTTAAATATTTATTTCTTATTCCCTATTCCCCAATCCCCAATGTTTAAAAAATCCCAGCTAGGGGAACACTGGAATTAACCCAAAGCCAGTTTAGATAACAGCTATGGGTACTGTCTCCAAAGGAAATATCACTGTGGTATTGTTTTGCAAGCGTACTAGTTTATTGATTACTTCTATCTTATTTGGGTTGATAGCTGTGCCCAGTATGGGATGGGCACAAAAAACCCCTGACATCAAATCATCTGATTTAACCCCCGCTTACCCACCTTCTGCGCCGCCACCGCGAGTAGAATCCTTGCCCGATGAGCGCGGAGTGCAAGAAAATTCGCCAGAAACTGATTATCGTGTTGGTAACTTACTGGCAGATGTTACAGGCAATCTTTGGGTAGGTTCTTGGCGGGGATTATCGCGGATTGATCCTAAAACTGGCAAGATTATCTCTCGTGTTAGCTTACCGAATGTTGCCATTGGTGCTTTAGCCCAAGACAAAGTAGGACGCTTGTGGGTGGGAAGTTATGGCGGACTAGTTCGAGTAGACCCTCGCACAAATGAAATCACCGCACAGAATTTATTTTTGCCTTCTAAACGGGTTTTGTCACTGTTACTTGACAAACGGGGTTATTTGTGGACTGGAACTGATAGTGGTTTAGCCCTAATTAGTCCTGACCAAGGTTTGATTATGACAACAGTAAAAAATCTGCCTGGTGTCAGCGCCAACACCCTAACTTTAGATGCTGAAGGTCAACTGTGGGTTGGCACTCTTGATGGATTGGTGCGGGTAAATACTGCTAGTGCTTCGATTATGAAGCGGATTACCGATTTACCAGGGACGACTGTTCAAGCTTTAGCTATCAGTCCAGAAGGCTTAATTTGGGCCGGAATGCCAAATAATTTGCTAGTCATTAACCCAAAAACTGGTGCAGTTTTGCGGTCTGTGACTCGCCTGCGTGGGCGTGATGTGACGGCGGTACGTTTTGCTAAAGATGGTAGTGTCTGGGTTGGAACTAGCAATGGTTTGTTACGATTAAATCCAAATACAGGCGCTGTGTTAGATGCAGAAGTTGCTGGACTTCCTTCTAGTCGCGTTCTTGCCCTTGTACCTGACATCAGCAATAAACTATGGATCGGCACTAGTGAAGGTCTAGCTTGGTTAATGCCCAAAACGGACAGTGCAAAAACCCATATTGCTTTCAGCCGCGCTGTTAAATGAGGGAGTGGTGAGTGGGGAGTGGTGAAATTCCCTAATCCCCACTCCCTACTCCCTACTCCCTACCCCCCACCTAGAAAAATGGCAATCACTACCCAGCAATTAATTCAATGGAAACAACAGGGACGTTCAATTGTCGCGTTGACCGCCTGGGATTATGCGATCGCTCAACTCATCGATGCAGCTGGTGTAGACTTAATCCTTGTGGGTGACTCTATGGCAGTAGTTTTAGGGTATGAAACAACACTGCCGATAACTTTGGATGAGATGATATACCACGCCAAATCTGTGCGCCGTGGGGTTAAACGCGCATTAGTGGTGGTAGATTTACCATTTTTGACGTATCAAGAAAGTCTTCAACAAGCGATGCACTCAGCTGGGCGAATATTGAAGGAAACGGGCGCTCAAGCGGTAAAATTGGAAGGTGGCTATCCAGCGATCGCAGAAACTATTGCTCGTTTGGTTCAAGCTGGAATTCCGGTAATGGGTCATGTAGGTTTGACACCGCAATCGGTACATCAACTCGGTTTGCGACAACAAGGGAAAACCCAAGAAGCGAGTGAGAGGATTTTACAAGAAGCGATCGCTCTCGAACAAGCAGGTGTATTTTCTCTAGTTTTAGAGCATATCCCCGCAGATTTGGCAATGCAGATTACACAAAAATTAAGGATTCCGACAATTGGTATCGGTGCGGGAACTCACTGCGATGGACAAGTTTTAGTTACCTCGGATGTAATCGGACTGGCTGAAAAACATCCACCGTTCGCCAAGGTTTACACCAACTTGCGAGAGACGATTACCAAGGCTGTGCAAGATTATGCTGTGGAAGTGCGCGATCGGAAATTTCCATAGTTTGTGGCAAATTGTATGCAGTCGCAAAACAGCAGAGCAAAGGTTGTGATGTTCAATTCATTGAGTTGGGAATAATACTAGTGTCATAAGCTTTTATAAACCAATGCTCAATTTAATGTTTGCTTTTGGATACTCTAGCCTTGGTTATATACTTTATAATTCTGGCGACTATCAAGGAGCTATTGAAAATTACACTCAGGCAATTTTACAAAATTCAGAGGATTTGACATCATATCTAAGTCGTGGTGTGGCTCGTTCACTGACAAAGGATTATCAAAATGCAATTGAAGACTTTAATGAAACAATCCGGCTGAGTCCTCAATATGCTCAGGCTTATGCTGAACGTGGTGTTGCTCGTGCAGCAATAGGCGATAATCAAAGTGCAATTGAAGATTGTCATCGTGCAATTCAATTAGATCCGCAATATGTACGAGCCTATTTTGGACGAGGTGCAGCTTGTTTTTACTCTGGTAACTATCAAGGTGCGCTAGAAGATTTCAGTCTGATAGCCAGCATGGAACGTTCTGCTGTTTCTTACTACAATTTGGGTATTCTGCAATATTCTCAGGGTATTAATAGCCAAGCCATTAAGCATTTAACTAAGGCTCTTTATGTAGATCCCAATTTAATAGCTGCTTACTATGTGCGGGGTAATGCGTGTTATGAGTTAGGAGATGAGCAAGGTGCATTTGCAGATTTTAATGAAGCAAAGCACATTGAAGCAGTGGGTAGAGGTGAAATATATTCTGAGGATGAATTTGCTTTCTACGCAAGGGGTTTGGCTCGCCATCGCTTAGGAAATCGAGAGGAAGCGATCGCTGATATCCAAGAGTCAGCCCAAATTGCTTTAAAGCATCAAAACACAATATTTCACCAAAAAGCAATCGACTTCATGAGCGAAATTCAGTCTTAAGAAAGTTGGCATGAATAAATTATTATGGTTTTTGGTCGCGCTGTCTTCGCTAAAGCGCAACTACAAGATAATTCCAGATATTTGTCATTAAAAAAGACAATAAAGAAACTACCGAATAGTTCAATACAGTTCAGATAAGCCCAAAACCCTCATGTAGAGACGCGATTTATCGCGTCTTCAAAGATCAATTATCTACACCAATAACTTTTAATCCAAGCATATTGCCGAGTAGTTAGTTTTCCATCTGGGATAATTTATACAATCAGAGAGCAGCACATTATAAAATTACTGAAGTTAAAAATTGTGCTACAACATCCAAAGTGAAAACTGACAGCATATTTTATCGCTTATTTCAAGAATTCCCCAGTATCTTCTTTGAACTGATTGGCAATCCTCCTGAGACTGCCAATACTTATCAATTCTCTTCAGTTGAAATCAAACAAACTGCCTTTAGAATAGATGGTGTATTTCTTCCCACTCAAGATGAAGAAAATCCCATTTATTTCGTCGAAGTTCAATTTCAACCAGATTTAGATATTTATTTGCGTCTAGTTTCAGAAGTATTTCTCTATTTGCGGCAAAAGAAATCTAAAAATTCTTGGCGAGGAGTGGTGATTTATCCCAGGAGGAATATAGATACTGGTGAACGACAAGATTGCCACGAATTCTTCAACAGCGATCGTATTAGTATAATTTACTTGGATGAACTAGGTGAAGCTGCATCGCTACCAATAGGTATTGCTACCATCAAGTTAGTAATTGAAAATGAAGATACAACTATTACCACTGCCAGAGAACTAATTAACCGTACAAAACAAGCGGTAAATTTGCAACTGCCACAAAAACAATTACTAGAATTAATAGAGACAATTCTGGTTTATAAATTGCCTAATATAAGTCGAGAGGAGATAGAGGCGATGTTTGGGTTAAGTGAGTTGAAGCAAACACGGGTTTATCAAGAAGCTAAACAAGAAGGCAAAGAAGAAGGTCGTTTTGAGGCAAAATTAGAAGCTGTACCTAAACTGCTAGCACTGGGTTTAAGTGTAGAACAAATATCACAGGTGTTAGATTTGGATGTTGCACAAGTCCAGCAAGCATTACAGCAAACGCCTCTCAATGAATAAGTTCAGAGCAATGTCTGGCGACAATCCGCTTTTTGTCTAAGCATCTTAGGTGAGCCTAATTGCTGTTGTTGTATTTACAGAAGTATTGATGAGTTAGCCTGTTTTTATTTAATTTTACTTCTGTGATGCTGATCGATACTTATGATGTAGGAATTAAAAAATTAACTATGGAACAACAACCGATACAAGTAATTGGAGGTGGACTAGCTGGCACAGAAGCAGCGTGGCAAATAGCCCAAGCTGGAGTGCCTGTAATTCTCCATGAAATGCGTCCAAAGCGCTTCAGTCCTGCTCATCATACAGAACATTTGGCAGAATTAGTCTGTAGTAATTCCTTTGGGGCAATGGCAAGCGATCGCGCGGCTGGATTATTGCACGAAGAATTACGCCAACTAGGTTCTATTGTCATCTCGAAAGCAGATGAACACGCCGTTCCTGCGGGTGGGGCGTTAGCGGTAGACAGGGGACAATTTGGGCAAGATTTGACTCAAACTTTAGCCAGCCATCCTTTAATTGAATTTCGTCGGGGTGAAGTATCTGCGATTCCTGAAGGGATTGTGGTTTTGGCAACTGGACCTTTAACCAGTCCCGACTTAGCCGAGGATTTGCAGCGCTTTACAGGGATGGAATACCTCAGCTTTTTCGATGCGGCTAGTCCGATCATTGTGGGAGAATCGATTAATCGTGACGTTGCTTTTATGGCATCACGTTATGACAAAGGTGAAGCCGCTTATCTCAACTGCCCAATGAATAAAGAGCAGTATTTGCACTTTAGAGAAGAACTTTGTAAAGCTGAACAAACAGAACTCAAGGGTTTTGAACGGGAAACGGCGAAATTTTTTGAAGCTTGTTTACCCATTGAAGAACTAGCACAGCGCGGGGAAGATACCATGCGCTACGGCCCCCTAAAACCAGTGGGGTTGTCAGATACTCGCACTGGGGAACGTCCTTATGCTGTGGTGCAGTTGCGACAAGAAGATAAAGCCGGTCAACTGTGGAATATGGTAGGATTCCAAACTAATCTGCGTTGGGGTGAGCAAAAGCGGATATTTCAGCTAATTCCCAGTTTGGAAAAGGCGGAGTTTGTGCGGTTGGGAGTTATGCACCGCAACACTTTTATTAATGCCCCTCAGCTAATGCATCCAACTCTGCAATTTAAAGAACGTCCAACGTTGTTAGCTGCGGGACAGTTGATTGGTACTGAAGGCTACACTGCTGCGGCTGCGGGTGGCTGCTTGGCGGGAATTAATGCAGCGCGGCTAGCCTTGGGTAAAGAAGCTTTAGTTTTACCACCAACAACAATGATGGGTGCGTTATTGGAATTTATTAGTTCTGCTTCGCCGAAGCATTTCCAACCAATGCCGCCCAACTTTGGGATTTTTCCCGAACTGGGTGCGAAAATCAAAAGTAAGCAGGAGCGTTATGGACGTTACCGCGATCGCTCTTTAACCGATCTAGCAAGCTGGAAAGCTAATCAGAATTAATGGGAATTGGGAATTGGGAATTGGGTTATTAATTTTTCTCCCCTGCTC
>NZ_JADEXU010000140.1 GCF_015206895.1 Nostoc sp. LEGE 12450 | reverse complement strand
CCCAATGCCCCATTCCCTCTCCGAAAATGAATGTAGAGACGTTGCAATGCAACGTCTCTACAAGGGTTTCAGGTAACGCATAATTAATTTCTTGAGATGTCTAGTATTCTCAGATGTTGAGTATATGCTGTGTTGTATTTAGATTTGAGAAAAAATAGCGATCGCTAAAGTATCTCCTTATTAACCACGATTGATCCAAACGCCTCTGAGTCCAGCTGCTTTAGCGGCGTAGTAGTCTTCTACAACGCTATCGCCAATATGCCATGCTGCCTCTGGGGAACATTTATGTTTATCTAAGGCAATAGCAAAAATTTGAGGATCGGGTTTAGCTGCACGTACCTGGGTAGCAATGGTGACGGAGGTAAAAAACTCTCTCAATCCCAAACTTTGCAATACTGAATAAATCCGGGAATCAAAATTGGATAGCACCCCCAAAGTAACCCCCAACCGCCGCCAGTTAATTAAAGCTGGTAGAACATCGGGATAGACAAACCACGGTTCACCAGTGCCAAAGTGGATGTAAAGTTCGCTAAAAAAAGCTGAAAAGTCAGAAAATTCTTTGAGAACACCTGCACTTTCAAAAGTGTTCAGGGCAATTATCCGCCACCAATCAAACTCGCGTTGGGGAATATCTTGGAGTTCTGCATCTGGAAATATCGGCGGCGGGGCTGCTTTAAAGCTTTTGATGAAGGCTGTATTCAATGTTTCGGATGGAACCGTCACACCAAATTCCTCGGCTATCTGACTATAAACTTTACCCACACTGCCTTTAACATCGAAGAGTGTACCCACAGCATCTAAAAAAATAACTTTCGGTTGTTCCATCGAAGTTTGAAGATTTTGAATGTGGAATTTTAGATTTTGGCTTGTTAAAAGCTTCTGTGGGTAGAGTCTAGCATCTCCTAAGTAAGTTGGCGGAAATAAACCAAATCATTGTTACTGGTCATTTGTCATTAGTCCCAATTCCCCATTCCCCATTCCCAATTCCCAATTAAGTTACTTAGAAAGTGTCTCGATGATTGGACGCACTAGCCAATTAAAACCAACTTTGAGTTGATGGTCTAAAGTTGGCAACCTATATAAATAGGCAATCCGACGGGCGACGGATGCCAGGGGACCATCTAGTTTAATTCCCAAACCAGTAAGGGTGGCGTTGTTTTTACCCAATGTCATCATTTCTCCTAACTGTTGGTAGTGGAAGGGAAGGAGAGGACGATTAGTGATACTTGCCCAGATATTCCAAGCAGTATAATCAGCTTGCTGAAAAGCCGCTTGTGCCGTGGCGGGGACTTGCTGTCCTTCAACATCATGACAGTCTGCTAAATCTCCCAAGGCAAAGATTTCTGGATGATCGATGACTTGTAAATTGGATGTAGTGTTAATTTGACCGCGCTGATTTTGCTTGAGGGGAAGAGATTTTACTACGGGCGCAACCTTATTTCCCACAGTCCAAATAACTAAATCTACGGGAATCGTGTCTAACTGGTTTTTGTACTCTAGGGTGATGCTATTTTGCTCTATTAATTCGACTTTGGTTTCTAAATCTAGAAACACGCCACGGGCTTCTAGAGCTTTTTTTGCTGCTTCCCGGTTAAATTCTGGAGAAGTACGCAAAATTTGATCGGCGATTTCAACGATCCGAAAGCGTCCTCTTTCACCGAGTCTGTCGGCTAACTTACAGGCTAACTCTACACCACTGTAGCCAGCCCCAATAATTGCCACCCGAATTTTATCAGCATCCGATTCTTCTAAAAATCGCAGGCGTTCTTCCAAACGATAGGCATCAGAGATGGTGCGGAATGGATAGCCGTAGGTTGTCGCACCGGGGACTAAATCTAGCGGTGTCTCGCCTCCTAGTGCCAGCACTAAGCGATCGTAAGGGATTTCTGGCCCTTCTTGTATATTTACCCGTTGCTGCTCAATGTCAATTCCAGACACAACCCCTTGATAAAAACGCACCCCTGTGCCTTGTAAAAGTTCTTCAAAGGGTGGGGCAATTTCCCAGGTTTGGAGTTCGCCAGTGAGTAATTCGTAAAGTAAAGGGGAGAATAGGAAGCGATCGCTTTGATCTACCAAAACAATTTCGGGTTTTTGCGTAGATTCCCAAGGTAATTGGCTTAAGCGCAAGGCTGTGTAGAGACCACCAAAGCCTCCGCCAAGGATACAAATTCTAGAATTTTGTTGAGTCATCGATTTTATCTATAAAAGGATCAATACAAGCTGGGCAACTAACTTCAGTCTAGTCAGTTAAAGCGGACTTTTCAAAATCACATCAAGTTTTTCATTAGTCATTTGTCATTAGTCATTTGTCATTTGTCATTAGTTACAGTTATATAATTGGAGGTTCGCTATAGTTAACGGTTAACAGGCAACGGCTAAAAGGAGTTAAAGAGATGGAAATTAAGCCAACTGACCCATCGCTAGCACTCATGGAAATTCCCCCTGGCTATCTCAACATTATGGGTTACGTTGATCAGTCAGAAGTTAATGGCCCTGGTTGTCGTGCAGTCGTCTGGGTACAAGGTTGTCTTCGTGAGTGTCCTGGCTGCTTTAATACTAACTCCTGGTCATTTGAGGCTAACCAATTGATTGCTGTTGATACCCTTGCCGAGAATATTCTCAGCAATCCCCGCAATATGGGTGTAACATTCTCTGGTGGAGAACCATTTTGGCAAGCAACTGCATTGGCATCTTTAGCTCGTAAAGTAAAAGCTGCTGGGTTAAATGTAATGTCTTTTTCTGGGTTCACTCTCAAGCAACTACAGTCTCAATCTGCGCCACCAGGTTCTCAAGAATTGTTAGAACAACTTGATATCTTGATTGACGGGCCTTTTGTCCAATCTCTGGCAATTAATTCTCCTAACTCTCCAGTTTCTTCTAGTAATCAACGGGTTCGTGTCTTAAACCCGGCTTTCGAAGACCAGATTACTTGGGCTAGCGATCAAATAGAAGTCCACATCCTCAAGGATGGTGGCCGCATTGTCACTGGTTATCAAGGTGGGCTGGAATTAACGTAGGGAATTGGGAATTGGGCATGGGGCATTGGGCATAAAAAAATTTAGCCTCAGAAGATCAACGTCCACCTTCTGAGGCTCAATGTTCACCTTCTGAGGGTCAATGTTCACCTTCTGAGGGTCAACGTTCACCTTCTGAGGGTCAATGTTCACCTTCTGAGGGTCAACGTTCACCTTCTGAGGGTCAACGTTCACCTTCTGAGGTTCAACGTCCACCTTCTGAGGTTCAATGTTCACCTTCTGAGGGTCAACGTCTACCTTCTGAGGGTCAACGTTCACCTTCTGAGGCTCAAACTTTACTCTCCCGCTCACTCATCGAAGAAAAACTATATGTAAATGCAGCTTTGTTTGGGACAGATTACATTTAATGAAAATACTAGACCGAAATTTGACTAAACCATTTAAGACAATTTTTACTGAACACCGCATCCTTTGGGCTGTTTTACTCCTTAGTACAGCACTGGTGGTAACGCTAGCGCTATCGCTTTCTCAAGGAGCAGTACCTTTAAGTATGTCGGAATTTTGGCAAGCCATACTTCACAAAGGCGATCCGATTAAACAGACAATTCTTTGGGATTTACGTCTCCCGCGCATTACGGCTGCTCTCATTGTCGGCGCGGCTTTGGGAATGTCAGGAGCATTACTGCAAGGGATGTTACGCAATAGTCTTGCCGATCCATTTATTTTGGGCATTTCTGCGGGTGCTGGATTAGTTGTGATTGTGATGATTGTGTGGCAAATATTCCCGATCGCAATTCCTTTAGCTGCGTGGATGGGGGCAATTTTGACTTCTGCGATCGTTATTTTACTCGGTCGTGCGGGGTCGGGAATTTCGGTTGAGCGGTTGATTTTAGGCGGTGTGGCGGTGAGTTCTTTATTTGGTGCTGTACAAAGTACATTGCTGCTTTTAGCTGAAGATGGTCAAATTCAAATTGCGCTCAGTTGGCTGGTTGGTAGTCTCAATGGACGGGGTTGGCAAGAAATTTCGACGGCTGGCCCTTACATTATTGCTGCATTGATCGGGGGATGCTTACTGGCGCGATCGGTAAATGTGCTGGCTTTGGGCGATGATTTGGCTGTGGGTTTGGGGGTTTCGTTGACGCGATCGCGCTTGTTAATTGGTGGTGTCGCCACTCTCTTAGCCGCAGGTGCAGTCAGCATCAGTGGTTTGATTGGATTTGTTGGTCTTGTTGTCCCCCACGGTGTCCGCCTCATTGTTGGTACAGATCATCGCTTTGTTTTACCACTTTCCGCCCTTGCAGGTGCATGGTTACTGACTTTTGCAGATTTACTCTCTAGATTAGGAGCAGTAGAACTACCAGTAGGTTCTGTCACCGCTTTGCTGGGTTCACCGTTATTTATCTGGTTACTTTATCGCCGTTCTGCTGGGTTTAATAAATTTTGAGCTAATCCGCTTGGATTAAAGCCAAAATTGTTTTTTACCTTAAGTTGAGACTATAAAATAATATCCTTTAGGCTTCAGTGTATAAAAAACCTGCCAAATTGGCTGTATGAGTTTGGTTGTCTCTGGTAAAGTATTAAAAGTAAATTACTTGTGGGCTATATTTACCGAGCTTTACTATACTTTTAAAAGCATTTAACTAAGTCTGCTCATTTTGCTTTGCTAACGGAATAATAAAACTTGCTGGTGTATTCACTACAACAGCAACAAGCAGAATGATCGGTTTTGGTTTATTTACCTGGTCTATTTTAAAATAGACCAGGTATTTTTATTTACTCACTTGCATTTATACCAATTACCCCCATAATTATTAGGGCGATCGACAAAAGTTTGATAAATGTAGCAGATTCACGAAACCAAATAATTCCAATGATTGCAATTAGGACAGTTCCCAACCCAGCCCAGACAGAATAAGCCACGCTTACTTCAAGTCTCTTGAGAGCAAGAGTTAAAAAACTAAAACAAAGTCCATAAAAAACAAATATTAATACTGAAGGAACTAATTTAGTGAATCCTTCTGATAACTTCATGCAAGTTGTGCCTGAAACCTCAAAAAGTATTGCTGCGATGAGATAAATCCAACTTGTTGACATATCTTTTGTGGGCGGTTTGTTATCAGTCTTTTATTATCTCTATGAAAGCAAGAAAATACAACACTTTTAATTGATATTATTTATTGAGCAAATCTTCTAATATCAATTAATTGTTAAACTGCACAAAACAATTTGTTCCAACTTGCGACAAAATAACCTGATTCAGGAACAATCTAAAATGTATCGGCTATATTATTGTTCCTAATAAATAGGTCTATTAATTCCGATGCCTGGCTTCTCAAATAAGCTAGGTATTTATCTACTTAATATTAGCTTACAAGCACATTCTATAAATTATAAATTAGATAATTATTAAATTCAAGTCTCTCTTGTCGAGTTTACCGAACCTCGCTAGTTCAGATTACCCTACATTTATTGTGGTTCGGTAATCATCATAAATCATGTGATAAAAACCGAATTTACACCACTTTTATTTTTAAATACTATGAAAAGCAAGGAAACAAATCCTCAATTAGTCGAACAGCAAACATACTGATTATACGAGGTAGAAAGATGGCATTAGTACGTTTGAACCCCTGGCAAGAATTGAACACAATACAACGTCAAATCAATCGTTTATTTGATGAAGAAACTTTACCATCTGCATTTTTAGATAGAGGCTACGCTAGAGTTCCTGCTGCTGAGTTAAAAGAAACTGAAGATGCAATTCATCTAAAAGTAGAACTTCCGGGAATTGAGACTAAAGACCTGGATTTGCAAGTTACAGAAAATGCTGTATACCTCAGTGGTGAGCGGAAGTCTGAAGCTAAATCTGAAGAGAAAGGTGTAATCAAGAGCGAATTCCACTACGGTAAATTCCAACGTGTAATTCCTTTACCTACTCGGATTCAAAATACTAACGTCAAGGCAGATTATAAAGATGGCATCTTGAACCTGACGCTACCCAAAGCTGAAGAAGAAAAGAACAAAGTCGTCAAAGTTAATCTAGCATAATCTGGCTAATTTCTGCTTTATATCTGCTAGCTATTTATTAAACTAAATAAAAAGCGCTCTCCAAAAAGGGAGCGCTTTTTAATGTGACTAACTGAGGCTATATAGATTTATTAGGAAAGTGCAAAATTTTAAATCTTGTAGAGTGTGTTATCGCCAAGAGTACGACATTACATCAGATTTCAGGTGCGCTAGGACGAATGTTCTAACGCACCCTACAATATTTGCTCTTGATTAAATCTACATTTCTTAGTTAACCGTTAAGCTCATCTTCTTGATTGGTTAGGATTACACAGTCAGAAGTAGGCTTGGCAACGCAGGTGAGAACCCATCCTGCGTCTATTTGATCGTCGTCTAAGAAGTTCTGGTCTGATTGGTCAACTGTACCTGAAACCAGCTTACCAGCACAGGTTGAGCAAGAACCAGCATTACAAGAGTAAGGCAAGTCCATATCATTTTCTTCGTTAGCGATCTCTAAGATGTAATCATCTTCAGAAACCTCAATTGTTTTTTCTTCATCTGGAGTCTTTAATGTGACTTTATAAGTTGCCATGTAACAATCCCTAGCTAAATGTGAACTACATTGTTGATCCTACGGGTTTATGTGCTGCTAGTCTAGAGTTAAATGTGGTTGATTACTCTACATCCTGAAGTGCTTAGTGTGAATTGGAAGTGAGAGTAAAAAATTCTGCGATCGCTTCAGCAAATCCCTCAAATGAACTATAATCCCTAGACACGATGGAGACATTCACACCTAACTTTCGCGCATTGGCAGTTGTATAAGGGCCAAAACATGCAACAATGCAACCTTCATAGTCACTTTGCGAGTTGACCATTGTCAAAAAGCTTTCTACTTCCGCCGTGCTACTAAAGGCAATGACATCAATCATTCCTTGATTTATCAGGTTTAATTCAATACTATAGATACTTGTGTCTAAGCCCTGTGTAATATATGTGGGTACGCGAGTTACTTCTATGCCCAATTGCTGCAAATCCGTAATTAAATTGGGTACAACATCAGGCTCAGGCAAACCAACAACTTCTGGTGCAGGTATCAGCACTTTTTTGTCATGAATTTGCGGAATTTTCGCTAATTCCGCCACAATTCCGGCTGGACTAGATTCTGTTGGAATTAAATCTACCTTGCCACAAAAAGACAATAGGCTTTCTGCATCTTTTCCCAAAGCACATAATTGACATTTTTCTACCACAGATACAGGAATATTTAAATCATTCATCCGGTGAAAAAATGCAGTGATGCCATTTCTACTTGTGAAGACAATCCAATCAAATTCAGCTATGTGGTTAAGAGCAGCATCTAACTTAGCGTAGTTTGATAAATAGCAGGTTTCGATAGTAGGCATGAAAACAGGTAAACCACCTTGTTTGATAATTTGTTCAGATAACCTATAAGCATAATTTTTCGGTGCTGTTACTAAAATTCTCTTGCCATATAGAGGTAACTCTCTAGATGGAGTGAGTATGTTGAGTTGTTTTGATTGGCTGTGCATTTGTTTATCAATAAATGATATAAGCTCAACCTTATCCAAAATAAGCATTGGGATTTAGATGGGGTTGACAGCAACAGATAAATTTCTGACTTCTTCACCGACATCCTCGACTGAGTAGTAACTTTCCATTAGCCAGTCGATAAAGACCTTCTGCTTCGATAATAGGGTCGCCTTTTTTCCAAGCACGTGATGTTGGTTCAATATTACGCACTTTACCAGTAGAATATACTGAAATTAATCCACTTCCTGGACTATTACGTAAAGCGCCAGAACCAGTGATGAAGAATGTACCACCTTGCTTGGAACTGCGTGAAATGCAACTATTGGCGATGAGTGCATTGGTATCGATGACGTTTGGAGATGCTCCAGTGAAGTTGTTTTGAATAGAATTGGTATCAGGCGCGTTAATATTTGTTATGCCTGAAACGCCTAATTCGGAACTTGCAGTAATATCACTTTTTTCGGTTGGCTTTGTCCGCGACTCGATACCAAAGATACCTTGCGAGTTGATTTGAACTTTTCCACCTGTTCCAGTGTATGCATTAGCTTTGATATCGCTGTCTTCTTCAGGGATGGCGACGATGAATTTAGAGTTGATATTGATGTTACCGCCATCGCCACCAGCTTGGCTTCTCCCTGCGGTAGTTGAAATAAAAGCGCCATCGCGCAACAGCAATAAATCAGCGATATTGAGGTTTATGTCACCACCATTACCTGCGTTCGTTGAAGAAGCGATCGCACTGAGTTTACCAATAATTTTCAGAACATTAGCATTAATTTTAATATTTCCAGCGTCACCCGTACCAAGGCTGCCAGAGATAATTTGAGCATCATCACGTATATCAAGATTATTGGTAGTGATATCTATATCACCACCTTTACCATTAGCCCTTTCGTAAACTGATGATGTTATACCAGTGAATAACGCACCGTTTGAACCAATCAGACTAATGTTATCGGCTTTTATCGTTAAATTACCCGCATTTCCATTTCCGAAAGTTGCTGATGATATCCCCGATTCTTCTTGCACATTTAATAGTTGAGTTTGGATGCTGATATTGCCTGCATTGCCTTTAGCTTTATCGTCAACCTGAGTGATGATAGCACTACTTCCACGTAAATCAATTTGACTGGCATTAATCCCAATATCTCCTCCATTACCTTGATTGAACGTGCCGGCAGAAATTGCTCCTTTATTACTGAGGTTTAAGCGTCCTGTTGTAACGTTAATGCTTCCCCCAGAACCAATTCCTCCCGTTTGCAATTCCGCAAATAAACCTGATGGTGCAAATGAACCATCTAGTCGTTCTGTCCCAACCCCAGTAATATCAATAAAATCAGTGGCACGAACCACCAAATTACCCCCTTGCCCCTGTCCCGCTAACACTGAGGTTGAGATGTTTCCACCATTACTTAACCGCAATCGTTCCGTGTCAAGAGTTATCGTGCCACCTCTTGCATTTGGATTACTTCCACTCACATCCGAGGATAAGTCACTCATATCAGAAATACCTCCGAGCCGAGACAGAATTTCTTGTGTTGGAGGATCAGACAAAAATCCTTCCGCAGCAGCTTGATTTAGTCCAGCCAAAAACTGTTCTTTAGGTACGAAAACAAACCCATCCAATTCTATATCTTTGGCGCGGATGGTAATATTCCCGGCATTACCACTGCTCCTAGTAGATGAGGTGTTTATATGTCCTCCTTGGGTTAGGGAGAGTTGAGGCGTTTCTATCGTTACATTGCCACCATTTCCTGAGCCAGTATAAGTATTGCTTGATACATAGCTGTTGCCGCTAATTCTCACATATTCACTAGCTTTAATAAAAATGTTAGCCGCATTTGCGCTGCTATAAGTATTCGTTGTGATATCACCCCCATCTTTGAGATTGAGTCGCTGGGTTTCAATGGTGATATCCCCTGCTGTTGCTTGAGTTGTACTTCCGAGTGGAAGAAAAATACGTGTATATATATTACTTTGAGTCACCTCAACCGCATTTTGAGCCTGAATAGAAATAGAACCGACACTTCCACCATTAGATGCAAGTGCTGTTACTCCCCCCCCTAAGAAATTATTTTGAACTCGCAAAGTGCCTGTTTCAATTTGTATATTCCCTGTTGAACCAGAGCCACGGCTGAATAGGCCTAAAGAGCCGTTATTACTGACATTGACTGCATCTGTAGTTCGCACAGTCAAGTTTCCTCCATTACCTGCACCGTTATTGTAAACCTGGATAAAGCCGCCATTGACGTTAACCGACTCCGCAGCATTTAAGGTGAGATTCCCTCCATTGCCTTTCCCATTGCTAGCTGTCAAGATACCACTGCTATTTTCTGTTCCATCTCCGGTAATTGTGATTTTCCCGGCATTAACAGTAATATCACCACCCGCACCCGTAGCATAGTTGTTGGAAGAAATAAAACTGCTGCTAGCGAGAGTTACTGCATCGCTGGCTTGAATTTGAATATCACCACCCTTCACTGCACCAAAAGTAGCGCTCACAATGCTAGAGTCATTGCCTAAATTCAATTGAGTCGCATCAACCACAATTGAGCCACCATTGTTACCGTAAATAAACACATCGTTTAACCTAATCTCCCCCCCAAATAGTTCAATTGCACTATTACCACTCGCAACGATGAAGCTACCATTCGTTAAGTTGATGGGTGCGCGTCCGACATTTTCTGGTAAATTAAAACCCAATGAGGAGCCATTAACATTCAACCCAACGGTTGTATCTCCACTGACTGCTGTCAATTTCACTTGTCCATTTTGAGTAAACAAAAAACTACCATCCAAGGCAATTTCACCGCCCATAAGGGCTAGGGTGCTACCAGAGCCAACACCCAACGTACCAACTGCTTGACTAGTAATGCCTCCTGGTTGTGAACCAAACTGTAAGCCAACTGGTACATTGATAGTCAACAACGGCGGTGCTTGGGGATTTGTCGCGCTAAATTCTACTCCATTTGTAAAGATCAAGCTATTGGCTGTCGTCCCCAAAAAAGAACCTTGTATATCTAAACTGGCATTTTTACCAAACAAAATGCCATTGGGATTTAGCAAAAACAAATTTGCATCACCTAATACACCTAATCTCCCGAAAATATTTGATGAGTTACCACCAGTAACACGAGAGAAGATATTTGTTATCCCTTGTGGATTGGCGAAATAAACACCTCGACTAACACCGACGTTAAATTCTTGAAAACTGTGAAATAGGTTAGTGCCACGAGCCGCACCGCCCTCTATACGATCATTATTTTGATTAAGAGGAATAATTTGCGATCGCTCTTTACCCAGGCTGTTATCGGGAATTAACTGAGCAAAAGTAGGATGAATAGAAACTGTGGTTATATCCGCTAAGGCTCCCACACAGGCTACTAATCCTCCGATACCAAAGCGCAAAATTTTTACTAAAACCTCCGCGCCGTTTGTGTCGTGTCTTGGAGAGAGGAAGCATCTGGTCTTAGACATTTCTATTATCCACATTTTTGTAACAGTTAAGTCTGTGAACTACCCGCACGAAAATTTCCAATGGTTGCGATCGCATGGTTTAAACTGGGTAAATATTTCTTCCCTTCACTGACATCCTCGACTGAGTAGTAACTTTCCATTAGCCAGTCGATAAAGACCTTCTGCTTCGATAATAGGGTCGCCTTTTTTCCAAGCACGTGATGTTGGTTCAATATTACGCACCTTACCAGTGGAATATACTGAAATTAATCCACTCCCTGGACTATTACGTAAAGCGCCAGAACCAGTGATGAAGAATGTACCACCTTGTTTGGAACTGCGTGAAATGCAACTATTGGCGATGAGTGCGTTGGTGTCAATGACGTTTGGAGATGCCCCAGTAAAGCTGTTTTGAATAGAATTGGTATCAGGTGCATTAATATTTGTTATGCCTGAAACGCCTAATTGAGAACTTGCAGTAATATCACTTTTTTCGGTCGGCTTTGTCCGCGACTCGATACCAAAGATACCTTGCGAGTTGATTTGAACTTTTCCGCCGGAACCAGTGTATGCGTTGGCGCTGATGTCGCTGTTTTCTTTGGGAATGGCGACGATGAATTTAGAGTTGATATTGATGTTACCGCCATCGCCACCAGCTTGTGATCTACCTGCGGTGGTTGAAATTAAACCGCCACCACGCAAAAATAATAAATCAGCGATATCGAGGTTGATGTCACCACCATTACCTGCATTTGTGAAAGAAGCGATCGCACTGCCTTTACCAATAACTTCCAGAAAATTAGCCTTAATTCTAATATTTCCAGCGTCACCTGTACCGATGCTGCCAGAGGCAATTTCAGCATCATCACGTACAATCAGGCGATTGGTAGTAATATCTATATCACCGCCTTGACCATTAGCCCCTTCGTCAACTGATGATAGTAAGCCCGTTGCAAACTCACTGTCTGAACCAGTCAGGATAATGTTATCAGCTTGTACTGTTAAATTCCCCGCGTTTCCATTTCCTTGAGTTGCTGATACTATCTGGGATTGTTCTTGTACATTTAATAGTTGAGTTTTGATGCTGATATTGCCTGCGTTACCATTAGCTTCATCATCAACCTGAGTTCTGATGCTGCTACTTCCACGTAAATCAATTTGATTGGCATTAATCGTAATATTTCCTGCATTACCTTGATTGAATGTAGAGGCAGAAATTTCTCCGTTATTGCTGAGGTTTAAGCGTCCTGTTATAACATCAATGCTGCCCCCAGAACCAATTCCCCCAGTTTGCAATTCTGCAAATAAACCTGATGGTGCAAATGAACCATCTAGTCGTTCTGCACCAACCCCAGTAATATCAATAGAATCAGTGGCATGAATTACCAAATTACCCCCTTGTCCGCGTCCCCCTCCGAATACTGAGGTTGAGGTGTTTCCACCATTACTCAACCGCAAGCGCTCTGTGTCAATAGTTATCGTGCCGCCCCGCACATCGGCATTACTTCCAGTCACATCCGAGGTTAACTCACTGAGATAAGAAAAACCCCCCAATCGAGACAGAACTTCTTGTGCAAGAGGCTCAGACAAAATTTCTTCCGCAGCAGGGTTATTTAGTGTGAACTGTTCCTTGGGTACGAAAACAAACCCGTCCAATTCTACATCTTTGGCGCGGATGGTAATATCCCCGGCATTACCGCTGCTTGTAGTAGATGAGGTGCTTATATTTCCTCCTTGAGTTAAGGAGAGTCGAGGTGTTTCAATCGTTACATTACCCCCATTTCCTGAGCCAAAGATCGTGCGGCTGAATACCCCGCTAGAGGAACCGCGAGAGAAACCGCTAATCTCTACGTAGTCACTAGCTTTAATAAAAATGTTAGCTGCATTTGCACTGCTAAAAGTATCTGTACTGACATAACCCCCATCTTTGAGATTGAGTCGCTGGGTTTCAATAGTAATATCCCCTGCTGTTGCTTGAGTTTTACTTCCAAATGGTGTAGCAATACCTGTAGATATATTACTTTGAGTCACCTCAACCGCATTCCGAGCCTGAATGGAAATAGAACCGACACTTCCACCACCAGATGAAAGTGCTGTCACTCCCCCCCCTGGGAAATTGTTTTGAACTCGCAAAGTGCCCGTTTCAATCCGCAGATTACCTGTTGAACCCGAACTCAAGCTTCCGAGTCCTAAAGAAGCTCGGTTAGTGATATTGACAGCATCTGTAGCTCGCACTGTCAAGTTTCCTGCATTACCTGCACCTCCAGATATAACAGAGACAAAGCTGCCATTAACATTAACTGACTCCGTAGCATTTAAAGTGAGGTTCCCTCCATTGCCTTTTCCACTGGTAAACGTAGAGATACCACCGCTATTTTCTGGTGTTCCATCTCCGATAATTGTGATTTTCCCGGCATTGATGTTAACATCACCACCCGCACCCGTAGCAGAAGCGCTGCTAGCGGATAAAATCTGGCTCCTGTTAGCGAGAGTTAATGCATCACTGGCTTTAATTTGAATATCACCACCCTTCGCTGCACCAAAAGTACCGCTTTGAATTGCAGAGTTGTTATCCAAACTAAGTTGATTTGCATCAACAATAATTGAGCCACCATTGCTACCGAAAATAAACGAACTGTTTAGCCCAATGTCCCGCCCAAATAGTTCAATTGCACTATTGCCACTTGCAACGATGAAGCTACCATTCGTTAAGTTAATGGGTGCGCGTCCGACATTTTCTGGTAAATTAAAACCCAATGAGGAGCCATTGACATTCAGCCCAACGGTTGTATTTCCCCCGACTGCCCCCAATTTCACTTGTCCATTTGAGGCAAACAAAAAACTACCATCCAAGACAATTTCACCGCCCATAAGTGCTAAAGTGCTACCAGATCCAACAGACAACTCATTCACTGCTTGACTGGTAATGCTTCCAGGTTGCGAACCAAACTGCAAGCCAATAGGTACATTGATAGCCAACAAAGGTGGTGCTTGGGGATTTGTAGCGCTAAACTCTACCCCATTGGGAAAGACTAAACTATTTGCTGTCGTCCCCAAAAAAGAACCCTGTATATCTAACTGGGCATTTTGACCAAACACAATGCCATTGGGATTTAACAAAAACAAATTCGCATCACCTAATACCCCCAATCTCCCGAAAATATTTGATGAGTTACCACCAGTAACACGAGAAAATATATTTGTTATACCTTCTGGATTGGCGAAATAAACGCCTCGTCCAACACCGACGTTAAAATCTTGAAAGCTGTGAAATAGGTTAGTACCACGAGCCGCACCACCATCGATAATGTCATTATTTTGATTAAAAGGAATGACTTGCGATCGCTCTTTCCCCAAGCTATTATCGGGAGTTAACTGAGCAAAAGCAGGATGAATAGAAACTGCAACTGCTCCCACGCACCCCAACCATCCTGCGACGCTAAACCGCAAAATTTTCATAATTTCGATCGCCCTATTTTTTCTATTGCTGCCCAGATCCCCAAAAACTTTTACGAAGTTGGGGATCTAAATCATCATTTCTATTCGCAGAATTTTTCCAGTTAGCGATCGCTAGCAATCTTCTGGAGGTATTCGATGCGTTGTTGAGTATTTTTCTGTTCTACGTCGTTAACTGTCAATATTTCGGACTCTGCAAGGTTTTTAACTAAATTTGCCCCGATCTGTCCTATTTTACCATTATCAGTTCCTTTCAATGCTTCTTGAAGTGCTTCATACCATAGATCGTTTTCAGCATAATAATTTACGCTTTCGACAATGCTAGTAAATTGGTTTTTAGCAAGTGATTGAGGCTGGATAACGGTAAATTCTGCACGTCTAACAATCGGGCTATTTTCGCAGTAAATTGAGATTTGCCATAAATATGTTTTGCCCACTGTGAGTTCGGGGTAGTCGTGGGGAAGTTCTAGCTTGTTAATCCCGACTATTGCGGGTATTTCTTGAACTTTGCCAATTTGTTTAGGGTTGTTGCTTGAATCAAATTCAGCCAATCGGAATCGCACATTTTGGGAACTTGACATATACCAAGCTAACATTGGACGGGTAGAAGTGGTTTTACCGATATATGTTTGAGGCGCAAGCTGTGTCAGAGGGATACTACCGTTACTTGGACATCCACGGGAACCACCCGCACGGGAATGTCCGCTAGCTGGTTTGCGATCGCGTGGTTTAAACTGGGCAAATGCTGGCAATGCTGTCATTAGAAAAACCATGCCCACAACTAAGCTTGTAAGTCTGCGGTTATTTCGCCAAAATCCAATATGTTGATGACTCATGGTAGATGTTGTTGATTGTAGGGTTATCTGAAACTTTTGAAATTCTTAATTTTTCCCATTTTTATAAGAGATTGTTTTAAAAGTTGCTAGTTATGTATCAAATATTTTTAGATCCTTATAAATCCTCCTTAAAAAGGAGGACTTTGAGTGAGGGATATAGGAGAAATAGTGATAGAATCTGGTGCTTTTCAAACATTCTCTAAGCCGAATCATGAATATAAAGTTTTAAAACTCAAATTCTCTCTTAAGTTTCCAACTAAGTTCACAGATAGTCCCGCGAGGAGAAAGTGATTCGCGTAGAAACTCTCCTCTTAATTGTTGAGCAAGTATTTTAGAATGCTTTGTGCCTTTATTTTCTAGTTTTGATGTGATTCCCGAACCATTATCTTTGACGGACAATTTATAGTTATTTAAACTACAAACACCTGATGCTTCTACACGCTTGACTCCTTGGGCATGTTTGCCAACATTACACAAAGCTTCTTCCAAAAAAAGACAAACTCCCCGTTTGTCTTCCCTACTTAAATATTTATCATCAATTGGGTCAAAATTGCGAATTTTAACTTTTAATGTTTTAAAATTTTCAAAATCCTTCCGTTCTAAGGTACTAGAATAAACTTCATATAATAAATCGTGAAGTGGTCGATTCAATTCAAGAATTAATCCGCTACCTAAACGCAAACTCTCTTCTGTAGTTAATGCTTCGAGTTTGAGAAATTCGCCAATTTCTCTAATCTCCCGATCGAGTTTTTCAAATTGCCCCAGCAATTGCTCGTAAGAGATATCTTTAGCACGTAGATGCTTTAATCCATAAGCAAGGGTTTGCAAAGGGCCATTATGAATTACGGTAAAAGTGTTTTGAATGGTGTTTTGCCGTTCGTGAATTTGCGATCGCAAGAATTTATCATGCTGGTAAAATGCAAAAGCACTCAAACCTACGCCATTCACGGCTAATACAAGCAAACCCGGTGTTACAGGAATCCATACACCCCACACCCACAGCATCATATACCCGCAGCTAAACAGACAAAATACCGCTACACTCACACCCAGTATATTTTTCCAAACAGATTGGGTCAGCCGTCCGATCATAATCGGCAAAAATCCCCAAATAAATATCCATGTATACTCTCCAATATCTCCCCAACTGTGCAACATTGGACGACCATCCATTACAGTACTCAAAATTTGACTGATAACATGAGCGTGATAGTCAATGCCATAAATTTGACCGCTTAATTTTAAGCCAGGCAAGGCAGATGTATAAATAGCATCACCTGTACTCAGGTTGCGGTTGCCAACTAACACAATGCGATCGCGCAGCAATTCTGCATCAACTTGACCATTGAGAATATCGCGTAGCGACACAACATTAAAAGGTTGCTCACTGTTGCGAAAGTTCATTAAAATTGACAATCCCCCATCATCAGCCCTGACGTATCCGCCAAAATTATGGGTAATTCGGGGTAATTCAATCCTACGGAATCTGATTGTATTCGGGTCATTTATTCCCGTTTGTAATTCAATTCCTTTTGCATCTAAATACTTCGTAACTAACCGCAATGCTAAAGAATATTTATCTTCGTTTATATTTTTAGGATTCGGCGTATACAACAAATAGCGTCGATTTTTGCTATCCTCATCATTAGGTAAATCAATAAACCCAACTCCTTCGGGTGGCAAGCTCTGGGGTGGTGAAGTTTCTGCGGGTGGTAAAATTTTTTCAATGCCAATAATCTTAGAATTTGACCGTAATACCTGCGCTAGTTGTTCGCCACCAGGTTCAACAGGAACATTTTTGAAGATATCCAAACCAATAGCTAGGGGTTTATAAGTTTCCAGCTTGGTGAGCAACTCTGCAATCTTCTCATCTGGAATTGGATACTGCTTAACCCATGCAATATCCTTTTCATCGATACCCACAATTACTATATGTTCATCACGTTTTTCTAGCGGACGTAGACGTAACATCGTATCGAGAAGCATCCATTCCCAAGATTGCATTCCCCCGGCTATTCGGATCAACATCACCACAAATAGAACTATAATCCCTGGAGGTGCAGCCAGCGACCACAACCCAAATTCTTGGCAAATACGATTCCAGATTCCCCTTCTCATTTAATTTAGGATTTATTTTCCCTATATTTACAGCATATTTAAGGATGTATTCAAAGCCTTTCCTCTTTAACCGAACCGTATTGCTATGCCTCTAGCGTGTGGTCTATTTAGGTGAAAATAGCTTTCAGGAGGCAGGAGGATGAAGGCAGGAGGCAGGAGGTAACCCACCCTTAAAAGAGTGGGATTGAAGCAAGGACGTTTTATACCGCACTTCGTGCCGCTTCGCTAACGCTGCAAGCAGTCTCGGTATAATTATTGCTTTGAACTGGGCTTTAGACCCAGAACTAAAGTTTTAATTGATACTTCCTACCTCCTGCCCTCTGCCTCCTGCCTTCTGCCTTTCTTCGGTAATTAATCAATTAAACCTTCTTCACGAGAACGAATTTCGGTGAGGATTCGCATATTCTTACCACTTTGTTTGCAGTCTTCAGGATACACCCCCAAAACATCCTGAATCTTCGTCCAGTAAGTACGTACCGCTCGCTCCGATTTATACATTCTGTCTGCGATCGCCTTATCTGTTAAACTCTCTTCAAAAGCCAAACGCAGCACATCCAACCATTCCGGCTTGAGTTCGATTCCTGTTTTGATGTCTTTGGTGTGAGTTGCACCCTGAAGCGCTAAATTAACCCGCATGAGCATTTCATCTTCGGGTAATCCTTTATCTGCGATCGCAAACCCACCTTGATGATTATCAATCTCGTGTTTAATTCTGACTAATGCCTTCACATAACTAGTTTGCACTATGAAATTCTGATGGGGATATTCTTTAAGCAAAGTTTGCAACAGCTTAATTCCGGTATCAATTTCTGCTGTCTCCCCTTGGCGATCGGGAATTGATAAATCCATTACAATCAAGTCAAACTGGTAACATTGCACTTGAGAAAGCGTATCTTTTGCCGTCTGAGCCTTGATAATAGTAGCTTCAGGATACTTTCGACTTAAAACATCAAGAGTACCAGTCAAAATTAATTGGTGGTCATCGACAACAAGAATACCGAGCTTCTTTTCGACTGCTAAATGCCCATAAACTTGATGTTCTTTCAAACTTTTCATCACCATATTTTTATCCAAATTAAAAGTTTTTTTATGCTTTACTACTCAATACTTAGCCATTGCAGGTAATATTTAAAATCAGCGCTCTTCTAAATGTCCTCTTTAAAGTCTCCGCCTATTTTAATTGGAGATGAATGTCCTACCTATGCAGAAAAGTGCAAATAATGCCGAGAGGAGATTGTTCATCACTAACTAGCTTATTTTCAATTCATACACTGAGAAGGTTCTGGGGATCTGGATATTGTAGTATGATTTATTGACGATGACAAAACCCGCAGATGTCAGCACCAAGCGCTTAATTAGCCTTGCACCCGACAACTGGGTGAGATGGGTAACTCAAATTCCCGACATTACAGTTGGAGAAATTCTCAACTCAGAATTTCAATGGATAAGTAGGTTCTTGGCAACTTTTGGTGATGATGAAAGGTTACGCGCTTTAAGGCAGAAGGCAGGAGGCAGGAGGCAGAAGGGTTTTAAGATTTTGTAGAGTGCCTTAGTTCAGGAAATCATGAGGTGTGGGATATGGCTATGTTACGCGAATCACCTTGGTATCAAGAAATTTTACGCGAAGGAGAAGCACGCGGAGAAATTCGGGGAGAAGTGCGTGGAATTCAGACGGGTCTTGAGACGTTATTAGAGATAAAATTTGGCAATCCTGGCTTGGAATTAATGCCAATTATCTATCAAATTAAAGATTTACAGCAATTGAAAGCAATTCAACAAGCCATCAAAACCGTAAATTCCGTTGAGGAATTAAGGCAGCTTTTATAGTATAGTTACTTGGTTATCAAGGTAGCAAGTTGCAGCTTCCTTCTCCGCAAGATGAAGGTGGGCACAAGCAAAACTATCGAGCGTCTAGCTCGTTTTATAAACTAGACGCGCTAGAGAGCCACTCCAGTTAAGATTGAAAGTTATGGGCGTTGTAGTTTCTTCACTAATTCGACGGGGTAGTTTGCAGCTAACGGCGGCAATTTCCCGTTCTAAGCTCTGTACACCCGTGCATCTGGGGTATTCCCGAATGATCTTTTAGATCGGTGCGATCGCCTTACAAGTATATATAAAGTAAGCGTTGCAGAATATAAATATCAATTAGTGCGCGGGCGGGTACGCCATCGCATTTTCCGCAATTTCCAATCCCTAATTAAATTTTTCTAATAATCATTCTCTATTTTGTGGCATAAATTTAGTGAATGCGGATGATATGTACATAGCAGCATTGATCACTAAAGATTGATTTATGAATAACTCCACCTATCAGCTAGACGATTTCGCTTTAACATTACCGATTCCCCAATTAGCTCGCATCACTGCCCAGGAATTTGCTAACCAACAGCCAAATTCGGAAAAAGCAGAGCAAGTTCGGCTGAATACGCTAGCTGTGTGGGTGGTGAATGACTACTTGGAAATGATGGATATTCCTACCAACCTCCAAGCTAGCGACAGCTGGAACCCCATCATGCGCCTCTGTGGAAATGTCGCTGACTTAGAATTGCCCTCAGTTGGCCGTCTAGAGTGTCGCCCTGTCCATCAGCATCAAGAGATATGTTTCATTCCCCCAGAAACTTGGGAAGAACGGGTGGGTTATTTAGTAGTTCAATTTGATGAATCACTCCAAGAAGCAAGGCTGCTTGGTTTTATACCTAGTGTCACAACTGAAACACTGCCTTTAAAACAACTGCAACCATTGGAAGCGTTTATCGACCACTTGGGAGAATTGCGTCAATCTCCAGTTAGTTCACTCGTGAATTTGAGTCAGTGGTTTACTGGTATATTTGAGGCAGGTTGGCAAACTATTGAATCTTTGTGGAACTTGCCGGAACTCAGACCAGTTTATGCCTTTCGTAGTACCGAAACTTTAGAACTCAATGCCCTCAATCAACCAGAATCAATTACTAAACGGGCAAAACTAATTGATTTAGGTATCCAAATTCTTAACCAACCCGTTATGTTGATTGTGGAAATCAGCCCAGAAAAAGATCAACAAACCAGTATTCATCTGCAATTGCACGCCACTGGGAATCAAATCTACTTACCACCCGGAGTTCATCTCACCGTTCTAGATAGTTCGGGAGCAGTGTTTCTAGATGCTCAATCGAGAAAATCAGACAACTACATTCAGTTACAGTTTCGCGGTGAACCTACAGAACAATTTAGTGTTAGGGTAGCCATTAATGATACTAGCATTACTGAGCATTTTCGGATTTAAAACATCCAGTTATTTTCCCTCTTTGTCGGTAACTTATTAAGTGCTAATTGGTTAATTAAAAATTAAAAATTAAAAATTCAAGCCAGTTTTGGGGATTTTGAAAAAAGTCTGCAAAAGCGTGTGGAGCTTGTTATGAGACATTAGAACAGGGGATGATTCTGCACAGAGGGTATAGTGACGGTCATGGGTAAGTTAGTGGTTCTGAAATTCGGAGAAGGTAGTTTTGAACAGGGGTTTGCTGTCACCCTCCAAATTGGTGAAGAACACGAGCGGGCGGCAACAGAAATCACGGGGAAACTACCTTCATTTCCCGAAATGCCGCTTTATTATAGTCATTGGCAGTCTAGTTATCGGCAGATAGGCAATCGTTATCGTCTCCATGCTGACAAAATGCAGGTGACGAATGTCTCGATGATTCAAGACTGCGAAAACACTTCCCATATCTTAAGGGCCCGCTTTAATACCTGGTTGCGAGCAGAAGAATTTCGCCCTTTAAGGGAAAAATGGTTAGAAAGATTGTCGTCCGAAGAAGAAGTACGAGTAATTTTGCAAACAGAAAATAGCCAATTGCAGCTATTGCCTTGGCATCTGTGGGAGTTGTTAGAACGCTACCCCAAGGCTGAAATCGCTCTTTCTTCACCATCTTACGATCGCATTCACAAGCTACGCCCAAAAAATCCATTAGTCAATATTTTGGCAATTGTGGGCAATAGTCAGGGGATTGATACTGAGGCCGATCAAGCTTTACTCCAACAGTGTGGGAACGCAGAAGTCTGCTTTTTGGTAGAACCACAACGTAAAGAATTAACCGAGCATCTTTGGGGCAAAAACTGGGATATTCTCTTCTTTGCTGGGCACAGTTCCAGTAACAAAAATGGAGAAAGTGGACGAATTTACCTGAATAAAACTGATAGTCTGACCATTGGCGAATTAAAATATGCTCTGAAGAAAGCTATTGAGAACGGATTGCAACTAGCTATCTTCAACTCCTGTGATGGATTAGGATTAGCGCGAGAATTGGCTGATTTGCAAATTCCTCAAATAATCGTCATGCGTGAACCAGTCCCAGATCAGGTTGCGAAAGAATTCTTAAAGTATTTTCTCCAAGGCTTTGCTGGTGGCGAGTCTTTATATCAAGCGGTACGCCAGGCACGGGAACGATTGCAAGGACTTGAGGATCGATTTCCCTGTGCAACTTGGCTACCAATGATTTGCCAAAATCCAGCGCAGATACCACCCACTTGGGATGAATTAAGGTCTACAACAAAACCTAAAGATACCTCGAATGTAGTTTTGTCTACCAAACGCAGATTGGCAACAACTTTGTTATCCAGTTTGGCGATTACAGGCTTGGTTTTTGGGGTGAGATGCGTAGGATGGCTAGAAAGTGTAGAAATTCCCGCCTTTGACCAGATGATGCGATCGCGCCCTGCGGAGCCACTAGATTCGCGTCTGCTGGTAATTGCAATTGATGATGACGATCTAGCAATTCAAAGACAGAATAATGAGTCCTTGATTGGAGCTTCCATTTCCGAAAAATCTCTCAACAAAGTACTGGCAAAACTGAATAAATACCAACCCCGCGCGATCGGCTTGGATATTTACCGTGATTTTCCAGCCAAACAACCAGATTTAATCACTCGTCTTCAAAAAACTCAGAATTTGGTTGGCGTATGTAAAGGAAGTGATAAGTAAGTGGGTGCTAAAATTTTCCGCTATGTAACAGAATTTTAACCAGAGTTTTTAGAATTAAATTTTACACGTCGTGTACTGTAATTGCTTTTTTCCCCTCTAGCTTGAACGCCATTGATTACA
>NZ_JADEXU010000013.1 GCF_015206895.1 Nostoc sp. LEGE 12450 | reverse complement strand
AGTTTTGTCAATAGCGTGGCATTCAGCCCCGATGGCAAAACCATCGCCTCTGGCAGTTCTGACAACACAGTCCGCTTGTGGAATTTAGCCGGGCAAGAGTTGAAAACCCTCAAAGGGCATAGCAGTTATGTCTTAAGCGTGGCATTCAGCCCCGATGGCAAAACCATCGCCTCTGGCAGTAATGACAACACAGTCCGCTTGTGGAATTTAGATTTAGAAAATCTCCTCACCTTGGGGTGCGAGTGGCTACAAGATTATTTGCGCTTCCATCCAGAGAGTTTAGAAGAATTAGAGCCATGTCAAACACCGAATTTGTTGTTAGCAGCAGCAGATTCTCTTGTTACCCAAGGGGAAAAATTAGCCCAGGCTGGTGATTTTGAGCGGGCTGTAGAAAAATTCAAAAAAGCCAATTCCTGGAAACCCAAATTAGTACTTAACCCAGAGATAAAAGCAGCACCAGCCTATGTTGCTCAAGGTGAAGAAAAAGCAAAGGATGGTGATATTCCGGGTGCGGTGGCAAAGTTCAAACAAGCACAGCAACTTGACTCGAAAATTGACCTTGAACCAGATACACATGGGTTGCAAAATAATCCAGAAACTCTTGTCAAAAAGCTTGCTTTAGTACAGCAAGGACAGGAACTCGCAAAAAATGGTAATATTCCAGGTGCGGTGGCAAAGTTCAAACAAGCACAGCAACTTGACTCGAAAATTGACCTTGAACCAGATACACATGGGTTGCAAAATAATCCAGAAACTATTGCCAAAAAGCTTGTAGTAGAAGCTCTAGTTGCTCAAAGTAAAGAACTTTTAAAGCAGGGTGATGTTAAACAAGCAATTAAGAAATACACAGAGATTGAAAAGCTGCAACCAACACCAGAAATCCCTGCCGATTCTTGGAACAGCCTCTGTTGGCTAGGTAGTCTACATAACCATGCTGCTGATGTAATGTTCGCTTGTGAAAAAGCCGTTATCCTTGCACCCAAAGATACCAGTATTCAAGATAGCCGTGGTTTGGCTAGGGCGCTAACTGGCAATATCAAAGGCGCAGTTGAAGATTTTGAAGCATATATTAAATCAACTGATAATGATCCTAATGGGTATAAAGCACAACGCCGAAGGTGGGTTAATGCTCTAAATGCAGGCAAAAATCCGTTTACACCAGAAGAGTTGAAGAAGTTGCCGAGCGATTAGTGGGGGAGGGGTAAGATTTACTGCGATGCCGAATAGCCCGTCGTAGCGATCGCCGTTGCTGTAATCTGAGGAAGTGCGATCGCCTGTATGATTTTATGATGATGGTGCAATAAATCTGCCAGACACCACGAACAAGCAAAGCTTCATAACGAAATTCATGCGTTTGTTAATGAAACTCATGCGTTTGTTAATGAAACTCATGCTTTTGTTGATGAAACGCATGAGTTTGTTGATGAAACTCATGAGTTTGTTGATGAAACTCATGCGTTTGTTGATGAAACGCATGAGTTTGTTGATGAAACGCATGAGTTTGTTGATGAAACTCATGAGTTTGTTGATGAAACGCATAATTTTACGTGTTATCACTTATATGATTTTATAATAATGGTACGTCACCGAAGAATCTGATGGTGCGTAGGCGTAGCCCTTCTCTACGAGAGGCTGCGCTCAGGAATCACTCGTTGTAGCGATCGCTTTTGCTCTAATATGGTTCGGTTAAGGTTTTTAATGAAATAATGAAAATTCTAGATCGCAATGATGTGATAAATCATCACAAAGACGCGATAAATCGCCGTCTCTACAATAATCAGTCGTTCGTAGAGATGGTGATTTATCGTGTCTCTTGCCTTAACCGAACAGTATTAGCTCTTGATGTAATCTGAGAAAATACGTCGTAGACATGGCTAATTCACCACCAATATTACAAATACTTCTGCAACAATAACCCTAACTTTTCCTTCGTCGCGGCTGGTGCTTTATCCAACTGAGTCAAAATTGCATACTGCAACGCCGAATGCGCCTCACTCGGTGGGGGATTTTCACTCAAGCGCCGCACAGTTTCTTGAATCACCTTTTGAGCATTCACAGCATTCCGCAGCAAATTGCCAATCACCAATTCCACCGTCACACTGTCATGGTCTGGATGCCAACAATCATAATCTGTCACCAGCGCTAAAGTTGCATAAGCAATTTCCGCTTCCCTTGCTAACTTCGCCTCTGGTAAATTCGTCATTCCAATGATTGTGGCATCCCAACTGCGGTAAAGATTCGATTCAGCCTTAGTGGAAAAAGCTGGCCCTTCCATGCACACATAAGTGCCGCCGCGATGGAGAGTAACTTCTGGTAAACTGAGAGATGCGATCGCATCTGCCAATACAGCAGCCAAGTTCTTACAAATCGGATCGCCAAAGGCAATGTGAGCCACAATTCCCTCACCAAAAAACGTTGAAATCCGATTTTTCGTTCTATCAATAAACTGATCTGGTACCACCATATCCAGTGGTTTTGCCTCTTCCTTCAAGGAACCCACAGCACTAGCTGAAATTAAATACTCCACACCCAATTGCTTCATCGCGTAGATATTAGCACGAAACGGTAACTCAGAGGGTAACAGTGTATGATTACGGCCATGACGCGCTAAAAAAGCTACCCTTGTACCATCCAATGTTCCCAGAATCAAAGCATCAGATGGTGAACCAAAGGGGGTTTGAATATGTACCTCTTCGACATCTTTGAGCGCGTCCATTTTATACAGACCACTGCCACCAATAATCCCAATACTAGCTTGAGCCATGATCCTGAACCTGTTCCTTAGCGATCTGCTAAGTTATTTTACCGAAAAGGGGAGTAGCAGAGAAACCAACAAAGAAAGCGATGTCTACGACGAGTAGTTCCTGAGCGCAGCCGTATAGCTACGTTTAGGGCGCAGCTTCTCGTAAAGAAGGGCTACGCTTAGGGACTATTGAATTGTTTGCGTGCAGATAGAAGCGATCGCCCGGTTACTTGAACGTTGATTATTAAATCTTTAGATCAAATCTCCGATAGTTTTTGCAGATTAATGGTTATATTCAACCTCGAAATTAATTGTCACCATAGCGTGTAATCGATGCTTAATGTATACAAATATTAAGTAAATGCACTCCTGAGCAGCGAAACAAAGCAAGCGTTATACTTTTGGAAAAAGACTTGTTTTAACCTCTGCTTTTAACATTTTCATAAATCAATGACTCTCAATTTTCGCTTTGCGGTAGTTAGCGACTTACACGTGGCGCTTCCCCACACAATCTGGGATCATCCTAGTCGTTTTCATCTAGTAGAAGTCAGTATCTCGGCGTTTCAAAGTGTACTAGAACATTTAACACAACTAGATTTAGATTTCTTATTGTTGCCAGGAGATTTAACCCAGCACGGCGAACCAGAGAACCACGCCTGGTTACAACAATGTTTAGCCCAGCTACCTTTTCCCGTCTATGTTGTTCCTGGTAATCATGACGTTCCTGTGCTGTTGGCCGATCAACAATCAATTGCTTTCGCGGATTTTCCCTACTATTACACGAAGTTTGGCTATGAAGATCCGCAGCAGATTTACTACATCCGTCAATTGCTACCTGGAGTTAAGCTGATTGGATTGAATTCTAACTACTTTAATGACGAGGGGGAGCAGATAGGTTGTTTGGATGCCAAACAGCTACAGTGGTTAGAAGAGGTGCTGGCGGCATCTGTTGATGAATTAGTTTTGGTGATGGTGCATCATAATGTGGTGGAACATTTACCCAATCAATCGAACCATCCACTGGCAAATCGCTACATGTTGTCCAATTCAGCAGAACTGTTGCAATTGCTGAGGCGCTACGGAGTCAAACTGGTATTCACAGGGCATTTGCACGTTCAGGATATTGCTCACTCAGATGGAGTATATGATATTACCACTGGTTCTTTAGTGAGCTATCCTCACCCTTATCGGGTGCTAGAGTTTCATCGGGATAACCAAGGTAAAGAATCCTTGCAAATTTTATCCCATCGGGTAGAGTCAGTGCCTGATTTTCCAGACTTGCAAGAGTCATCGCGGCAGTGGATGGGCGATCGCTCTTTCCCCTTTTTAGTCAAGTTACTAACTCATTCTCCATTAAACTTACCATTATCACAGGCGAAAAGATTAGCTCCTAGTTTGCGAGACTTCTGGGCAACTATCGCTGATGGAGATGCAGTATTAGACTATCCCCACTTTCCATTAGAAGTGCGTCGCTATATTGAGACTTATAATGCATCAGCACAGTCTAACCCAGGTATGTCCACTGGTGGAACTCTTACACTGATTGATAATAACAGCACACTTTTGCTGCGTTAGCAGTAATGAGTATCCGTGTGAAGGTAACTTTTTGTCTGGGTTGAATGCTTGGCAGTCGAGTAGCTTATTCTGCCATATTCTTTTTAGATAGCGATCGCCTTCGGCGGGCGGTTACGCCATCGCTCCTGCCATAATTTTCCTATCAAAAGTAACCAAGACGCGGGCTACTCCTAACTCTTGTACAGACGCGATTAATCGCGTCTCTAATTACCGATATCTTCATTCCAAAGTTCGGGATTCGTTGCAATAAACTCACTCATCATTTGTTCGCAATCGTCAAGATTAAGATCAATTACTTCTACACCGTGAGATACCATAAATTCTTTAGCACCAGGAAAAGTTTGGGATTCTCCGACGATGACTTTTTTAATACCAAATTGCACCACAGCCCCAGCGCACAAGTAACACGGCATTAAAGTTGAATAGAGTGTAGTACCTCTGTAGCTGCCAACTCTCCCAGCATTGCGGAGACAATCGATTTCTGCATGGGTGACAGGATCGCCATCTTGCACACGTTTATTGTGTCCTCTGCCGAGAATTTTGCCATCTTTGACGAGAACTGAACCAATAGGAATTCCACCTTCTTGTCTGCCTTGTTTTGCTTCTTGAATCGCAGCTTCCATAAACTCATCCATATTAATATCTCCTTTTATGTCAAAACAACTTGTATTAATGGATCACGATGGCGGTGTAGATGACTATCTGGCAACTATGCTGCTTTTGACGATGGATCATATCGAACTTCTTGGTGTTGTCGTCACTCCAGCAGATTGCTACATTCAACCGGCTGTTAGCGCCACACGTAAAATTCTCGATTTGATGGGATTTTCTCATATCTCGGTAGCAGAAAGCACTGTGCGCGGCATCAATCCATTTCCTACTCTCTATCGCCGTGATTCCTTTATTGTTGACCATCTCCCCATTCTCAATCAAAGCGAAACCATTACTACGCCTCTAGTTGCCGAAACAGGTCAAGATTTCATGATTAAGGTGCTGCGTGAGGCATCAGACCCCGTAACGTTGATGGTAACTGGGCCGTTAACCACCGTTGCAGTAGCTTTAGACAAAGCACCGGATATTGAAGCCAAGATCCACAAAATTGTGTGGATGGGGGGTGCGTTGAATGTTGGTGGTAATGTGGAAAAAAGTCTGGAACCTGGACAAGATGGTTCTGCCGAATGGAATGTTTATTGGGACGCGGTTTCAGCCGCGCGGTTATGGCAAACCAAAATTGAAATTATTATGTGTCCTTTGGATTTAACTAATAATGTCCCAGTCACATCGGAGTTAGTATACAAAATGGGACGACAACGGCACTATCCCATCTCTGATTTAGCAGGACAATGTTATGCACTAGTTATCCCCCAAGATTATTATTTTTGGGATGTGCTGGCGACAGCTTATCTGGGACACCCAGAATATTATCAATTGCGCGAATGGGAAACAGAAATTATCACCACCGGAATCAGTCAGGGACGGACTAAAGTAGTTTCTGGTGGGCGGAAAATTTATGCGATGGATAAAGTAGATAAAGAGGCTTTTTATACTTATATCTTGCAGCAATGGGCAAGATAAAAAACTAAAAAATATAGGTGGCGTGGATACTCAAACTCGCTATCGAAAACTAAAGACCAAGCTCACAGGATACAGACAACCCCTGCAACTCAACCGACCATATTGAGACATTCTGGTGCATAGACTTTTTGGGATACGGTACTATTTAAAACAACACTTACGCGCTCCTACCGCGTATAGTTTTGCATAAGCCCTGTAAGACAGAGAGTTACTCATAGCGTGACTTTTTGGATTTAATCACCTCAATTACGTCATCGTGTCTTTGTCCCTCGATAATATCCTTAAGATGAATTTGCCCATTAATGTATTGAATGTGAATGCGCCAACCCGAAACTTTATCGATATCAGCACGATAAATTGCCTGCTTTACACCTTTTACTTTATGCAGCCTCGTTTTTGGAAATTTTCTTGTTCGGTGACACTCGTTATCTTCAAGCTCTGCCAAGGCTTCAAGAAAAGCAATTTTTAGCTCGTCATCTGGCAAAATCTTCATCGCTTGATAAATGATGCCGTATTCATCATACAGAGTAAGGGTTTGTGCCATAAACCAACTTACGATATCCGGGCAGCTTCTCGGTCGTGGTGGAGTAATCCTTGATACAAGGACTCAGCCACACCTTTATACGCTTTATCGAGGTCATTGTGTTTGACCACTCGAAAAAGAGTAAAAATAACTTGCCCAAAAATTGGATCTTCGTCAACTGTCAAAATCACCCTTAGTTTCTGCGAAACCCTTAGTGTGTAGAGCGAAGATTCATAGCCATTAATATCTGACGGTAGGGGAAGACGACGCAACTTGCGATAAACGTCAGCTTTTTGAGTTGGGAAAAGGCTGGCGCAATTATTTATTTTTTGAACCGCTGCGGCTTTCTCGTCTTCACTCAACCTGCCAAGATCCTTTTCAAAGCTGCTTGTTGATTCAATTAGAACATCCACGTTACGAACCCACCAATCTGAATTTAGCTATTGCTCTCTGTCCTTAGAATAGCAACAGTGATATACGGAGTTTTTCTCCACATAATGTTTATAAGTACATTATATGGAAAGTTTATTAATATTATTATATGCTAAAACGCCCAAAAAAATTGCTGTAAAAGCTTCACAACACAATTTGTCTCAAGCGTTATTTTTACACAACAAGAAGAGAAAGACAAAAATTATTAATAATTAATCAAAGTTAAACCTAAAAAGAGAGCCGCGACAGTTCCCGCCACAGAAATTTCTCCTTGAATAATTTTATCTAGAACTGATTCTATCGGAATAAATATAATTTCAATTTCTTCTGTAATATCTAGTTTTTGTTCTCCAACTTTACTTACATTTTCTCCTAAAAATAAATGGATTTTATTGGTATCTTTACTCGGCTTATCATATAGAGTACCTATTTTTTTAAATTCTTGGGGTATATAACCAGTCTCTTCTGTAAATTCTCTAATTGCTGCTATTTCTGCACTCTCTTTTCTAGGGTCAAAATTTCCTGCTGGTAGTTCTAAGAAAAATTCACCTACTGCGTGTCTATATTGGCGGACAAAAATAATTTCTCTATTAGGAGTGATAGGTAAAACCATCGCAACGTCAGGCTTAATACTGACAAAATAATCATCTATAATTTTCCCGTTGGGTAATTCTATTTCATCTTGCCTGACCTGACACCAGGGGTTATCTAAAACCATTTTTGATTTTAAAGTCTTCCATTTTTTTAAGTTGCTCATAAATCAAGTAAAAAATAAAATTGTGTATAAAAACTTTAGTACTAAGCAATGAATGTAAAAAAGTATAACAGATACATCCGATAATCTAAACTTTGAACTTACACTTGCTTTTGCGTTAACACAATATACAGAATAAGTATGCAAATAAATGTAAATTTATTTACTGTAAATAAAAGATTTCCGTTGACCATTAGTAGAGGTACAACGTCACAGACAACTAATGTATGGGTGAAGATTTCACATGATGGGATCGAAGGTTGGGGGGAAGCGTCGCCGTTTGGTGTGGGTAATCATCGACAATCAACTGATACAATCAAAAATGCTTTAGAGCAAGTTGTGCCACTGTTACAAACATTCAGCCCTTTACAACGACAGCAAATTGAGCAAGTTTTAATACAAAACCAGGTTCCTTCTGCTGCTAGAGCAGCCTTGGATATGGCAATGCACGACTGGTTAGGTAAGCGTGTAGGATTACCTTTGTGGCAAATTTGGGGACTCGATCGCAATCAAATAGTACCAACTTCAGTCACAATTGGGATTAATTCGCCTGAAGGTGCTAGGGCGAGAGCGCGAGACTGGTTACAATTTACCGATGTTCGCCTTTTCAAGGTGAAGTTAGGTAGTCCAGATGGCATAGATGCAGATAAAAAAATGCTCTTAGCGGTGCGAGAAGAAGCAGCGGAACTAGAGTTTTTTGTTGATGCCAACGGGGGTTGGAGTTTAGAAGATGCGATCGCAATGTGCAATTGGCTAGCTGAATTGGGTATAAAGTATGTAGAACAGCCATTGCCACGGGGTCAGGAAAAAAGTTTAGCAAAACTCAAAGAACACTCTCCCCTACCCATCTTTATTGATGAAAGTTGCTTCACAAGTTCTGATATTCCCGATTTGGCAAATTACGTGGATGGTATTAATATCAAACTGATGAAATCAGGGGGACTAACAGAAGCGATGCGAATGGTACATACAGCACGAGCATATCGGTTGCAAGTAATGTTCGGTTGCTATTCTGATAGTTCCCTAGCTAATACAGCAGCATTACAGCTAGCGCCACTAGCTGATTATTTAGATTTAGACAGTCACCTCAACTTAATCGATGATCCTTTTACAGGTGCATTGCTAAAAGAAGGTAGAGTTTTGCTAAACGATTTACCAGGTTTGGGGGTAAAACACAGTGCGTCTACCACTTAATCAACGAGTAGCTATCTTACTTCATGAGGGAACTACTGGGGCTCACGGCAAAACCGGACTCGCAATTTTACGTTACAGTGAAGCACCAATTGTAGCCGTCATTGATCGCGAATGCGCTGGCAAATCTCTGACAGAATTAACAGGTATCAAGCGTAATGTTCCGATTATGGCATCGGTAGCCGCAGCCCTAGAGTACAAGCCAGAAGTTTTGGTAATAGGCATTGCTCCAAGTGGTGGTGCTATCCCAGATGATTACTGGCTAGAAATCAAAGACGCTTTAGAAGCTGGGATGTCCTTGGTGAATGGTTTGCATACACCAATGGCAAATATACCCGACTTAAATGCACTGCTCAAACCAGGGCAACTAATTTGGGATGTCCGCAAAGAGCCGCCTAATATAAGTGTTGCTAGTGGAATAGCCCGCACGCTTCCGTGTCGGCGGGTATTGACAGTGGGAACCGATATGGCGATCGGGAAAATGTCAACTAGCCTACAGTTACATTGGGCATCAAAACTGCGGGGCTGGCGTTCTAAATTTCTCGCCACAGGTCAAACTGGGGTGATGTTAGAAGGGGATGGTGTACCTTTAGATGCCGTGCGGGTAGACTTTGCTGCTGGTGCTGTGGAACAAGTAGTCATGCGCTACGGTAAAAACTATGACATCTTGCACATTGAAGGGCAAGGTTCACTGCTACACCCTGGTTCAACGGCAACCCTACCCCTGATTCGTGGTTCCCAACCAACTCAACTGGTTTTAGTCCATCGGGCGGGACAAGTTCATGTCCGCAATCATCCCCATGTAATAATTCCACCTTTACTAGAGGTAATTCGTCTTTATGAAACCGTTGCTAGTGCAGGTGGCGCTTTTGCAAGTGTGCCTATAGTGGGTATAGCACTTAACACAGCACATTTAGATGAATCTGCGGCTGAGGAAAGCATCGCTCAAATAACAGCAGAAACCGGGCTACCTTGCACCGATGTAGTCCGCTTTGATGCCAATGTGCTTTTGGATGCAGTGATGAAGAACTAGATGGTTAGAGAGACGCGATAAATCGCCGTCTTTACAATAGACATCTGGTGAAAATGAACAGACGTTGCAATGCAACGTCTCTAAAAGGGTTTCAGGTAACGCATAATTAATTTCTGGAGATGTCTAATAAGTAAGTCCTTTGTAGAGACGGCGATTTATCGCGTCTCTTGCCTTTACCGAACCGTATTGTCTCTACTCTTTCAGGACTTACGCCAAAAATAGCCCAAACCGTTATTTTCCGGTAGGGGTAATTCATGAATTGCCCCTACCGCGTGTAGTTTTGCGTAAGTTCTATTTTTATACAATTTTGGATTTTAGATTTTGCAATTTAAAAAATTGCGTAGTATATGGCATTTTCGGCGGCTGCGGTAGCTTCACCTCAGTCCCCTATGCCTGATAAGTTATTTTTATTAAAATAATCAGCCCTTTTTTGTCAAGTCCTCTTGACGTTTCGTAACAATCCTGTTAAATTTAGTTACATAAGTAAACAAAAAAAGAGAAAAAAATATGTACACCACTGTAAATGAAGACGGCATTCTCAATAACTACGCAGCTGAACCCAAGGTTTACTACGCCGAGTACCCAGCAATTTGGGAACAACGTAAATACGTTTTACAAAGTCTTTTTGCTACTTTAATTGTTACAACTTTAGTTTTAATTGGTTTTAGCGTTAGCTAAGATTTTCAATTTCGGTATCGCTGTATCTCATCGTCATTCGTACCTCTCTCTCTTACCCCGGTTAGTTTCGCCGGGGTTTTTTGTGTTTTACTACTGTGCGTTGGCTTTGCCCACCGGAGGTATCGCATCTCAAACTGCGACGTTGTTGTAGAATACCTGCGATCGCTCATAAAATAAAGACAAATCAATAAAAAGGGGTGTTTATGACAACCCAACTTGGTGAAGCTAAATCTTCAACAAAACTGATAATATCTTGGGAAGCGTTGCCCGCAGATTTTCAGTTAGAGGATGAACCAGTGGAAAATACAGGTCAGCCACTATTAGCTGGTGCTTTGCGCGAAAGCCTTGAGATAAGCGGTTTCATCCAACCGCAGATGTTGATAGCCTCGAATTTTGGACTTTGTGCAACAATAAACGGGCAATTTGTTGCTAAAGCACCCGACTGGGTTTATGTGCCATCGGTAAATCAAATTTTAGGAGAACGCAAAAGCTATACACCCAATTTAGATGGAGATATTCCGGCAATTGTGATGGAATTTCTATCTGACGCTGAGGGTGGAGAATACTCTTTTAAGCGAACCTATCCACCAGGAAAATGGTTTTTTTATGAGCAGATTCTTCAAGTTCCAATTTATGTAATTTTTGACCCAAATGGCGGGTTGTTAGAATTTTACCAACTCGAAAACAGCCGCTACGAGTTAAAGCAACCTGATGAAAATGGTCGTCATTGGATTGATTCAATGGGTTTATTTCTGGGAACTTGGCAAGGAACAAAGGAAGCTAGAACTGGTTACTGGTTGCGCTGGTGGGATGAGGCAGGTAATTTGTTGCTTTGGGCGGTGGAACAAATTGAACAGGAACGTCAGCAAAAAGAACGGTTAATTGCCTATTTACAATCTCAAGGTATTGATCCAAATAATTTGCTTTAGCATATATAAGCAAAATTTTCAAGTATTTGAGTGACTCAGTTTAAGCAAATAAGTGCTGCGCCGCATCACCGAACAGTTCGCAGTTCCGCATACTGCCTCACAAAAAATACATCACTATACGCGTATTTTGCTAATTGCTCATAAAATTTAAAAAAGAGCCTTTTGCATACGTGGGCCCAAGCATGAAACGAATCTGGAAGTCTTTACTGCCAGCTTGGAAGTGGGTATTACTTTCAGCTGCTACATCAATTTTGATAATCCTAACGCAGGCACCTTCACCCCTTCTGGCACAAGAACCTGCTGCTTCTACCACTATTGAAACGACAAAGCCCAATTCAGAAACAACTAAAGTCCAAAAGTTACGGGAAGTGCTGCAACGTTCATCAACGCCAGAAGCACCAAAACCCGCCCCTGAAGTTTCTGAACCGAAAAAGCCAGAGTCGCCACAGGAACCCCCACTCAGCCCGGAAGAACTCACCCGTCGGCTAAAATTCATAGAAGCGGATAAACTTTATCTGGCGGGACAAATCCCAGAGGCGGAAAAAATTTACCGCGAAGTTAAGCAGCCTTTTGGTAAAACATCAGATAATCAACAGCGTAAAGCTGCCATACTCGACCCCACGCAACTATCCCCAGGAGGTAAAGTCTACTGGCGAGAATCAGAGGCGGGGATAGCACAAAAGTTGCAAACAAAAACTTTAGTACCTCTGCAACTATTAGTTGAGCAATATCCTGAATTTATCCCTGGACATATCCGATATGCTGAAGCGTTGAAACAATACGATCGCACTAAAGAAGCATTAGATATATTAGAACGGGCTTCTTCGCTGTATCCAGATCAAGCAGAATTAATTAAAGCTAGAGTTACAGCCCTAGCTGGTGATAAAAAATGGATGGAAGCGTCCTTGGCGGCGCGTCAATTTGCTATTCTCAACCCGAAAAATCCCCAAGCGCCTGAGTTTACAAAACTAGCAGAAGAAAATCTGAACCGTTACAAATCTTATACACAAGGAGAAATTAGAGGCAATGTCCTCGGTAATATTATTACAGGTGCTTTAGGTTATGCCGTCACTGGCAGTCTGCTTGGGCCGTTTTCTGCCCTTGACTCTACCATCATGCTGCTACAAGGTGAACGAGCCATAGGTGAGTCGGTGGCAAAGCAGGCAAAAAAACAGCTGGGTGTAATTATAGACGAAGATATTTTGGCATACGTCAATGAAATTGGACAGAAATTGGCGAAGGTAGGAGGACGGGACGAGTTTAAATACGAATTCTTTGTGATTCCAGAGGAAAGCCTTAACGCCTTTGCATTACCTGGGGGTAAAATTTTTATTAATGCAGGTGCGATCGCTAAAGCTAATTCCGAAGCAGAATTAGCTGGGCTAATGGGTCATGAATTATCTCATGTACTTTTATCCCACACTTTTCAATTAGTCAGCGAAGGCAACCTGATCTCTAACGTTACCCAATATCTACCTCTAGGCGGCACTATCGGTCAACTGTTTGCACTCAGTTACAGCCGCGATATGGAACGTCAGGCAGATAATCTGGGCACACGCCTAATTGTTGCCACTGGCTACGCTGCTGATGGCTTGCGTAACTTAATGGTGACGCTAGAAAAACAGCAAAAAAATGCTCCTCCTAGTTGGTTATCTTCGCACCCAGGCGGCAATGAGCGAGTTAGTTATTTAGAAAACCTCATTACCCGTAATAGCTACAACCGTTATGCTTATGAAGGAGTGGAGCGTCATCTAGAAATTAAAGCACGGGTGAAAAAGCTACTCGAAGAGAAAAAAGCAAGAGAGGAAAAAAATAGCGTTTTTAATGAATCAAAATAGAGAATTATTCGTCACTTAAACTATCAATTCCCTACTTATTTCTACTGGAGGATGATTTATGTCATCACAACTACTGCGATTGATATCTTTGGGTAGTATTGGCTTATCTTTGTGTCTGGGCAATTCGGCAGCAATGGCACAATATGACTCTACTGGCGACGGTGTAGTAGTACCAACAGTCCCATCAGGTGGGACATCAGCACCAGTCCCAATAGACACATCAACAGGTATACCCCCTTCACCCTCATCTGACGGTACAACTCGGTTTACCTGCCAGACTTACAACGGTCAGTCCACCGTTATGTATCAGCCACAAAGTCAACCAGGACAATTCTTTCCTTGGGCAGCACCTGCGGCTTTGGGCGGTGGTTGGGATGCACAGAGACGTTGTGCAACAATTGCTAGTCGTTTAGAACTTTATCGTCCAGATGGTTTACAAGAACTCCAGACATCTGTAGAAAATAACGAAAATATTGTCTGCGTCACAACAGAAGCTAACCCAACCTGTAGAATTGTGCTGACAGTACCTCGTGGGAAAGATCCTGTTGTAATCCGCAATAGTATTTTTCAGAACTTGACTACTGCTGACAGCGGACAGCAGACTATAGCCGTTAACACTTATGGCGATCGCAGTAGTGGAGGGAATGAATTATATAATTTAGGACGTACACTTCTAGGGAGTGGCAATAATCGGATTAGTTCATCTAGAAGTGGCATTAATCTAAAACCTTTCCTCGATCGCAAAGATGGCGGTACTGGAAACAATTTGCGGAATGGAGTAGCAGTTCGTCGTCAGTCTCAGCCTAACTCTGTTCGCTTAAAACCTGGTAATTTCCGCTAATGTTTGAATTACTCAACATATCAGAACAATTTCGCCAAAACTAAAAGATATCGTTTTTTCTGTCGCGGTAATCTTAAAATACAGATTCAGATTAAGGTGGGTAAACAGCCCACCTTATTTTATAGTCAGGTGAAATATCTATTATTAAGAGGATGTTTGAAAAGTCTTATTATTGGTATAAAAAATTTTAAATCCTCTAAGTTATCCGATAAATTTAAGGGTGGTTAAGGTGAATTTAAAAGTACCTCAAGTCAAATTTTCAAATAACTTGAAACTTAATTAAAGAAAGACATATACAAGATCAGATGTAGGTTAATTTAAGGAATGAAACCCAACATTGTCAAGCCTTTTTTGGGTTTTGCTGTTGCCCAATCCAACCTACTATTTTTCTTAACTTAACCTTGTTGGAATATATGACTGAGAATAATTGCTGTGGAAAAAACATCTCTAACCCTACAATTATTTTATCTTAACCTTTTGCTAGCTGTTTCTTAATCTGAACACTATACTTTGAGATTGCCCAATTGAAAATTCATACAAAAAATTATGTATTTGTCTTCTAACAATCTCTAATACAGTGATTTAGAAGGCACATCTTATATTGTCCATATTGAAATTGCGAACTCTCTAAACTGCAAAGACGCACTTCGCAGTTAACGGTATTTTGCTGGCAATATAAATGACATCTACACTCAAGAATTTCCATATTTTTGCAGCGATGCGATTGAGCAACTTGGTTCTGTGGTTGCCGCAGATCAACACTAATCTTCGCAAAACTTGAATCTACCCAGCACTAAATTATGGTACTCAATAATACAATCCGCTTTTCCCAATTCAATGCTTCTCTAAACCGTAGCACTCAAGGACAATTAGCAACCGATTTGTCAACCCCCAATAATGCTCAGGCAAAAGCTGTTGCAGAAATTATCCAGCGTAACAACCCAGATGTGCTGCTAATTAATGAGTTTGACTACTCCCAAGAGGCAGTTAAACTATTCCAGCAAAATTATTTAGCCATAAGTCAAAACGGTGCGACTTCCGTTGACTATCCCTACTTCTATATTGCTTCCTCCAACACAGGTATTGCCTCTGGCTTTGACTTGAACAACAATGGTGCAGTAGTTACAACCCCAGGCACATCAGGATATGGCGATGATGCCTTCGGATTTGGTGATTTCCCTGGCCAATACGGGATGTTGCTGCTGTCCAAATATCCCATCGACACCGCCAATATCCGCACCTTTCAAAACTTCCTCTGGAAGGATATGCCCAATGCTTTGCTTCCCGACGATCCCACAACACCACAGGCAAATGATTGGTATTCTCAGGAGGAACTAGCAGTTCTACGCCTCTCTTCCAAAAGTCATTGGGATGTACCCATCGAAGTAAACGGAGAGACAATTCATGTCCTCGCTAGCCATCCCACACCCCCAACCTTTGATGGCGTGGAAGACCGCAACGGTAAGCGCAACCACGACGAGATCCGCTTTTGGACAGACTATATTACTCCTGGAAAAAGTAATTATATCTACGATGATGAGGGAAAAACGGGCGGGATTGCTTCTGGTTCAAGCTTTGTGATTGTGGGTGATCAAAATGCAGATCCGTTAGATGGTGATAGTTATGACAATGCTATTCGCCAACTGTTACAAAATCCTGGGATTAATACTAATGTCATTCCTACCAGTCTTGGTGGTTCCCAACAAGCAGACTTGCAAGGTGGTGCAAACGCTAGCCAAAAAGGTAATCCTAGCTTTGACACCGCAGACTTTGCTGATACGGCTCCCGGAAACCTGCGTACTGATTACGTGCTACCCTCCTCTGATCTGACAATTACCAATTCAAGAGTATTTTGGCCTCTAAATACTGACCCAACATTCTCCCCAGTTGGTACTTTTCCATTCCCTAGTTCTGACCATCGCTTGGTGTTCGCAGATGTGCAAACTGGGGCGACTCAAGCAGGTAAAACTATTCCCAGTGTGGGATTTGAAAGGCAAACTACCTTCGTTACTGGCTTTATTCCTGATAGTGTGGCGGGAACTGTCAACGGCATACCAATTCCAGTAGGCGGATTATCTGGTGTCACCTACGATACTATTAACAACCGCTACTATGCCATCTCAGACGATCGCTCTCAAGTTGCCTCTGCCCGTTTTTATACCTTCACTACTGCCGATTCCGGGGTGACTTTTACTAACGTCACACCACTGAAAGATAGCAATAGTAATTTCTTTGCAATCAACAGCCTCGACCCAGAAGGTATTGCTTTAACTAACAATGGGACTGTTTTCATCTCTTCGGAAGGCGAAGTAAATCCTACTGTTGGTCGTGTTACTAATCCCTTTATTAAAGAATTTTCCCTAACTACTGGGCAAGAAGTGCGATCGCTACTTGTCCCCACTAAATTCCTACCAGTAGTTCAAGATACCAACAGCAATGGTATTGTAGATGCAGGTGACACGCAGACATCAGGTGTTTACAATAACTTAGCCTTTGAAAGCCTTACGATTACACCTGACCAGAAAACCTTATTCAGCGCCACCGAAAATGCACTATTCCAAGATGGATTAAGGGCTTCGCTTACCAGTGGCAGTCCATCCCGAATTCTGCAATACAATCTGGTTAGTGGACAACCAGAAAAAGAATATCTTTATATTACGGATGCGATCGCGGATGTGCCTAACCCTAGCACAGGCTTTGCTGACAATGGTTTAGTGGATTTACTTGCGATCGACAACCGAGGAACCTTGCTGGCCTTAGAGCGTTCCTTTGCACAAGGTGTAGGCAACACCATCAAAATTTACGAAGTTTCTTTGCAAGGATCAACAGATATTAGCTTCTACGATTCTCTCAATAATTTGAGTACTGAACAAATAGCTACTATCCAACCTGCTCAAAAACGCCTGCTATTAAATTTAAATGATCTGGATTTGCCTAACGGTACAGATAACATCGAAGGCATCACCTTCGGCCCCAAACTAGCAGATGGTAGCCAGTCGATTGTACTGGTAAGTGATAACAACTTCAACCAGAGCCAATTTACCCAAATCCTCACTTTGAATGCAGACTTAGTTCCAACTGCTGCACCCAGATTAGAAACCCGTCCCGATTTGTTGGACGATGAAACACTTCCAGTAGACCAACGTGCTGATGCTGATGATCCTGCCATTTATGTTAATGCCACAAACTCTGCCGATAGCCTAGTACTCACCTCAGTCAAAAATGGTGGACTGCGGGTTTATGATTTGTCTGGTAATTTCTTAGAGACAGTTAATCCCGGTGGCATTCGCTACAACAACATTGATCTGCAATACGGTTTTAAATTAGGCAATCAATCGGTTGATATTGCTGTAGCTAGCGATCGCAACAATGATAAACTAGCAATCTTCAAAATTAACCCCAACCCCACTACCCCCGGACAATACTTGGAAGATATCACCGATAGCAATATTGCTACTATCTTCCAAGCAGCACCTTTTGAACCTCCCTATTCTGCATCAACTCGCAGTTCTTACGGACTTACCTTATACCGTAGCCCCGTAACTAATGATTACTATGTCTTTACCAGTCGGCGAGAAACTGGAGACATAGCTCAGTTTAAACTGATTGACAAAGGTAATGGCAAAATTGGGGCTGAACGGGTGCGGGAATTCACCATACCGACAATTGAGGGTCGCGATCCCCAAACTGAGGGTATGGTGGTAGACCAAGAAACTGGCTTCCTCTACATCGGACAGGAAAATGTCGGTATCTGGAAGTTCCAAGCAGAACCAAACGGTGGCACAACTGGTAAGTTAATCGATCGAGTCAGAGATTTAGGTGGTACTTATCTCACAGATGATGTAGAAGGACTGACGATTTATTACGGCAAAAATGGCACAGGCTACTTATTAGCATCTAGCCAAGGTGACAATACCTTTGTTGCTTACACCCGTGAAGGTAACAACGAATATGTGGGTAACTTTGCCGTTGGTAATAATGGGCCAATTGACAGCGTACAAGAGTCAGATGGTGCAGATGTCATTAACCTGCCACTAGGGCCTAACTTTCCATTTGGTTTATTTGTCACTCAAGATGGTTCTAATGAACCTGCAACAATAGTTAGTGATGAAGTTGAAGAGGAAAATATCAGTTCTAACTTCAAGCTGGTACCTTGGGAAAATATAGCCAATGCCTTCCCCAATTCTCTAAATATTGACACCACTAGTTACGATCCCCGCAATCCTGTTGCTCAACCCAAGCTGACTATCTATGAATTTGAAAACCTACCCAAGTTAGGCACAACCTCTGAAAATCAAGATATTTTCTTGGGTGGTTTCTCTGGGTTATATTTCCAAGGATTTGCAGCAAATGGCAACCTAAAATTTGTCACCAACACAGACCGGGGCCCCAATGGAGAACCTGATGGTGTTAACAGACCATTTTTATTACCCGACTTCCAACCAGAAATAGTTAGCTTTGAACTTAACCGCACCACAGGTGAAATCAGCATTACCAATAGAACCGGACTATTCCGCCAAGATGGGACGACCCCATTAACGGGATTGCCTAACTTGCAAGCTGTAGGAAACGGTTTAGCCTACACAGATGAAATTGCCGTTGACTTAGACAACAATGTTCTAGCTAACGATCCTTTGGGTGCTGACTTAGAGGGAATTGTAATTGCGGAAAATGGTGACTACTGGTTGGTGGATGAGTACCGTCCCGCGATTTACCACTTTGATGTTAATGGTAAACTGATTGACCGCTTTATCGCTCAAGGAACCGCCACTGCACCCAACCCAGATCAACCATCTGGAACTTTTGGCACTGAGGTATTGCCAGCAGTTTATGCCCAACGCCGCAATAACCGAGGATTTGAAGCTGTAGCACTCGAAGGTAATAAATTATATGCCTTTATTCAGAGTCCAATTGATAATCCAGATGTTGCCAATGATGCGACATCCAAAGCTTCTCTCAATCTGCGAATTCTGGAGTTTGATATTGTTAGCAAGCAGGTAATAGGAGAGTATTTATATCGCCTAGAAGGTTTGCCAGGAACCGATAAACTTGGCGATGCAGTTTCTTTGGGTAACGGCAAATTTGCAGTAGTTGAACGAGATGACAATGGTACATCTGCTGGCAATAAACTAATTTACCGAATTGATTTAGCTGGCGCGACCAACATCAACAACCCTGCTAACTTTATCTTGCCAGTTGATAAAACTATTGAACAACTTACCTCTGCGGAATTAGCTACTGCCAATATTACCCCTGTCAGCAAGAGTTTGATTGCTAATGCTGCTCAGTTGGGTTACACCGGGGTGGAAAAGTTAGAAGGTCTAGCATTGGTAGCACCCAATACTCTAGCCTTGATTAATGACAACGACTTCAACATTACAGGTAATACGCCTGCGGAAAAACTCGGCATTCTCGAATTACCCAATAATCTGACAGTTATAGAGCCTACTTTACCCAATGGTTTTGGTTCTAGCAACAGCGATACGGTCAATCTTGAGCCAGGACAATTCTTTAGTGCAGGTGATGGAGCAGACTTTGTAGAAGGTACTCAAGATAACACAATCGAAGCTGGAAACGGTGATGACACTGTGCTTGCAGGCAGTGACTCTTCAGTTTCCGGGAATGACGGTGATGATCAGATATTTATTGGTCAAAACGGCCCAGTTCAAAATACCAGTGCTGATGGTGGCAATGGTGATGATGTTATTACCGTAATAGAAGCCAGTGGTAGTAATAATTTGTTTGGGGCGGAAGGTAATGATAGTCTCACAGTAATTAAAGGTTCTCGCCAATCATTATTCGGTGGCTCAGGTAACGACACTCTCACGAGTAACGGTAGCAATAACCGTCTCTACGGTGGTTCCGGTGATGACAAACTCTTCTCAAATGCCAGTGATTCGCTATTTGGTGGCGATGGTGATGATGTCCTATTTGCTGGTCAGCAGGGTGGCGATCGCTTAACTGGTGGTACTGGTGCTAACCAATTCTGGATTGCTAACGCCAGTTTACCAACTAGCAAGAACATTGTGACTGATTTTACAGTTGGCATTGATAAAATCGGGCTGGGTGGTATTGGTGTTACTCAGTTTAATGCCCTGACACTATTACAACAGGGTAATGATACTATCGTGAAAATCGGAAATACTGAGTTAGTTTCATTGACAGGAATTACATCAAATACTCTCACAGCAAATGACTTTGTTTTCTCTGCCAGTCTTGTGGCTTAATTTGTTCGCCTAGCATGATTGTTACAGCTTCATTAAACAACCAAAGTTCATGAACCTGTACTCAATCATTATTGCAAAAGCAATTAAAGAGAAGGTTTATAAAGCAATACAGTTCAGATAAGACCAAAATACTTGTAGAGACGGTGATTTATCGCGTCTTAAAACCCACGATTTTTACAAGTAGCCCTTAACTGAACTGTATTGGGTTATAAAGAACTTATTATCTGACGAAAGTTACAAAAGAGACATCATCTCACTGTATAAAAAATAATTTTTAACATCATCAAAAATAGGCACAAAATTGTTAACTGCATATTAAGTACAAGATTGCAATACAAGATTTCTTAACCAGTCCACAATTTATTCACAACTTTTGCTATGTATCTTAATTAATATGCAATTGGCATTGTTAATTAAGATACTAAAAGGCTCTGAGTAATGGCAATTGTAGTGATGGTTGACATTTAATAGTTCAGACTTAAAAAGCTGACAAGTCAATTACATTTTTGCAGCCTAAAACTATTAGTTTTTCCTCACCATATTGCTTTTTTGATTTCACTAGAGCCAAGACCATCTAAACAATTAAACACAGGGAGATTCTCTTTCATGGCTAAGAACGTCATCATTATGATTGGGGATGGTATGGGCTGGGAAATGGCTCGTGCTGCGTCCATCTACAAAGAGATTCAAAATGGTAAGACAGGCGCTAATCTGAGTGATTTTTATACACAGGGTAAGGGTCAAGGACTCAACTTTCAAACACTCCAAGGCTACGGTTTAGCAACTACCTACGGGACAACGATCGCCGATAGTAATGGAGTTTTTAGCACTGGTAATTCGGCTCTTGACGGTACTAATCCGATCACAGGAGAAAGCGCAGTTCGCCCTGGTTTCACCTTTGATCCAACTTATAACCCAGGCACTACCCCAACAGGTGGTGCAAAAGTCAGTGATGGTACTGTTGGGAACCTAGTAGGTTATGACCCTAGCAGAGGCGGCGTTAATCCTTGGACTCCCGGTAACGATCCTGAATATATTAAGTACAGTTATCCTGACTCTGCAAACACTGCAACAACTCTGTACACTGGCGTTAAAAGCTACAATAACGCTGTTGGCGTTGATATTTTCGAGAATCCTCTAGAAACAATTCTCAAAACTGCAAATGAAGTTGGTAAATCTACTGGTTTAGTAACTTCAGTTCCCATTGACCACGCCACACCTGCTGCTGCTGCTGCCAACGTTAACCGTCGCAGCAAGTATGATGCTGACTATCCGGCATTAGACAATATCTTGCAACAGCAACTCCGTGTCTATCAACCAACAGTATTACTTGGTGGTGGACACCCACTCTCTGCTCCTGGAGACTTATTACCAGCAGGGGTTGAGCCGAATACGAGCAATGAATTCATTCGTCAATCAACTTACACAGAACTTAGCACTAAACCAACTAATAACATCTACGATTACACCTTTTTGGAGCGGGGTGAGAATGCTGCCCAGAAACTAGCTGAAACTGCGGCGACAATCGATCCAGAAAAAGGCGATCGCCTCTTCGGTCTATACGGTGCGCGTGGTCAAAATGGTAACTTGCCTGTCAGTTCTGCCAACGGTGATTACAGCACCACTGGTTTAGATATGTTCAGCGTTTTCGCTAACCAAGGTGATAACGCCAAAGTGGACACCACACGTCCACTGCTTCCTGGAGAGACGGATGCATCTTTCATTGCCAAAGAGGTTAACGAAAACCCAACCCTCAAAGACTTGACAAGTGCTGCATTAGATGTATTGGGTAAAGATCCCGATGGTTTCTGGTTAATGGTTGAAGGTGGCGATATCGATTGGTCTGCCCATGATAACAACATAGACAACTTGATCGGCACCACCTTGGACTTCGATAAGGCAGTTGGATCAACGATTGACTGGATTAACAACAATGGTGGTTGGGATGAAAACCTACTAATCGTTACTGCTGACCACGATCACTACCTGACTCTCGACGGTGATTTTCCAACTTTAGTACAAAATCAAGGTGCTGAAGCATTAACCAATTTGGATACTCCAGCAGAAGTTGGACATTACTGGGGGTCAGATCCTACCGTCAAGTATGGTTGGGGAACTCACACCAACCGTCCCGTACCTGTTTACTACCAAGGTGCTGGTTCTGAAGTTCTAAATAGCTTGGTAGGTCAAGGTTATAACGCCTATGGTTCTGATATTCCGGGAATTGCGGGTTTAAATGATCAAACCCACATTTACCAAACGATGTTTGCTTCAATAAAGCCAAAAGTTGAGTTAGTAGGTTTTGCTTCTTTACCTGCTGATACCTATAGTGATGGGCCGGCTTCTGGTGCAGAAATTTCAGCCAATGGCAGAACCGGGCCTTTCCCTGGACAGCCAATTCAGGGTTTTAGCGGTGTTCAATTTGCTAACAGCAACTCTTTGTACTTCCTGTCAGATAATGGCTACGGTAGCAAAGATAATAGTGAAGACTTCCTGTTACGAATCAATCGTGTAGACCCGAATTTTAAGGGAACAGAAAATGGCGATGGCACTGTTAAAGTTTTAGATTACATTCAACTGTCTGACCCTAATAACAAAGTTCCTTTCCAAATTGTGAATGAAGGAACTACTGGAAGATTACTGACTGGTGCAGACTTTGATGTAGAATCGTTCGTCTTTGATAAAGACGGCACAATCTGGGTTGGAGATGAGTTTGGCCCTTACCTGCTACATTTTGATGCCAGTGGTAAGTTGTTGGAAGCTCCCATTGCTACACCCGACCAATTCAAAACTCTAGATGGAGAAGCACCTAAAGTTATTGGTCACAGAGGCGCTAGTGGCGATCTTCCAGAACATACCTTAGAGGCATACAGACGAGCAATTGAAGATGGTGCTGACTTTATTGAGCCAGACTTAGTAGTTACAAAAGATGGCGTGTTAATTGCTCGCCATGAACCTGCTTTGGCAATTTTGAACGCTGATGGTACTGTCAATCTGAGCAATACAACCACAGACGTTTACGATATTACCAAGTATCCACAGTTCACCGATCGCAAGAAAACAGTCAGCCTAGATGGAACAGAAATCACAGGTTGGTTTGCTGAAGACTTTACTTTAGAAGAAATCAAGACTTTAGGTGCGATACAGCGTGTGCCTTTCCGCGACCAATCCTTCAATGGTCAATTTGAAATTCCCACCCTCGCCGAAATCATCGACTTGGTTAAGGAAGTAGAAGCCGAGACAGGTAAAAAGATTGGCATCTATCCCGAAACTAAGCATCCCACCTATTCTGCCGAAGAAGCTACTTATGTAGGCACTACGGAGAAAATTAACCGAAACATCAGTGAAATCCTCATCGATACACTCAAGGCGGAGAACTTCACCGATCCCAGCCGGATTTTCATCCAATCCTTTGAAGTCGGTAATCTCAAGGATCTCCACGATCGCATTATGCCTAATGCAGGTGTAGATATTCCCCTGGTTCAACTTCTAGATGCAGCTGGAATTGAGCTTAATGGTACGCTCATAGAAACTCAGCCTTATGATTTAGAAGGCACTACTGACACCCGTACCTATGGTGATTTACGGACTCCAGAAGGTTTGGCTGAAATCGCTACCTATGCTGATGGCATTGGCCCTTGGAAGCGGATGATTGTCAGCGTCAGAGGTATTGACGCTAATAACGATGGTTTGGCAGATGATGTCAATGGAGATGGTGCAGTAAATGATGCTGACAAAACGCTGTTAGCTCCCACTACTTTAGTTCAAGATGCTCACAATGCAGGTTTACAGGTTCATCCTTACACCTTCCGCGATGAAGACCTGTATTTAGCAGCAGATTACAAAGGTAATCCAGAACTAGAATTTCAGCAGTTCTATCAATTAGGCGTAGATGCACTATTTACAGACTTCCCAGAGACAGGTGATAAAGTCCGAGATTTCTTGAGCGATCCTCAGAATAACTTAGTGCGATCGCCACAAAACCCTGATGTTCTCTCAGGAGATGCCTTTGCTAACTTGGGTGGTTCAAAAGGTTTTGAAGGTGGAGCAATTAACGCCAGCAAAACCAAGCTCTATATGCTGCTAGAGGGTACGGTTCAAGGTGATGCTCCCGGTGCGTTGCGGATTAACGAATTTGATATCGCCAGCCGCAAGTACACCGATAATACACTTTACTACAAGCTGGATAATCCCGCGTATGCGATCGGGGATTTAGCAGTCATTAATGATAATGAGTACCTAGTCATTGAGCGGGATGGTGGTCAAGGAGCCTCAGCTAAATTTAAGCGGATCTACAAAATTGACTTGTCTAAAGCAGATTCTAATGGTTATGTAGCCAAGGAAGAAGTTGCAGACTTGTTAAACATCCAAGACCCCAACGACCTGAATGGAGATGGCAAAACCACCTTTGACTTCCCATTTGTCACAATTGAAAATGTTTTAGTTGTTGACAAAAACACCATTTTGGTAGCTAATGATAACAATTATCCCTTCTCTACAGGTCGTCCTGGAAATGATCCTCAAAATCCAGTCATAGACAACAATGAAATTCTACTGCTGAAGTTGGAGAAGCCCCTTAACCTTGCTCCTGGTTTAGGTCAACCTGAAACTGAAGAAATTAACTTTGGCTCTACTACCAGCGATGATATTATCGTTCAGCCAAATCAAACCCTATTCACAGGTGACGGAGCAGACTTTGTAGAAGGTACTAAAGGGAACACAATCCAGACTGGAAACGGTGAAGACACGGTACTAGCCGGCAGCGACTCCTCGGTGTCCACAGGAGACGGTAACGATCAAGTCTTGATTGGCGTAAATGGCCCTGCTAACAATACTAATGCTGATGGTGGTGCTGGTGATGATGAAATTACCGTAGTGGAAGCCAATGGTAGTAATAATTTGTTTGGGGCAGCAGGTGCTGATACTCTCACAGTAGTTGAAGGTTCGCGTCAATCATCCTTCGGTGGTTCAGGTAACGATACCCTCACTAGCAACGGTAGCAATAACCGTCTCTACGGTGGTTCTGGAGATGACAAACTCTTCTCCAGTATCAATGATTCCCTATCTGGTGGCGATGGTGATGATGTGCTATTTGCTGGTCAACAGGGCGGTAATCGCTTAACTGGTGGTACTGGTGCTGACCAATTCTGGATTGCTAACGCTAGTCTGCCAATTAGCAAGAACATCGTGACTGATTTTACAGTTGGCATTGATAAAATCGGGCTGTGTGGTATTGGTGTTACTCAGTTTAGTGCTTTAACACTATTGCAACAGGGTAGCGATACTTTGGTGAAAGCCGGAAATACAGAGTTGGCTTCATTAGTTGGAATTACATCAACTAGCCTCACAGCAAATGATTTCGTTTTTATTGCTAGTGTCATTTAGCCGAAAAATGATTACAGCTTAGATTTAACATTCAAAATTAGTTAATGCGAGGGAGTGGGCCTCCCTCGTTTTTTATATTTTTTAGTAACTGCATATTCAACATAAAAGGTACTATAGCAATCGATTTGATTTCTAAACTTATTTGTGTAGGAGGCAATAGGTAATAGTCAAGAAGGCTCTTTGAGTTGTACTGAACTTTTTCAAAAATCAAATATGAGTTCTATATAAACTATTAGTATCCTGTACTTTTCTGGCAAATTAACTCCTGGAAAATGCGGCACAAGTTAACTGCGGTTTGATATTTACAGGAGATGGTGATGCGACTAGCTCAATTTGGCCATCAGGATGACGATGCCAAGATGCAGCTTGCACAAGACCTTGTTGTGGTTGGGGTATTTAGGCTTGTACTGACTGTGTGTTGCGGAATGCAGAGATATCGCGCGTATCAGACCAAGTGCGATCGCTCCTCACTTCTTACATAGGATTTTGCGGTACAGGGTGGTCGCCGAGATATGTGTAAATTCGGAAACGTTGTAAATAAATATTGCAGACTATGCCTTATTGTTTTACTAACTCTACCAAAAATGATATATGGCAAATCAAAATTTTGTACGGTAAAAGCAAGCTTTCAACGTTGGGAAATAACACCTTTGGCTTTGAAGATTTGGCAAATGATGGTGACAAAAACTACAACGATACGATTATGCGAGTGAATTTAAGCGTTAACGCTGTTTAATATGAAATTGGCGTTGCTGGCATCTTGCCTGCCCTAATCAGCTTAATATTTTACAATACACCTGGTACAAATACTTACGTAGGCAGTACAGATGTACGTCCCTACAGCCGACTGATGTGTTGCAAAGATTTATGCCAATTGTATAAGGTATAACTATTTTATATTATAAAATATTGAGATGACTAAGTATTAATAAGTAGAATTAGGGTCACAAAAAATTTCGCTGGTCATAGCCTGGAGTTCAAACTACCTCCAAAGGGATTCCATTGCTTGCTTATCGGCTGGTAAAATCGCTGTCTTCCTTGCCCATCAAGGCATTGATCCTTCTTATCCTCTCAAATAAGCGAACGTACAGTTAATACTCTCATTGCAAATCACCTCTAAAGTTTTAATTTTCAATGAAGATGTATTGAAAATAACTCAGATTTTGAGGAAATAGGTCAAAATAAAAAAACTAAATCTAAGAGTCAGTGCCCTTTCATATAAACATTATAAGATTGCGGCATGATTTCTTGTCAAATTAGCCTTGAAATATAATTTAAAAATTAAAAATATGACTAAAAAATGTAATTAAAAATACTAGTATTTAAACAAAATTTGCGTGGTGTTGGAGCTATATTTAGTTTTCAGACATCATAATTCATCGTTACTTCTTTATCTCGAAACAATATCCTACTCAACTTACATAGTTTACTGGTTTATCCAAAAATCTATATCTATATAAAAGTATCTCTCAATATGAATTTTAGAACAAACCTTAGTATTTTTCACTCAGTAATAATTCTGGTTTTGTATAGTTTAGTAGTAACATTAGCTGCATCGTTAAAGTTGACATCTGTCGAGTTAAAAATGCAGCACTACTTAAAAACTACAAGTTTTGCAAAAAGATATATTTTTTGCGGAAATTAAATATGAAAGCAATAACTGATTCATTAGCTAAAAATAAAAATCAATTTTTGGTAACTGAGTGTCAAACATCATTATCATCAGATAATAACTCAGAACGATATAATTTAACATTACCTATCTTGAAAAAATCCGAAAAAGACCTACTCATCGAGTGGAATAAGACTCAAACAGATTATCCTCAACAAGCGTGTATTCATCAGTTGTTTGAAGCACAGGTTGAGAAAACACCTGATGCTGTAGCATTAATCTTTAATAATCAGCATCTCACCTATAGAGATTTGAATAGTCGTGCTAATCAACTGGCACAATATCTACAAACATTAGGTATAGGAGCAGAAACTCTTGTAGGTATCTGCATAGAGCGCTCCTTAGAAATGGTTGTAGCACTTTTAGCTATCCTCAAAGCGGGTGGAGCTTATGTACCACTAGATCCAGGGTATCCACAAGAACGTTTAGCTTTTATGCTATTAGATACCCAGGTATCTATACTATTAACTCAAAAAGAACTAGTTGCTAAATTACCTACTCATACAGCATTTGTAATTTGCCTAGATGCAGATTGGCATACAATCGCCCAAAATAAAAAAGAGAACCTAAGCACTAACGTCACTGCTGAAAACTTGGCTTATGTCATGTATACATCAGGTTCTACAGGTACACCCAAAGGGGTTAGCATTATCCATCGTGGTGTAGTTAGGTTGGTTAAAGAAACTAATTATGCTCACCTCACGGCTGAAGAAATAATTCTGCAACTTGCTCCTATTTCCTTCGACGCTTCAACTTTTGAAATTTGGGGTTGCTTACTTAACGGTGGGCAACTAGTAATTTGCCCTCCTCATACACCATCATTAGAAGAATTAGGGCAGATTATTCAACAATATCAAGTCACTACTCTTTGGCTGACAGCCGGCTTATTCCATCTCATAGTGGATGAAAAAATTGATGCGTTAAAATCTTTGCGTCAACTTTTAGCGGGTGGCGATGTCTTATCTGTTCCCCATGTACAGAAGTTTCTCCAAACAGTAGAGAACTGTCGGCTAATTAATGGTTATGGGCCAACTGAGAATACAACTTTTACCTGCTGTCATCTGATAACAGCGCCACTGCAACCAGGTGTATCTATTCCTATTGGTCGCCCAATTGCTAATACCCAAGTTTATATATTAGACAACAACTTTCAAGCAGTAGCAATTGGAGAAATTGGCGAATTGTACATTGCTGGAGATGGATTAGCTAGAGGGTATTTGAATCGCCCCGAATTGACTGGCGAAAAATTTATTTCTCACTCATTTGATAGCAATTTAATAACCCGCCTTTACAAAACCGGAGATTTAGCTCGTTATCTTCCAGATGGCAATATCGAGTTTTTAGGTCGGATTGACAATCAGGTAAAAATTCGCGGTTTCCGAATTGAACTAGGCGAAATTGAGCGGGAGATTGCACAACATCCTGATGTTCGGGAAATTGTTGTTTTAGCTCGTCAGGATGAAACAGGTGAAAAGCAGTTGACTGCTTATATTGTTCCTCACTATAACAGCAAATATACACACAATAATTTACGTAGTTTTTTACAGCAGCAACTACCTCATTACATGGTGCCATCAGCGTTTGTGATGTTAGAGTCACTGCCTTTGACTGCAAATGGCAAAGTAGATAGACATAAATTGCCAGCACCAAGTAGAGAACGTCCACAACTGGAACAAGCTTATATTACTCCCCAAACCGATTTAGAGCGTCTGCTTGCAGGTATTTTATCCGAACTGCTCAAAATCGATCGCGTTGGGATTGATGATAATTTCTTTGATTTAGGAGGAACTTCAATCTCAATTCTGCAAGTTGCTGCGCGAGTCAAACAGGAACTTGGTATTGAACTACCTGCTGTAAAGCTATTTCAGTATTCAACGATTGGCTCTTTAGCAAAATATTTGCATTCAAACCAGAACAGCCAACCGTCTCATGACAAGCTGCAAAATCGCGCTCAACGCCAACAAGCAGCCCAAGCTCGTCGCCGTAATCATCAACAAGGTGTTTAAGCAATGGTAAATATGCAAACCTCAGATAACCAAGATCCTATTGATGGTGTTGCCATTATCGGCATGGTAGGAAGATTTCCTGGCGCTGGCAATGTCGATGAGTTTTGGCGCAATCTGTGTGAGGGATTAGAGTCAACGACTTTTTTTCAAGATGAGGAATTAGATCCCAGCATTGACCCGAACCTTTGCAAAGATCCCAGTTATGTAAAAGCTAGAGGAATCATTCCTGGGGGAGAAACTTTTGATGCTGCCTTCTTTGGCATTAATCCAATGGAAGCTGTGGTTATGGACCCACAAGCTAGAGTTTTTCTAGAGTTGGTTTATGAAGCTCTAGAAAATGCTGGTTATGAATCAGAATCTTTCGATGGTTTGATTGGTTTATACGCTGGTTGTGGTCAAAATACTTATTTTGCCAACCATATTTCTGGACGCATGGAAATTGTCGATCGCATCGGCGAGTTCCAGACGATGTTAGCAAATGAAAAAGACTTTTTAACCACCCGTGCTGCTTACAAGCTCAACCTGAAAGGCCCGGCTGTCAGTGTTAATACAGCTTGCTCTACTTCTTTAGTAGCAATTATTCAAGCTTGCCAAGCCTTAAGCAGCTATCAGTGCGATATGGCTTTAGCTGGTGGTGTATCTATGACTACACCTCAAAATAGCGGTTATATGGCTCAAGAAGGCAGTATGCTGTCTGGAGATGGTCATTGTCGTCCCTTTGATGCCAGCGCTCAGGGTACAATGTTCAACAATGGTGCAGGAATAGTTGTCCTCAAGCGTTTAGAAGATGCACTCAATGAAGGCGATCGCATCTATGCCGTAATTCGTGGTTCAGGTATTAATAATGATGGTGCTGATAAAGTAAGCTTTACGGCTCCTAGCGTAGACGGACAAGCAGAAGCCGTTGCAATGGCGCAAGCTTATGCCAACTTCCATCCAGAAACCATCTCTTATATTGAAGCTCACGGTACAGCCACACCTTTAGGCGACCCCATTGAAATTGAAGCGCTGACGCAAGCATTTCGTGTGCATACAGATGCTAAACAATTTTGTGCGATCGGCTCTCTGAAAAGCAATGTCGGACATTTAGTTGCGGCGGCTGGGGTAGCAGGATTAATTAAAACCGTTCTTGCCCTGCATTATAAAAAGATTCCACCTAGCTTAAATTTTGAGGCTCCCAATCCCAAGATTGATTTTGCCAATAGCCCTTTCTATGTAAATACCAAACTAGCTGAATGGCCAGAAGGTGAAACTCCGCGACGAGCCGGTGTAAGTTCTTTTGGTGTCGGCGGGACTAATGCTCATATTGTGCTGGAAGAAGCGCCACAAATTCAAAATTCTGGATCTTCTCGTCCACAGCAGCTATTGTTGCTCTCGGCAAAAACTAGTACAGCCTTAGAAGCTGCAACAGCAAATTTGCAGCAACATCTCCAGTACAATGCTGAAATTAACTTAGCCGATGTAGCTTATACCCTACAGCGAGGGCGCAAAGCCTTAAATTATCGACGTAGTGTAGTTTGTCACGACATCACAGATGCGATCGCAGCGTTACAATTTTTAGATCCCAATCAAGTAAATACCCGCCATACAGAAATCCGTAATCCAGCTGTTGCCTTCATGTTCCCCGGACAAGGGTCGCAATATGTGGATATGGGACTGAATCTCTACAACCGTGAACCTGTGTTTCAGGAGGTAGTAGATGAATGTGCAGAAATCCTTAAACCATTACTGGGCGGTGATTTACGAAAAATTATATATCCCGCGCCAAGCGATCGCGAAACTGCCGCTATCGCCCTACGGCAAACCTGCTTTACTCAACCAGCATTATTCGTCATTGAATACGCTTTAGCGCAACTGTGGCAAAGTTGGGGAGTCAAGCCCCAAGCGATGATTGGTCACAGCATTGGCGAATTTGTCGCCGCCTGTATTGCGGGTGTATTCACCTTAGAAGATGCACTGATGTTAGTTGCGAATCGCGGTCGCTTCATGTGGGACTTACCACAAGGGGCCATGCTCTCAGTGCGCTTACCAGCCAAAGAGGTAGAGCCGCGATTGAGTCCAGAATTAGCGATCGCCGCAATTAACGGCCCTTCCCTGTGTGTAGTTTCTGGGCCAACAGAAGCGATCGCGGCTCTGCAAAAACAACTAGAAAGCGAAGAAGTTGTCTGTCGCCGTTTACACACTTCCCACGCTTTCCATTCCCCAATGATGGATGACATCATAGCCCCCTTCGCTGAGGTAGTTAGGAAAGTTAAATTATCACCTCCTCAAATTCCCTTTGTTTCCACAGTTACCGCCGACTGGATTACAGCCCAGCAAGCAACTGATCCGATGTATTGGGCTAGACATTTACGTCAGACTGTGCGATTTGCGGAGGGTATACAAACCTTATGGCAGCAGCCAGAACGCGTACTGTTAGAAGTTGGGCCGCGAATCACAACTACGACCCTAGCCCGCCAACAAGCAAAAGATATTAAACAACAGATAGCGATCGCTTCTCTGGGCGATAACGCTGAGAACGAAGCTGAATGGACAGCATTACTCAAGGCAGTAGGACAACTGTGGCTAGCAGGAGTATCTATTGACTGGAGCAACTTCTATCAAAGGGAAACGCGACAACGAATTCCTCTGCCTACCTATCCCTTTGAACGCCAACGCTTCTGGATTGATCCTTTACCTCATCCCAATCGCACAGCAACTCCCAAACCTTCAAATCCCCAGTTAGAAAATACCCAAGATATGACAAAATCTCCTCAGCAAAAGCTTATTCCTCTGCTAAAAGAAATTATCGAAGAAACATCAGGATTGGAAATCGCTAGTGTTGACGATTCGACAACATTTTTAGAAATGGGATTAGATTCTTTATCACTGACTCAAGTGGGGCTAGCGTTAAAGAAAAAATTTCAAGTAAAGGTAACACTAAGGCAGTTACTAGAAATTTACCCCAATTTAGGAACACTAGCTGACTTTATCAATCCAGCCTTGTCTCCCGAAACTTTATCCGCATTAGGATTAACAGAAACCGTTGCAGAACCCATTCCAGAAGTACCATTACCAGCACCTGCAACCACATCACCCACTTTGGTAGTGCATGAAGTTCATACAAATGGATCTGCACCTCAGATTTCTCCCCAACCTGCTGCATCCAGTTTCTTCGAAAATGTGATTAATCAGCAGCTACAAATCATGAGTCAGCAATTGGCATTATTGGGTAACAACAGTCAACCTGTAACAATCCCAGTCGTACCTGCGGCGACACCTCAAAATAATGGTGTCAAACCACAAAACGCCGTATCTATCCCAGCAACTCAAACCAGCAAAGAATCACCTGCATCGGTAGACACGGAATCAAATGGTGCTAAAAAGGCATTTGGTGCGGCTGCTCGAATTGAAAAAACCCAGACTAAAACTCTGACAACGCAACAACGCACTTATCTAGACAAAATTATTCAAAGATACACACAACGGACTAAAAAATCCAAAGAATATACTCAATCCCATCGTCCTTATCTAGCAGATCCAAGAACTGTTTCTGGTTTTAACCCGACGATGAAAGAGATGGTTTATCCCATCGTAGCGTCTCGTTCATCGGGTTCTAAACTTTGGGATCTTGATGGCAATGAATATGTCGATTTAAGCAATGGCTTTGGTTTGAATTTGTTTGGTTGGTCGCCACCTTTCATTACCGAAGCAATAGAAGCGCAACTGAAACTAGGCATGGAAATTGGGCCGCAGACTCCCTTAGTTGGAGAAGTGGCAAAGCTGATGTGTGAGTTGACCAACTTTGACCGAGCAGCCTTTTGCAACACAGGTTCGGAAGCGGTTTTGGGAGCGATGCGGATGGCACGCACCATCACAGGGCGTAACTTAATCGCTATCTTTTCTGGAGCTTATCACGGTATTTTGGATGAAGTAATTGTTCGGGGGACAAAAAAACTCCGGTCAATTCCGGCTGCTCCCGGTATTCCACCGGAAATGGTAGAGAACATTTTGGTGGTGGACTACGATTCACCTGAGTCTCTAGAAATCCTTAGAAGCCGGGCTGATGAGTTAGCAGCAGTGATGGTTGAATCTGTGCAAAGCCGTCGCCCTGAATACCAGCCCAAGGAATTCCTTCAGCAATTACGTGATTTCACGGAAGAAGCTGGTATTGCTCTAATTTTTGACGAAATCGTTACCGGATTTAGAATTCATCCAGGTGGCGCTCAGGCACATTTTGGTATCAAAGCTGATATAGCAACCTACGGCAAGATTGTGGGCGGTGGACTACCGATTGGAGTCATTGCTGGGAAATCACAATATATGGATGCTTTAGATGGTGGATTTTGGCAGTTTGGGGATGACTCAGTTCCAGAAGTTGGTGTAACTTACTTTGCCGGAACTTTTGTCCGCCATCCTTTAGCACTAGCAGCCGCCAAAGCAGTACTTCAACATTTAAAACAGAGTGGCCCCAGCTTGCAGCAAAATCTCAATGCAAGAACCGATAAGTTTGTAGCGGAACTTATGGGCTATTTCCAGAAAGTTCAGGCTCCGTATACAGCTTATAACTTCGGCTCCCTATTTATGGTGAAATCTGCACCAGAGTTTCCTTATGGAGACTTACTATTTTATTTACTGCGGGATAAGGGAGTGCATACTTGGGATCACCGTCCTTGCTTCTTGACAACAGCCCATTCCGAAGCCGATCTAGCTTTTGTAATGGCAGCCTTTAAAGAAAGTATTGCCGAAATGCAGTCTGCTGGCTTTTTGTCTGCACCGCCCATAGAAGTAACAAACAGCGAAGTTACCAATAACAGCCTACGTAATCGTCCTCCGCAACCTAATGCCAAATTAGGGCGAGATCCCCAAGGCAACCCCGCTTGGTATATCCCCGATATTGAGCGACCTGGGAAGTATTTACAAGTTGCAAGTGTTTCCTAAGTGCTTTAAAAAATTGGCGTTGCTGATTGCAAGTATGAAGTCATATCAAAAAATGTCAATTCCTACTCCAATTCAGCAACACCAAAAATTCACTGTATTTGCAAATATTAAATACTCATCGATTAGGGCTTTTATATTAACTGATAATGTACTTAAACCTGGTTCAAGTAAGTCTTAATCAGATCATAGTAGAAATTAAAAGCTAACTTTTGACAGATTTGATATAACAAAATGATTTTTATAAATAGCGTGGTCAATGCCCACCAAAACTATAATCGGGTGAACAACTTGTATTTCAAAAATCCCATAAAACCATCAATATTATCCTAAAAATATCTAACTGTTTATATTCTTGAGATAATTCAATGCCAAAAATATCAATGTATAACCAAATCAATTCGCTCACTGCTCTGCGCGGTATTGCAGCTTTGGTTGTTGTTGTACATCATTTCTCATATTACACTTTACCTAAAACTGGTTCAACTTTATCAGCATATAGCAATTTTTTTCGTAATGGATATTTGTGGGTTGATTTTTTCTTCATTTTGAGTGGTTTTATCATGACCCACGTTTATATTGAAGATTTTTCATTAAAAGTTAATTCATCTAAATATCGTTCATATTTATTGTCGCGTTTTGCCAGAATTTATCCTCTACATATATTTGTTTTATCTCTATTTATCGGATTAGAAATTTTAAAAATATTTTTACTAAATAATTCTGCTTTTACTGGCAAATTTAATTTAACTGCCCTTTTTGCTAATTTTTTCCTTCTTCAAGCGTTCGACTTAAATTGCCCACCTTTATTTTGGTGTGATACTTATTGGAATGAGCCAGCTTGGTCAATTAGTGTAGAATTTGTTATTTATTCTATATTTCCATTTCTCTTATTTTTGTTATTACGAAATAATGAGAAAAATGATTTAAAAATTTATGTCTCTGCTCTCTTCAGTATATTACTAATAATCGCTTTTACCCGTGGAAATCTAGATAGTATTATTGGCATACCTTCCATAGCTAGATGCGGGCTAGAGTGCATACTCGGCATTATAACTTATAAAATCTATCGCAGAGGTAATTATAGAAAATATTTTAATCTTAATTTGCTAGCAATTATAGCTATAACTTGGATAATTCTGATTATGAATTACTACTGGACTTATTGGCGTAGTCTTCATGATTGGCTAATTTTGCCAGCTTTTTCTATCCTAATTTTAGCTGTATCTATCAGCAATAATAGTGTAATATCAAAATTTTTAAACTCACAGTTAATGCTGTATTTCGGGACCATATCTTACTCGATTTACATGGTTCATTGGTTTGTTCAAGAATTGTTAAAAACATTATGGATTTATAAATTCCACCATGCTTTTGGCAAAGGATTCACAGAATATGAAGCCTTGACATCTCTAGGAGTATTTCTTATGATTATCATATTGGCTGCATCATTGACATATAGATTTTTAGAGGTTCCAATGCGTAATTATTTAAAGTCTACAATCTTGGCTAAACAATGAATTTAAATGCCAATACTTTGCCAAGAAAAAATTAAATTTTACTTTGAATAAACTGAGAAAATAATAGAATTTTATGAGCTTATTACCTGTAGATTACCAATCCAGTTTAACTGCGGTTGATTTTGATCCATTTGCAGATGGAGAATTACTTCTAACGGCCCCTGCCACAGAATCACAAAAAGAAATCTGGGCTTCTGTACAAATGGGGGATGCTGCCAATTGTGCTTATAACGAGTCCCAATCTCTGCGACTAAAAGGCGAACTTGATGTCAAAATTTTCCAGTCTGCGGTGGAAAAGTTAGTACAACGTCATGAAGCACTACGGACAACTTTTAGCACCGATGGCAATACACTCTGCATTGTTGCTTCTCGGCAAATTGAAATCCCTATTATTGATCTTTCTAACCTGGAATCACAAGAACAACAGGAAAAATTAGCTAGTATCTTGCAACAAGAGGTAGAGCAACCTTTTGATTTGGAACATGGGCCGCTATTTCGGGCAAAAATTGTCAAATTGCAGGCGCACGAGCATCTAGCTACTTTGACAGCACATCATATTATTTGTGATGGTTGGTCTTGGGCAGTGCTGATGCCAGATTTGGGTAAACTTTATTCTGGCTTGCAACAGGGTATTGTTCCTGAATTAGAAGAACCAGACAATTTAAGTGAATACGCGATTTTGCAGGAAGAAGAGGCGGATAGTCCAGAAGCGATCGCCACAGAAAAATATTGGTTGGAACAATTCGCTGACTCTGTACCTGTTGTAGATTTCCCTAGCGATCGCCCCCGTCCACCACTCAGAACCTTTAACGCCGCCCGCGAAGATTGGCATTTAAATCCCGAATTAGTTGCCAACCTCAAACAACTAGGGACAAAACTCGGTTGTAGCTTTATGACTACTCTCCTGGGAGGATTTGAGGTTTGGCTGCACCGTCTGACAGGACAAAACGATTTGATTGTAGGTATTCCAGCCGCCGGACAAGCTGCTCTAGGGCAATATAATCTCGTAGGTCACTGTGTAAATTTACTACCTTTGCGTAGCCAGATTGATGGCGAAAAATCTTTCAGCGACTACTTGCGATCGCGGCGATCGGCTGTCTTAGATGCTTACGATCATCAACAATTTACCTTTGGTAGTCTAGTCAAAAAATTAGTTTTGGCACGAGATTCTAGCCGTATTCCCTTAGTTCCCATTACATTTAATATCGATCAGGGTTTAGATAGTGATAAACTCCCCTTCACTGGGCTGGAAGTAGAATTTTTCTCTAACCCCCGTTCCTTCGAGAATTTTGAACTGTTCATCAATGCTACAGAATTACGTGGTCAGATGACCCTGGAATGTCAGTACAACACTAATTTATTTGACGCTGACACTATTCGCCACCGGATGGCAGAGTTTGAAACTTTGTTATTGGGTATAGTTGCTAACCCCAATCAAAGTATTGCTAAATTGCCAATTTTACCAGCAGTAGAGCAACAGTTATTAGCAACATGGAACCAGACTCAAACAGACTATCCCCAAGATAAATGTATTCATCAGTTATTTGAGGAGCAGGTAGAACGCACCCCCAATGCGGTGGCGTTGGTATTTCAAGAACAGCAACTTACTTATCGAGAGTTAAATATTCGTGCGAACCAATTAGCGCAATACCTGCAAACACTAGGAGTAGGCGCAGATGTTCTTGTGGGAATCTGCGTTGATCGCTCCTTAGAAATGGTAGTAGGTCTTTTAGGGATTCTGAAAGCAGGTGGAGCTTACATCCCCCTAGATCCGGGCTATCCGCAAGAACGCTTGGCTTTCATGCTTTCAGACACCCAGATCAAATTACTATTGACCCAAAAACAGCTAATTGACAAACTACCTGCTCACGCAGCAAGTGTAATTTGTCTAGATACCGACTGGGATACTATCAACCAAGCAACGCCAGAGAATTTAATTAGTAATGTCAAGGCTGACAACTTGGCTTATGTAATGTACACATCTGGTTCTACAGGTCAGCCCAAAGGTGTTAGTGTTATCCATCAAGGTGTAGTTAGATTAGTCAATGAAACTAACTATGTAAGCCTCACTAACAAAGAAGTATTTCTGCAAATTAGCCCTATCTCTTTTGATGCTTCAACTTTTGAAATTTGGGGTTGTTTGCTTAATGGTGGAAAACTAATAATATTCCCTCCCCATACGCCATCTTTAGACGAATTAGGACAATTTATTCAGCAATATCAGGTGACAACCTTATGGCTAACAGCGGGTTTATTCCATCTAATAGTCGATGAAAAAATTGATGCTTTAAAACCCTTACGTCAACTATTAGCAGGTGGTGATGTTTTATCCGTTACCCATGTCCAGAAATTTATCAACACAGTAGAAAACTGTAAACTAATTAATGGTTACGGGCCGACAGAAAGTACAACTTTTACCTGCTGTTATGAGATTACAGGACCACTAAAGCCAGGGGCTTCTATTCCTATTGGTCGCCCCATTGCTAATACTCAAGTTTATATATTAGACTCCCATTTACAACCCGTCCCAATTGGAATCACAGGTGAGTTGTATATTAGTGGCGATGGTTTAGCACGAGAATATTTCAATCGCCCGGATCTGACGGCTGAAAGATTTATTGCCAATCCCTTTAGCTCAGATACTCAATCACGCTTATATAAAACTGGAGACTTAGCTCGCTATTTGCCAGATGGAAAGATTGAATACCTGGGTCGGATTGACAATCAGGTGAAAGTGAGCGGTTTCCGCATAGAATTGGGTGAAATTGAAATTGCACTTTTACAATATACGGCAGTAAAAGAAGCGGTAGTAATTGTTCGAGAAGATGCTCCTGGTGAGAAAGTGCTAGTTGGTTATTTTGTAGCAGAAACTGGTCAAGATAGCCCGCAAATAATCTCCGAATTACGTCGATTCTTAAAACAGCAGCTTCCTGAATATATGGTGCCCAAGATTTTTATGGCACTGGAAGCCTTGCCGCTAAATGCTAACGGCAAAGTTGATCGTCGGGCACTACCAAAGCCTGATTCTTTCCGTCCAGAACTGGAAGCAAATTATGTAGCGCCTCGCACTCCCATTGAGCAGCAGATTGCAGATATCTGGATACAGGTTTTGAATATCAGGCAGGTTGGGATTTATGACAACTTTTTTGAATTGGGTGGATATTCTCTACTAGGAATTCAAGTGGTTTCTCGACTGCGCCAAGCTTTGCAGGTAGAAATCCTCATGTCCAATTTATTTGAATTACCAACGGTAGCAGATTTGGCTGAACGAGTGGAAACTCTGCGTTGGGCAACCCAAAGTGTTCAGGCTGCTGATAGTGAAACCGCCGATGATTATGAGGAAGGTGAGCTATGAAAACATTAGATGAACTACTCTCTGAACTACGTCAGCGCGATGTCAAACTTTGGTTAGAGGGCGATCGCTTACGCTATCGGGCGGCAAAAGATAGTCTCACACCAGAATTGCTCACCGAGTTAAAAACTCAAAAAGCCGAAATCATCAACTTTCTCCGACAAATTACTACAGCTGCCAGTTCACAGATTCCCCCAATTGTCGCTTGTGAACGGAATGGCAACTTGCCGCTTTCTTTTGGTCAGCAACGGATATGGTTCCTGCATCAATTTGAACCTAATAGTTCTTCAAATAATATGCCCGTTGTGGTGCGGTTTACGGGGAATCTCAATGTTGCTTTCTTAGAGGAAAGTTTGAGAGAAGTCGTCCGCCGCCATGAAGTTCTGCGGACAACTTTTCCAGCCGTAAATGGCAAGCCTACTCAAGTAATTGCTAGCGATGTTTCCTTGACGTTGCCAATAATTGACTTGCGGCAAATACCAGATGAACAACGGGAGGCAGAAGCTCTCCTACTTGCAACGAAAGAAGCTCATCAACCTTTTGATCTAGCCAATGGGCCGATTTTGCGGCTGCTGCTTCTGCGGTTGAGCGATCGCGAGCATCTGTTAATCTGGAATATGCACTGCATAGTTTGTGATGGAGCTTCTTCTGATATATTTTATCAAGACTTCACTACTATCTATAAAGCATTATCGGCGGGAAATGCTTCTCCCTTAACTCCCTTACCAGTGCAGTATGCCGATTTTACCAATTGGCAATATCAGTGGCTCCAAGGAGAGGTTTTAGAGTCACAGGTAAACTACTGGAAGCAAAAGCTAGAAGGCAATTTACCAATTATTGAGTTACCTTACGATCATCCGCGTCCTCATGGTGTGCAGACATATCGAGGCGATCGCGCTGCCCTGCTGCTATCAAAGACGCTGAACCATGCCTTGACAGACCTGAGTCAAAAATGGGGTGTTACCCTCTTCATGACTCTCCTGACAGTGTTTGAGCTATTGCTCTACCGTTATTCTGGACAAGAAGACCTACTGATTAGCTTTGCAAGTGCAAGTCGGGGACAAGTAGAAACCGAACGCTTGATTGGATTTTTCTCTAATACTCTTGTAATGCGGGGTAACTTAGCAGGAAATCCAACTTTTCGACAATTGTTAGACCGCGTGCGTAAGGATTGCTTAGAGGCTTATACCCATCAAGACTTACCATTTGAGAGACTAATTGAAGAACTTAGACCAGAACAACAAAGTCGGAACAGTTCGCCTTTATTTCAAGTAAAGTTCTCCCTCAATCCTCCTTGGTCAAATGGTCGTGGGATGGGGGCATTGCAACTACCTGATTTGACTATTACTTCTCTATTTGGTTACATCTATCATGGCAAAACCAAATACGATCTGACATTAGTCTTGCGGGAACAGGATAATGGTCTAGGTATGGTATTTGATTACAATGCCGAGATGTTTGATGCCAGTACCATAGAGCGAATGTTGGGACACTTCAAAACTTTACTCGAAGGTATTGTTGCTAATCCCGATCAGCCGATATCTGAATTACCTCTGTTGACAGCACCTGAGCATCAATTATTGGTTGACTGGAATGGCAAACAGGCTGATTATCCGCAGAATACTTGTATCCATCAGTGGTTTGAGGCTCAAGCTAAACGAACTCCAGATAATATTGCAGTAAGTTTTGAAAATCAGCAACTAACTTATCAGGAACTCAACCAGCGTGCAAATCAATTAGCCCACTATTTGCAAACTCTAGGGGTAAAATCGGGGGTATTCGTCGGTCTTTATGTAGAACCTTCGCTAGAGATGATTGTGGGGCTGTTGGGTATTTTGAAAGCTGGGGGAACCTACGTATCCATAGTTCCGACATCTGGGCAAGATGGTCTGGCTCTCATTTTAGAAGATGCCCAAATATCCGTAGTGTTAACTCAAAGCTCATTGGTTGAAAAACTCTCTGAGCATCAGCTACAAGTTATCTGTTTAGATAATGATTGGGAAGGTATCGCACTACATACAACAGAAAATCAAGACTATTATACTACAGATCAGACTCTCGCCTGTGTGATGTATGTGTCCGGCGGCAATGGAAAACCTAATGGTATAACCATTACCCACCGTAATCTTGTCACCCACAGTCTAGCAATCAGTGACACTTGGGAGTTGACCCAGAGCGATCGCCTCCTACTCTTACCTAGTATCACTTGCAATTCTTTTATAGAATCATTATTCCCCACTTGGATTGCTGGTGCTACTGCAATTATCCAGTCTCAAGAGTTACAATCGACAGCGCAGTTTTTCCCATTCATTACTCAACAACAGATTACCGTTGTTAATCTACCTACGTATTTTTGGCATCAGTTAGTTAAAGAGCCGTCTCTATCTCCACAAACCTTGCCAGTCAGCTTGCGCTTAGTCATGGTTGGTGGTGAAAAAGTCTCACGTAATGCTTATTTAACTTGGGTAGAAAAAGTTGGCAAGCAAGTACGTTGGCTTAATGGCTATGGATCGCTAGAAACGACTTTAACCGCCACGGTTTACGATCCGGCAACTGCCACTGAAGCCAGTAACACTCGTTCAGAAATTCCTATAGGAAAAGCGATCGCCAATACCCAAATCTACATTCTCGATCGGCGATCGCAACCCCTGCCAATTGGCGTTACTGGCGAAATCTACATCAGTGGTATCGGTGTTGCACAAGGCTACTTTAATCGTACTGAGTTAACATCTGAGAAATTTATCCCCAATCCCTTTAGCAGCGAATCCGGGTCATACCTTCACAGAAGTGGCGACTTTGGACGCTACTTAAGTGACGGCAATATTGAGTTTATTGGCCGCCGAGATAATCAGGCTAAAATTAGCGGTTTTCGGATTGAGTTGACAGAAATTGAGACAATTTTGGATCAATATCCAGGCGTGCAGAATGCTGTGGTGATTGCCAGAGAAGATGTTTCTGGAGATAAACATTTAGTTGCTTATCTTGTCCCAAAACAAGGAGAGGCTTTGGGAAATGAGCAACTGCTGAATTTTCTCCAGCAAAAGCTACCTGAGCATTTGTTGCCTACCTTTGTCATAGTTGATTCTCTGCCGTTGAATGCTAATGGTCAAGTTGATCGTAAAGCCTTACTTGCTCTTAATCCAACTAATACTGAAAGAGAAAAAATATTTGCTACGGCAAAAAATCCATTACAACTTCAATTAACAGAAATCTGGGAAAATGTTTTAGGAATTCATCCGATTGGAATAACAGATAACTTTTTTGATTTGGGTGGACACTCGCTGCTGGCAGTACGTCTGTTTTCTCAGATTGAAAAGATAGTGGGGAAAAATCTAGCTCTATCTATACTTTTGCAAGCCCCAACTATTGAGCAGTTAGCTAATATTGTTGAGCGAGAAATATGCTCAAAATCTGGGGTTGCGGCAGTACCAACAGCTGATGTCAAGTCTGAAACATCAATTCCTTGGTCATCTTTAGTAGCTATTCAGCCCAACGGTTCTAAACCTCCTTTCTTCTGTGTACATGGTTTGGGTGGAGAAGTTCTACGTTTCCGTGAATTGGCAGTGCATTTAGGATCAGATCAACCATTTTATGGACTACAACCACAAGGGTTAGATGGAAAACAGCTTCCTTATACCCGAATTGAAGACATGGCAGCGCACTACATTCAACAAATCCAGACTATTCAGCCATGTGAGCCTTATTTAATCGGTGGATACTCTTCCGGGGGTTTAATTGCTTACGAGATGGCTCGGCAATTGACCATACAAGGTAAGGAAGTAGCTTTGCTAGTTCTATTTGATACTTATGGTTCAAAAAATACTGAATCCCTATCATTGCAAAAGCCAGCCTCTCGTGATTGGAAGAGTCTTTTAGCAATTACATCTAACTATCTTATTGAGCAGGTAAAAGGAAATACAGAACGGTTTAAGTATCAAATCAAAGAGATACTCTGGCGCTTTGTTTTTCACTTTCACTTGATTCTCGGTCGCCCCTTACCTTACTCCAACCGGAAATACATGGTGGAACACGCTACCATACAAGCGCTCAGAAAATATGCTCTACAAATTTACTCAGGTCGAGCAACCGTATTCCGAACAGAAGATGGTCTTGTAGTTGGACAACGAGAGGCTGATTCCAAAATGGGTTGGGGTAAATTGGCATTAGGGGGGGTGGATATTTATGATATTTCTGGGATTCATAATTCCATTTTTAAAGAACCCCATGTACGATCTGTGTCCGAAAAAATGAAGGCTTGCATAGATCAAATTATTGCAGAAACCTGAATATTTCTAGATTAATAGGAATATGTCATTCAGTGATGTGCAAAACTTAAGTCTCTAAGCCACATATAAAGCCTGTTTTGCTTCTGATTTTCCAAGTTCAGTAGACGATCAAAGTTATTTCTAAATTCTGTTTTAGTGATACCTTTCCAACCTCATCTCGCTTGCGGGATGGGGTTTTATTTGCAGGGTAAGCTCATCTAATTTGGTATAGTATGAACTTGACAAAAAGAACAAGATAAGCATCAGAGAGCAGATAAAAAATGTACTTGACATCGGAGCAGGATAAGTGAGATTAGGGCAATAAGCTCACCCTTAAAATTCCACGAATAAAGCTTTATGTCTGTTCGCAAAGCGTCTCTAAGAGTTGGATTTAACACTAAATCGGCTCCAGCCAAGAAAAGTAATCGTCATCAGCCAAAGCCGCAAGAAGTAGCATCTATAGGAGCAATTCAACAGAGTTTGATGGAGAATTTTGGGGACATCAAAGACCCAAGAGTAGAGCGAACAAAGAAACATCAACTCACGGATATCTTGGTGATTGCAATTCTAGCAGTAATAGCCGGAGCGCAAGGGTGGGAAGACATCGAGAATTACGGCATTAGTAAGCAAAAGTGGTTAGAAGAGTTCTTGGCATTACCACATGGAATTCCAGACGCTCGAAGACTGGCTACCGCTTCGCTATCGGACGATACCTTTCGACGGGTATTTGAGTTCATTAACCCAGAAGAATTAAATCGTTGTTTCTTGAGATGGATAGAAACCCTGGTGACAAAGATGGGAGGAGAGAGAATTCCTATAGACGGAAAGACCATTAGGGGTTCTTACGACCGAAATCAAGGCGTGGCAGCATTGCACGTGATTAGCGCCTGGGCAAGCGAACAAAATTTGGTCTTGGCACAGATGAAAGTAGAAGATAAATCAAATGAGATTACAGCTATTCTGGCATTATTATTGAATGGCAAATAAACGCTTTTATCACATTGGCTTTGGACAAGATGATTTAGGTTCATCGCCTCCCAGCATTGCCCTATTATCTGGTGAGCCAGAGCGATCGCATCTAATTGCCCAAACTTATTTCCAAGATGCCCGCTTATTATCGGAAAATCGCGGTCTAAATAGCTATGTAGGATACTTACCAAATGGCCGCAGCATCTTATCAGCTACTAGTGGTATGGGTGCGCCTTCATTAAGTATTGTTGTCAACGAGTTAATACAAGTAGGAATTCGGCAAATTATTCGCATTGGAACTTGCGGAGCAATTCAACCTTATATATCAGTCGGTAGCGTTGTTATTAGCAGTGCAGCATTATGTCGCCAAGGTGCAGCAAATGACATTGCACCTGTGGAATATCCAGCCGCAGCCGATCCGTTTCTGACAGTCGCTTTAGTTAAAGCCGCGCGAGAATTAAAGGTTAAACATTACATCGGAATTACGGCATCAGTTGATACTTTTTACGAAGGACAAGAACGCACTGATTCAGCAAATCCAAATTTAATGCGATCGCTGCATGGCATCACAGAAGAATATCGGCGCTTAAATATCTTGAATTATGAGATGGAATCCGGCACACTATTCAAAATGGCAGGTGTGTATAATTTTGCTGCTGCTGCTGTTTGCGGTGTAGTTGCTGGGCGTACTGTGAGTGAAAATATCATCTTAGAACAGAGGGATATTGCTGTGAAAAATGCGATCGCAATTGCTGTAAATGCAGCAGCAAACTTTGAGTAAGCTAACAAATTTCTCCTAATCCAACTTCTTAGTATGTCAGATTGAAACTGCTCTAAGTAGTTTCATCATGTCTTTACCTAATCTTTAATTTATCAATCAGTAATTCTAGGTAATATGTATTGAGTAAGATGCAATTTCATATTTTTAAGATACATATTATAAAAAAATCAGCTAATTTAAAACTAAAAAACCGTTGCAATACCTATTAAACACATATATTTAATTTTTTATATCAAAAAGCTGTGCTTTTAATACCATGTTTTACAGCCACAATGATGAGTTTAGCTATTAATAAAAATCAAAAAAATTGGAGCGCAGTATAACATGAAGAATGCTTGGAGGCGTTGGATTACGACCGTTAACCTAGCTGCAATTGCACTAATGCCGACGCAGATGTTTTTAGCATTCTCTCATCGGGCCACAGCAGACGATCCAGGAGCATGTTACATGGTAACGTCCTCCGGTAAAACCGTTGGATTAGAAAGGCTTTGTGGCAATATCATAGCCGCACCTTCAGACGACAAAGTTTTTCGAGTTTCAATTAAACGCCGCTTTGGTGGAACTCCTGTGATTGACGTTACCTTCAATGATAAAAAAACCTTTGAAATGATTGTAGATACTGGTGCTAGCGGGACTATTATTACTCAAAGTATGGCGAATACACTTAAACTCCAGGCTACAGGTACAATGCAAGCCCAAATTGCCGATGGTAGCGAAGTAGAATTTCCAACCAGTAAGGTAAAATCTATTGCAGCAGGTGGAGTTACAGCCAATAATCTTCAGGTAGCGATCGCACCCAAAGCCAGCATCGGCTTACTGGGCCACGATTTCTTCGGCAACTATGATATTAAGATTCTGGAGAGAGAGGTCGAATTTCATCACCGCTAATGGTTGGAAGTAAAAACATAGAAACATGACTAAGCTGATTGAATACGAAGAAGCCAGCGATGAAATCCGGGCAGTATATGACGACATCCGCGTCACCCGCCAGAATGACTATATCAATAACTTTTGGAAAGCCATAGCTAATCATCCCCCTACCTTGCAACGAACTTGGCAAGCGGTGAAAGAAGTGATGACTAGCCCTGGTGAAATTGATCCACTGATGCGAGAACTAATTTATATCGCCGTGAGTGCGACAAATGGCTGTGAGTATTGTATTGCCTCGCACACAGCAGGAGCGCGGGCCAAGGGAATGAATGATACCATGTTCGGGGAACTCATGGCGATCGCAGCTACTGCCAACATGACCAATCGCCTCGCCAACGGCTATCAAATTCCGGTGGACGAGAGATTTAAGACGTAATGTAGCGTTGTCGATCCCTACTTCAGATCGGGTTTAGCAGAATTATTGACTATGCCAAAGCTTCAGGTTAATGGGATTGATTTGTTCTACGACATTAAGGGAAAGGGTGAGCCTTTGCTATTAATAGCTGGCTTCCTTTGCGATCATGCCTATTGGTCGTTGATTATGCCATCGCTGATTTCGCAGTATCAAGTTATTCGCTTAGATAACCGAGGTATGGGGCGAAGTTCCGCTCCCGAAAGCCCCTATAGTCTGAAGCAAATGGCTAATGACGTTGCAGCATTGCTCAATCATCTTGCGATCGATAAGGTGCATCTAGTAGGTCATTCAATGGGAGGTCAGATAGCTCAAGAGTTAGTGTTAGCACATCCTGAAAAAGTGCAAAGTCTAATGCTACTTTCGTCACTGGCAAAAGGCGATGGATTATTCAACAGTATCATTGAGACTTGGGGCGAACTCTGCGCTAATGTAGACCTGAAACTTTATGAAAAAGTCGTATTACCCTGGATATTTACAGATAGCTTCTACTCGGTTCCTGGCATGATCGAAGGTCTGATCGAATTTGCAATCAGATATCCTTTCCCGCCAGCGACTCATTCACTCTATCATCACAGCCAAGCTATGCTTGACTTTGACACAACAGATCGCCTTCAAAAAATTCATTGTCCTACCCTAGTTCTAGTTGGCAAACAAGACATTCTCACCCCCCTAAAATTTTCCCAGCAACTTGCTCAAGGCATTCCTAACGCTGAACTTGTAGTTCTCGAAGGTGGGGGTCATGGCTTCTTAATTGAGTCGCCAGATACTGTGATTTCAGCCATGCTTAACTTCCTGTGGAAATTGAAGCCAGCTTACACTCTGTAATCACAGCATAAGGTGTTAAAGACAAAGGTTAAGTTATGAAAACTAGATAGAATAATTTAAGTACTCAGCGATTTTCTAATTTAGAAACTCGCCCCTCTAATTTATTGACTTGTTGCTTCAATTCAACCACCAAAGTTGCCAGCCGATCAAACATCGGATCTTGCTGTGATAAATTTCCTCTGGAACCACTTGACTGTCGTGGGGTAAGTGTCGTTCTTCGAGATTGAGATTGGCGACCTTGACCAAGTTGAGACTCTATTTGGTTTAATCGTGACTCCACACGATTAAAGTCCGCTTCCAGATTGCTGATGCGGGACTCCACTTGCTGCGATAAAGCAGTGTTTCCAAATAATCCACCCCAGATAATAGTTGCTAAAATCCCGGCAACTATTAGCACTTGGATTTGTTTCATAACAGTCTATTTAGACAATATCTTTTGGTATGGCTACAGAGTATAAATCTATAGCCACTTAACTTATTTATCCTTTACTAAATTAGAAAATAGCTTCTGCCAATCGATAGAGTTAACAGTATTGTCTGCCTGTTTTACCTCAAAGGTGACATTACAAGCTTTCGCTATTTTTAGCGCTTGCACGCAAATTTCTGCCACATCCTCACGGCTGATTTTGCCCTTAATATTATCGCCTTGCTCCAATATTAATTCTTTACCACCTGGTTCCTCAGTTAAAGCACAAGGTCTAATAATCGTATAAGGAACTCCGCTTTCTCTTAAACTATCTTCTCCCTTCAATTTCCAAGTTAGAATTCCTCCTAATTGGTCATTTAATTTCACTGCCGGCGGTTCTTCATCTAAATTAATGCCAGGGCGGCCGGGACGAGTTACGCCTGCTGAACTGACTAGGATAAATTGTGGTAAAGTTGTACCGCCGTAAGCTTTAATTGATTCCAATTGCAAAGTAAAACCACCAGGGGAAAATTTGGGATTCAAAGCCCCATCATATTCAAATTTGCTCAACATCAATTGGAATGAACAAATTCTAGTCTCCTCAATAGGCGGCGCATCTTTGACAACTTTTGCCCGAAAGACGGGAATCAAATCTGCAAAGGGAATGTGAACATCTATCCAAGTATTAGCTACTGTGTCAAAAGAATAGCTGTAGCCAATGCCATCCCATTTTGTATCTGTTCGTAGGAAGATTTTATAACGTTGTCCATCACCTTTGATGTGCAATTTAACACCTTCATAACCAGATAAGTTGAAGGGGGGATCAAAATTCTTAGTTCTAACAGATGCAAATCCGCCAGAGTTAGCGGTGGAGACATTACCAGCAAACAAAGCTGTATTTTCCACTAATTGGATATTACTGGCACTCACGCCACCCATGACGACATCATCCAACGCCCCCCAGTTATCTTTTAATTCTGTTGATGGCTTGGTGAAATCAAATATCGGTTTTTCGTTTGCTTGGGGTAGATATTTTGCGGCCGCTTGGACTAAGTTTTTGACACCTTGATATTCTACATTTTCTGGGGTGTCGCCAACAATTTCTGGCTGGTAAAATTTAACACCTTGATAATATTTGGCTCTATCGGCTGTGTCTCCCTCAACTGGCTGCACGCGCACTGCTGTGCAGCAAATTAGAGCTTGGATATCAGCCATAACTAAAGGAGTTAAAGTTTCTGGTTTTGTGATATCCGCAACTACTAAGTCTATATCGTTACCTAGAATTGACCGTGCTTTGTCAATGTCTCGAACTAGGGCGCGAACTTTATAACCCCGTTGGAGCGATCGCTGCACCACTCGTTTACCTACACCACCTGTTGCACCTGCGACAAGTATTACACCCACGTTTCTCCCTCCATTGGGTCTATCTTGATTATCCTTTGGACGGCCTTGGATTAACTGCTGTACCCAGTTAAGGAAAGGAATTACCTCAAAGTAAGTCAGGGTTTCGAGAAACCTGCCTAAGTCCCATTGAGAACGATTTTTGTCAGTCATATTTGCGTCCTCATAACTTTCTTCAGGGTAACTGAAAGTTTGGGCTTTAAAACCCTTCATTTGGATGAAGGGTTATTAATATCAGGCCACGTGAATCACTTTACACAATTCTTGGAACAGTAGGTTGACTACCTTACTCATCAGCTTTCCTTGGATGTGTTTACCACCTAGCAGCTTCTCACCTTGTTCAGTAACGTTGGCTTTGAGCGAGTCGCGTTGACCAATTCCTTGGTAAGTTGCTTCTCTGGTAGCATTCCAGTTTCTACGCCGGTTAATTTGAATTTGTTCTGGCATTGCCACACCAGTTATTCAGTATACATGACTTGTTTTTCCCGCTTACTGTCGAACTGGAATTAAGATCACAAATTCTGTACCTTGCTCTGTAGAAGAGTTGCAATCGATTGAACCACCATGTTTTTCCACTATAATTTGTCGGGCGATCGCCAGCCCTAATCCTGTACCTTTACCAACACTTTTGGTAGTAAACAAGTGGTCAAATATTTTTTGTTTGACTGATTCGCTCATGCCAATTCCATTATCAGCAATTTTCACCTCAACATTTAACTCTTTCAAGGAAGTGGTAATTGTAATTCGGTTAGGATTAGCTTTAATTTCCTCAAAATTCCGACCTGTATTTGATTCATCCAATGCATCTATAGCATTTGCTATTAAATTCATAAATACTTGATTTAATTGACCAGGATAGCAAGTAATTAGAGGTAGCACCCCATATTTTTTGATAACCTCGATTGTCGGGCGGTCTCCTTGGTTTTTGAGTCGATGTTTTAAGAGCATTAAGGTACTATCAATTCCTTCATGAATCTGAAACTCGACCAGAGATAAAATATCGGATCGAGCAAAGGTTCTTAGAGAGAGGCTAATGTCCTTAAGACGATCGATTCCCTGGTGCATTGATTCCATAATTTTTGGTAAATCTTTAGCCAGATATTCTAAGTCAATTTCTTCAATGAGTTCTTCAATTTCCGGGTCTGGGTGTGGTAACTTTTGCTGTTGGAGATTCACCAAACGCAGGAGATCATTCATATATTCTTCAATATGAGAGCAACTTCCACTAATAAAACCAATTGGGTTATTAATCTCATGACCTATACCTGCAACAAGTTGTCCAAGAGTGGACATTTTCTCACTTTGAATTAGTTGTAGTTGGGTATTTTGTAACCTTTGTAGAGATTGAGTTAATTCTATGGTGCGTTCTTCCACTCTTTGTTCGAGAGTACGGGTAAGATGGGAGATGTTCAAATGTAACTTTAATCGAGCAATGACTTCTTCTTTTCGAAAAGGTTTCGTAATGTAATCAACTGCACCAATTTCTAGTCCTTTTACTTTATCTGTGGCATCGCATAAAGCAGTCATAAAAATGACCGGAATATTCTTAGTTAGAAAATTGGCTTTCAGTCGGCGGCAAATTTCAAATCCATCAATATCCGGCATCATTACATCCAGGAGAATGAGGTTGGGATCAGAGTATTCTGCTTGTTCAATGGCCGATTCTCCATCGGTTGCCATGAGTATTTTCCAACCACATCCCTGAATTGCTTGTGATAGCACTTTGAGATTATTGGGATTGTCATCTACCAAAAGAATATGTATTGACTTCAAAATAGGTTCGAGCATAATTGATGTGATTTAGTTGTTACAAAATAAAAATTTTTCACAGTATAAGGAATTAAAAGATAAGTAAACTTATCCTCCCTAGCTCTATAATTTCGATGTATATAGATCGGCAACAATTGATAGCTGTGTGATCGCAGAATTTTTGAAAAAATTGGGGATCTGACCTAAATTTTTCTTAGGAAGTACGGCACAGGTTAAAGATGGTTGTATTCTTGTAGAAGGTTGATTTGCAACTAACTCGATTTTGCCTTGAGCATTGCGTCCCCAACCTGTGGCTTGGAGGAGAGTTTCTGGGGTAGTTGGAAGTTGTGTCGTGATTTCGCTATTTTTACGGTATGCAGAGATATCGCGGATATCAGACCAAGTGCGATCGCTCGTCACTTCTTGATTAGGATTTTGCGGTACACCACCTCTTCCCGTTGCTACAAATCGACTGCCTTGATTTGCAGAACAACCACTAGCTATTTGCTGGGATGAATCAGTGACATTCGCTGGTAGTTCCACTAAGCCCGAATTGGGATCGACACCAATATTATTAACTTGAACCGTACCGTTGACTCCAAACTGGGAACTGGCAGTGATATCGTTTTCGGGAGTCAGTTGAGGACGATATTTCAGCCCAATAATTCCTTGGGTAGTGATTTGAATATTGCCACCTTTTCCTTGGACTGCATTGGCAATAATGTCACTGTTTTCTAAACCCACGATGTTCGGAGCATTAAGCGTGATATTGCCACCATTACCACTGCCCCCTGCTTCTGCACTGATAAAGCTACCATGACGCATCAGTAGTAGATCCCGCAGTTGTAAATTAGTGTTACCACCACCGCCTGCTCTTGTGGATGCTGAAATGCTGGCCCCATTGTCGAGTCGTAGGGTATTCGCCTGAATGTTTAAAGTACCAGCTTTACCGGAGCCAAGGTTTTGGACAAAAACTGTTGCACCATTACTGATATTAAGAAGTGGGGTGTTAATCGTGGTGTTACCTGAAGTAGCGCTGGAAAATCCAAAAACAGGACGAACTGCCGTACCAATATAGCTGGGATTTTGTGCATCTTTGACACCATTCACATCAATCGATTCAGACGCATTGATAGTCAGTGAACCCGCATTTCCTATAACTATGCTAGAAGCTGACACTCTGCCGCCAGCTTGAACCGACAGCTTGCGGGTATCGATTTTCAAATCCCCTGCATTACCAAACCCAAATGTGGCAGTAGACAACAGACTAAAATACAAACCCTTTGGCGCTCCCTCATTTGTCACCTGAATTGTATCTGCCTTAACGATGAGATCGCCGCCATTACCGAAACTGTAGGGTCTTGCTGCTATATTGCCGCCAGCTAAAATAGACAGGTTTTGAGTTGAAATATTGACATCTCCACCTTTTCCAGCCCCATAGGAAGCGGCTAATATCTGGCTGACTGCTCGAAAAGGAGAAGGATCGCCAAATGCAAAACCATTCACCCGCATTTCATTAGTATTTATTGCAATATTGCCACCTGGTGCTGTGCTAAAGGTACGGTTTAAGATATACCCACCCCCGTCAATATTCAACTGTGGGGTGGTAACGATAATATTCCCTGCTGCACCTGGGGATATAGTTTCATTAATTAAACTGCTGGAACTTTTAAAATCAGGAGACTTGCCGATAATCTGGAGGGACTCTGTGGCATTGATTGCAATATCACCAGCAGTTTGGTTGCTGCGATTTTGCACTAATATCAGTGAACCATCTCGGATACTCACGTGTTTACCCTGAATTTGAATAGCTCCTCCCCTTTGCCCACTGAGGTCACGTGTAGATGCTAAAGCTCGTTGGGTTATCTGAATATCGCCAAAACTCGAAGCATTAGAATAACTCAGCGCAAATCCTTCAGGGATGGAATTGAGAGCAACGTTGCCGTTAGTGATGCTACCCAGTTCTATTGGCCCTCCGGGTGCGGAGAGCAATCCTCCATCTAAGGCAACATTCCCACCCAGCAATGCCAGCATCTTTCCAGGTTGCAACTGTAATCCTCTCGTACCGAGGTTTAATCCAGAAACCTGAAGTGAGTCGCCTAATTGAGCATTGTGTCCTGACCCTTGAACAGCAATCGCACCTGGATTGCTACCCATCTGCAAACCAATGGGAACATTGATGCTCAACAATGGAGCCTTTTGGGGACTAATTGCGCTAAATTCAGCACCATCGCTAAATTTAATGCTCTCAGCAGTTGTCCCAAAAAAGGAGCCGCCAATATTAAGTTGGGTATTCGCACCGAAAATAATCCCACTGGGATTGAGCAAAAACAGATTAGCGCTACCATTGGCTTTAATTAAACCATCAATGTTGGAAACACTGCCTCCAGTGATGCGACTGAAGATATTTTGCACATCTGCGGCATTGTTGAAAAAAGCCGAGCCGTTGCTGGGAACTGAAAATTGGCTGAAGCTGTGGAAGAGGTTGTTGCCAACTCGATTACCGTTGGTGATGGTAAAGTTATCGCCACTTTGAGAGACAGTAGTATTTAAACTGCTATCAGGAGTTACCTGGGCACTCACAGGCATTACCATCAACGGCAGTATTCCAGCGCACAGACCCAACCAAATAGAGTTCGTTGTCATTGCCAAGCCTTTATTTATACCTTGCATTTTAGGTTGCCCAAAACGGTATAGTTTTGAAACGATCGCCTCAAAATGGCGAATAACGCAGTGAGAAGCACAAGCCATTTTCTTGGAGGTTCCATCCCTGGCTACTGGAGTTTAGACTAGTTCGCAGTGCGAAACTCCAAACCTAGAAGGCGATTGACGTACATCAAATATAAGCGCACCCACCCAAAACTTGAGTGGGATTTTCATAGTACGCTTGAACTAAAAATGCCCCAAGGCACTCAAGGATGCGATCGCTCCGTCAGGCGCAGGTATCGTGTTCCGTAGGCTCAAGTATCCTTGAGTGCGTTGTCGGCGATAAACCTCCTGTGGTCTGGAGGCGATTGAGCGGAGTGCAGTGCGTGAGAAGTCCCAACACACCCGACATGGTGAGTGTACTTTGCAGTTGTTGCAGGTGTTGCATGGCCCAAATCTGCTTGCAAGTCAAAATCAGAAGCTCCGTTTCGTCGCGTGGGTGTGGCGCAGAAAGTGGGCGCTTCTTGAACTCTGCTTCTTGAATAACCCCAAGTATTTGCTTGGGAATGTACTTGGTCTTCTTTCTGCCTTTTTCTTGTTGCCAATGATAATAAGTCTGGGTTAAATACTATCGGTTGAATACTGAGGATGTCGCGTTTGCCAACCCGTATCACCAATGATTTCGGAATCTCTTGTCTAACGTTGAGTTTTTTGTTGATAAATTTGCGGCGCAAGAATCACTTGAATTTGCTTTTCTTGGCATCTTTGAGAAAAAACGCTAATTTGCTCAGATTCGTCTCCTTCAATTGACAAAGATCGTAAAAATCCTTGAAATCCTAAAAAAGCTAATTCGTAAATAGCTTTTTGACTAAAACCACCTCCAAAATAGCCTGTGTGGGTATCAATCCCTTGAGGATCTCTATTGTTAATAGACTTCCGAATAAATGCCAAGGTTAGGAGAATATAATTACCAAAATTTATCGCTGGCTTTTGGATGGCAGAACTAACAATTCCGATCTGATTCATCCGGTCATCTTTATAATCTGTACAGTCAAAATATGTAAATAAATCTGCGGGTTGTATCGACTCTTCTGACATTGCAGTTATCTCTTCAAGTTTTCTATGTTCGTTACTAGAAGAACGAATTTCTAAATACTTATAAGGGTTGTCAAGTCTATAACCTTTGCCATAGTCTTGCTTGTGCAAATTAACAACTCCATATCTGGGTGTGTTACCCACTAAATCATTTTTATTGTTGAAATGCTTAACTGTTATATTACCAAGCCTGTATCCACTAATACGAGTTCGCGCTGGGAAACTAAAATAATTTGCGGCAGTAGAGGTAAATCGTAACGCTAAGTCTCCCTCATTACAAAATATATAAGCTTCTTCGCAGCGACGTAAAGAAGAACGAAGGAAATTAGCACGTCCTGGCAAGATACTTTCTACAGGTATATCAGGTGCAACTAGCACAAGTCTGCCTAATCGAAATACATTGCCAATATCCGAATCCGGTTTTTTATTAATAGATTTTACATCAAAAACATCAGAGAGAATACGAATTACATCTGTAACTACAAAACATCCCATACTATGACTAATAAAAGATAATTTAATCCGTTTATTTCGAGGTAGCTTTACCGTATAATCAAGCTGTCTAATCAATTCAACTAAATCTGTAACCCCGTAATTAGTAGCTCTATAAGTATCACGAAAATAAGTAGATAACCTAAGAATAATTAATGTAAAAATAATTGCAGATACAATGCCAGATAAAATTAACATCGCTGTAAAAAAGTGGACAGCGCTATTACTCAAAATATTTAAGAACAATAAAGCTATAGTAGACCATATACTAATTGTTAGTCCCAGAGCTAAATTGATAGCTAGTAAAGTTGGTAGAGAAGAAAGTGCGTTGATTAGCTTTTGCCCAAAAGAACCAGACTCATCCGTTTTTATGGGATTTTCCGATGGCCATCTATATCCGATAAAAATATACTTATTTGGTTGCTGAATAGCCGTATTAATGTATTCATAAATCTTTTTGCAGCCTGTCTCTGTATCCGATGGTGTAGAACTATATCCATGAATATTTATAATAATTTCTGGTTCGGGGCTTGATTCCAAAGTTTTAGCAATTTTCTCAATCATCTCTTGGGTTGAAGGTTCAACTTGTCCATCATTGATATTAAAAAGCTTTTTATTAGCAACTGATGATAAATATCTATTAGAATTCTGTTCTTCTGTCTCAACGTTCAGTTTGGCAGTACTAACTACTAAATAACCAGGGATTTTTTCCTGATTAGTTTTTTTAAATTCGTAAATTTTATATGGTTGATTGTCTGGCAGATTCTGATTATCACAAGAGTTCATCAGTTATATTTCCTTTTACAATTTAGGCTCAGTATATCGTAATCGCTTTTTGTTGGTGTTGGATCGGCCTGTTTAGATAATGAATTCACGAAATATTTATATGATTATCTATAAGCAAATCCTGTCTTCTTGTTTAATCTCTTGGAGTAAGCCTTTAACTAATTTGGGATTGCTGAATCAAAATAACGAATTAGAAGCTTATACTTTTTATTATATGAGTAGTCATTTTTTGTGTTGACTGCTTTTCTAAGAGAGCATTGACGGGAAACGGGTAAACGTCCTACTCAAAAGGACAAGCCATATCAATTTGAGTAGGGTGCAATCACTAAACACTCATTTTTCACCCTGGTAAGCATATCGTTAAAAGCAGGGGTATAACGACCATCTTTATCAACAACCTTACGGAGAGTATACTCACCAGCCCTAGAAAGTCCGCCGAACCAAACGTTATTTCTGTGCCAAATATCTCCATTAAGAGAATTTTTGTCTTGGGACATTGTAGAACTTACAATCAATTTTGAAATTGGTATTCCCAGCAAAATAGGGGTGATTTGAGCTTGTTGCAACGTTTCATCTTCAAACTGAATTTCGTAAGTTACTTTAAACCATTGAGTTAAACGTAGTAATATCCAACCCGCAATCGAGTTATGAAAAGTCCACTGTAATGGGGCAAAGGTCGGTAAAAACAAAGTTCTACTCTGCATATTCCATTCCAAATTGTACATAGTAATGCAAGTATCTGGCAGAGGATTACCATCCATAAAAAATACACCCTTAAGGATAGATGGTAAGTTTGTTTCTTTAATTGGAATCATCCAGGTTGCAATATTATCAAGTTGCTTTTCTTCAATTAATTCGGCCATACTAATTTTTAATTCGTAATTAATATACACCACAAAAACATTTTATAAACATCCTTTAATTCAAAGCTTCTAACTCCTAGCTTCATTACTCATAGTCGTTGAGTAAAACCTTGTAGCACTAAATTATTAGGAGTAACGGCAGTCACTTTTTCGAAATTCCACTTGACTTCTGTAATTGAGTCCCATTGATAGTTCTGGAACAGATGTAAACAGAAAATCTTGATAAAGCCAATTGATAAGGATTTACCAGGACAGGCTCGCTCATGCCCTTCACCGTTCCAAGATAAAATATCTGAAAAATTCCGTGTTAGGTCAAAATCATCTGGATTTTGGTATCTGTTGGCATCCAGATTAGCTGTAAGAATAGAGCCAAGCAAACGAGTACCTTTTTGGAATGGACATTTTTGTTCTCCAATCTCAACTTCACCCCCTTCAGTGGTGAGTTGGCTAACAAACCGCACAGGTGGATAGAGACGAGCCGTTTCTAGAATCACTTGATTGAGAAGTGTTAACTGTTCTAGAGCGTCTGGGTCTAAAGTTTCCTTACCATTCCAGACTGCATTCACTTCTGACACTACATCATTTCTGAGAGCATCATCCAAGCAGAGAACACCAATAACTGATCCTAAAAGCGCACTCGTGCCGGCAGTACCAGCGATATGAATCATATCGAAAAGGGTATTAGCGATTTGGTGTTCATTCAATTGATAGCGAGCGCCTGTTTCAAAGTAAGATGCCCATTTAGCTGATTGTTTATATCGCTTGGTTAAATATTGACGATGCCGAATTTTTGGTGCTGTTAATATTGCCAGCAGATACTTGTTAATAAAATTAGGCAAGGATGCAAGAGCTAAACCTTTAATATAACTATCGGATGCTGTAATTTCTTCCTCAGATAAAGATATCTGAAAAACCAATTGATGCAAAATCGACAGTATCATCTTTGGCAAATCGTTGCCGATGTGTAATTTGCCTTGTTTAGCAGCTTCTAACAAGCTTTGCTCAACTAGATTCCCTAAGAAGTCTATCTTTTGAGACGGTTCTGGTAAGGCTTGTAAGATTACAGTACGTAGTCCTGTGTGTTCGTTACCGTTCGTTCCCAAGCTCAGAGGATTATCGAGCAGGTAGCTAGGAGCTAATATTCTGATGATGCCTAAATCATTTCCTCGCAGTTGTGGTTGGGTTTGCATTAGTTCCCTCACCTGGGAGTGAGAGGAATGCATAATTGCTTGGTCTACTGCAAAATACTTGTCTCCAATATTGTCCTTACGAATGTAGAGGAAGTCCCGCCACGCTTTGAGTATGATTGAGGCATCTGTATAATAGAAAATCAAACGCAGAAACTTGCCGATCGCAGTATCGTAACCTACTTTGGCTAGTATAGGTGCAAGCCAAAGCTGGCGATCGTGACCTTTGAGGACTTTATCTTTAAGTGTCATAATATTTACTGTCATTTGTCATTGGTCATTTGTCGTTAGTTATTTGTCCCTAATTCAGATATTGATGCTCTGAGGAATTTTAGAAGGAAGTAGATACTCATAGGGTGGACGGTGCAAATTACGTTGCTTGATGGTATCTTCTACCTGCTGAAGATTACTTTGGAATGCTTGTAACAATGGTTTTACTTTTTGGTCTGTAAAGTATCCTTGCTGATAATCACCCAGCTTGTTGTAATACACAGATCCCAATAAGCTGAGTAGGTTGTATTGCCGTTGCGCCTGATCTAACGGAGGGAGCAAATTAAGGTAGTCTTGCTCAGTAACTTCTCTTTTGAGAGTTGAGGCTGGTAAATAACCTGCCAATGGTATGGCTGCGGCGTAGCCCATAAAATCTTTTTGCGGAAAGTTAACCGCAGCGTGTTGGGCGCTGGCAGTGAAAATAATCAGCGTAGTGGCATCAATTAGATAATTGCGCGTTTTGATGCCCCCATCTTCGCCAAAATCGGGGATGCGACCACCATCGTAAGCTGGGATTTCGGCTGCCCACGCTTGCAATGCTCTGTCTTTTTGAATGTCTTCATCCGTGGTGTAGTAAAGGTTCAGGTAGTCTGAAACCCATTGATGAATAGCATTCCAGACTAGTAGGGCATCATCCCGGTAAGGATAAATAGGCAAGAGGTTGGGATCGTCTACACCGCGCTGTTGGAATTGCTTAGGTAAGATGGCGCTGTTAAAACTATAGCTTTGCAACCCTAGCACTGCTAAAACGCGAGAGTTATCGATTGATGATGAGAGTAATCTATCGACACCACCCCCTGGAGCTATGAGAATCCGTTGGGCGGCATCGTTAATTGCTAAGGTGCTATCAAAATGCGGGCGCAGCAGGATTCTGAGGGGATGGGTGAGTGGCAATTGTCGAGCAGTTGCGATCGCAAAAACACCAACTAAAAGATGAGTTCTTGCTAGGTGAGTAACAGCTTCGTGGATGTTAGCATCTGCTATTTGGACAATCGTTTTGGCAAAAAGCCAAGCGTATTTACCGGAGTTAGGGGTAATGATCGGATAATCTGGGTCTGGGGTTTGACCGCATTGAATGGCTACCGGACGCAATAGACGGGTGGGATCTGAGCCTTTGGGTAAGGCAAATAGTGCTAGGGGAGCATAGAGATATTTTTGCTCGTGTGGGAATGTACCGTTGATCGCACCATCTAAAATTTTATAGTCAGCTAAGTAGAGCCTGCCTTCAAGTCCTGCTGCTGCTAATGAATCGTCAGTTCCCATCACTGCTTGGTAATGTTCGTCTGTGACTGGGAAGCGATCGCTTGGAGTAGTTACTCGCTCAATCATTACGGGATTGTAGCCAGCTACTCTCATGTACGCAAATACTTCATCTTCCTGGTAAGTTTTAGCGTAGGCGTAGCCCGCCGTAGGCATCGCTGGTAGACTAATCACCGGAAACAAATTTTCGTAGTCCTTGAGACTGGTTGCATGTCCTGTAGGCTGTCCTTCATATAGAAGGGTAATTATCCTATTTAGAGCATCTCTGAGGATCGCAAGTCCGTTTTCTTTCAGAATAGAATGAAAAAGCTCGTCGAGTTCTCTAAAATCCTTAGATATCCCTTTGAGCAAAAGCTGAGGGATAATTTGCAGGATTCTTGCCAGAATGCTGATTCGGGCTGGTACTGCTCCCTTGAGCAAGGCTTCTAAAATAAATCTTTCGACATCATCACAAATCGATTTAGAATCTTGATTGCCTCTGTTGACAATCAAGGTATTGATAAAAAGAACTCGTAACTGCTGGGCTAATAAAAAATACCAATTAGTGGTGAACTCTTCCGTAATAGAAAGCCGATCCACCATCGCAATAGATGGAATATGGTTGTAGTTATATTGATACTCTTGCCTAGCTATATCTAAAGTATGAGTACTTGATGAACTGATTGAATGATCTGGTGATAAAGCAGTCATTGGCTCTACTCATGTGTAGTACTGGGAAATTTAACACTTGAGGATAAACAGGTTTGAGTTACTAACTTTCGGCCAAAGGAACAGGGAACAGGCAATGGGCAACAATGAAGATTTTTGGTTAGATGCGGATCTTGTTCCCTCAACCTTTCATCGGGTCAGAAGCCCTGTCCCAATGGGACGATTGTGTTGGACGGGTAACAGTCCCCTTCCAACTCCTGTCCTGTTGCCTGTTGCCTATTGCCTTTATCTAAACTTATTATCGCAATCAAGTTTGAAATTTTGATTTTTCTAAAGAAATTTTCTGGAATTTCTCAATTTTTGAGCCATACGCTAAATGTTTCGAAATTTTGCAAGGAATATTTAGCACTACAAATGATACTTGCCAAGATTTAGAAACAATTCCCCAATAACACTTTCGGACTAAGGCACTGTGTTGGAGTTGACATTTTAACTACTGAAACAACATCAGGAAGACGACTATTAGATTCTTCACTGAGACGACGATAGCGACCCAGCCACGCAAGTGTACGCTCTACTACCCACCGCCCTTGGTAATACTTTAAACCCGCCTGTGTGAGATCGCAATATTTGATGATTTCGAGTCTACAACCAATGAAATATCTAACCCAGTCGACTAACGAGCCAGCATATCCGGCATCCGCCCAAATCAAATGTAGTTTAGGAAATAAATGGTCAATTTTGTCGAATACAAGCTTTGCGCCGTCACAGTCTTGAATTGAAGCTGTATCTACGACAACCATCAAAATTAAACTAAGAAATGTTGGGGTGAACTTTGGAGGCGCAACACTTACGCGCTGCTATCCATTTATCTTTTCCTTTTTCTGGATTTGCTGGAATTGATTTTGTAGTAAAAAATGTAATTTATAGTAATAGTTAAAACATGAACCAGTATAGTTTTAAACAGTCATTCCCTGCTGAACCCAGCATCAGCGATAAACTTTTTGACTTAATGGAAGTGACATTTCCCGGACTCACGAGTTTAGCAGAATGTGCAAGAAAACTAGGTGCATCTTGGGAAACAGCTTCAACTCCGTTTATTCGCTTTCATGATGATATAGCTATTACCCATGTGGGAGTGTTGGAAATTCCTATGCAAATTATGGGACAAAGGCGGATTGTCGGAGGAATTCATGGAGTAGCTACCCGTGCAGAATTTCGCCGGAGAGGTTATTACCGCGAAGTAATGGAGGAAGTGCTGGAATATTGCGATAGCATTTACGAAACTTTGGTACTAACAACACCACAGCCAGAATTTTACTTACCTTTTGGCTTTCGTGTAGTCGAAGAACATATCTTCAAAGTTAAATGTGACTCTACAGGTAGCACTGATAGATTCAGAACACTCGATTTTACAGATACCAAAGATTACACATTGCTGCACAGACTTTTAGAAACACGCGCCCCTGTCTCTAATATAGTTGGCGTAGTCAAGGAAAAATCTGTGTTCTGCGTCAATGAAGGAAGTCGTACTTTATACTATGCAGAAGATTTAGATTTAATCGCTTGCATAGAGATAGAAGATACCCGACTTCATCTTTTTGATCTTGTAACACCGCAGATATGCTCTTTGAAGAATATTCTTGCTAAGATATCTCAACCCATTGAAGAAGTAGTGATTTACTTTAGTCCAGAACTTTTGGATGTTAAAGATGTGGAATCATTCCCCCATGCGTTTGACGAAACTATGCTGATGGTTCGTGGTAAATTTGCAGCAGAAGGTGAGAAATTTATGCTGTCTCGTTCTGCAAGGTGTTGAGTTACTCAAAAACAATTGAATCATAATAGAACTGAGAGTTTCATCATTACCACTGCTTTATGATGTATCAAACTGACCCGCCGCGATCGCCAAAGGATGTATTGCCGACCATGTATGATCTTCCCAGTGAAGATCCTGAGGAGCCTGGTTTGCCCGATCAGTTTCATTTATTGCAACCTCGTCTGTTAGACGAAACCTTTCGTCCAAAGAATTATCCTAGTGATGAGATATTTGTTGCTAGCGATCTTAATCTTTATTACGATCCGCGCCATCCACTGTGGCATAAGCGACCAGATTGGTTTGCTGTTTTAGGTGTTTCCCGGCTCTACGAACAACAAGATTTACGCTTAAGTTATGTTGTTTGGCAAGAGGGAGTTCATCCTTTTATTGTGGTCGAATTGCTGTCTCCAGGTACTGAAAAGGAAGACTTAGGACAGACGTTGCGGGATATTAAGCAACCACCAGAAAAATGGGAAGTGTATGAACAGATTCTGCGTGTTCCTTATTACGTAGTATTTGATCGGTACAAATATGAGTTTAGGGTATTTAAATTAGATGGAGGTCGTTATGCTGAGATAGCATTGTCGGATTCACGTTTTTGGATACCGGAATTAGAATTAGGCTTGGGTGTGTGGCGGGGACACTATCAAAATGTAGAACAGCCCTGGTTACGCTGGTATGATCGAACTCTCAACTGGGTATTGACTTCTACAGAACAAGAAAGCCAACGGGCTGAACAAGAAAGACAACGGGCTGAACGGTTGATTGCACAACTACGAGCGCTCGGCGTTGAACCCGATGTAGATACTTAATTTTTTACAAGTTTCCTGTTTTGTGAATAGTCTGTATAGCCTTGAATATTCTCTGGTTCAAATTGACGCAGTACACGCGTAGCTTCACGTGTTAAATCCTCATTTCCAGTAACTACAATTAGGTATTTACCAGCATTCAGACGGTTACGATAGGGTAAAGCATCGCCACTGCCAACTGTTATGCCAGTTCCTCGACCGACTAAACCAGCCCCCAAAGCACCGGCTATCGCTCCTAATATACCAGCAAGAAATTCATTGCCAAATCGAGCAAACTGGGGAAATATTTCAATTTGTGTGAGATAGTTAAAGGCATAACCTGCAACAAATCCAAAGGGTACAAGCCACCAAAAGAGCCGAGTTGATTGTTTACGGGCTTGCTTGTCGGGATCAATCATTCCAAATTCATCAGCACTTAGATAACCATCTCCCAAAATATTCACTTGTGAAGTTGGCAAGCCTGCTTTTTCCAGAGCAGAGTAAGCGGCTTCTACTTGTATTCGATCTGGTAAAACTGCAACAAGGTAATTCATAAGGATTTCCTTTTTAAGAAAGATTTTTTGTGCGAAATTAATAAAACTGCTGAATACGATCCGAGCTATTCTGGCTTTTTGTGCCATTGCCCATCGTTGCCTTTTTCATAATCGCGTTTCACAGCGCTCCAAGCAACACGAAAAGCACGCTCCTCTTCACCATACTCTTCTTGAGCATTGTTAAATGCAGCTCGAAAAATTTCTTGGGCGTGCTTGGGTAAGTGATCTTTGACTGAATCAGGTAAGTCTGCAATCTCTTGGTAAGGCATAAATTTCTTTTCCTTACTTGATGGAGTAATGTTAAATATAGCGGTTCTCGTCCTTTGTAAGGTACAAAAACTCTACCTCCAAACCCCTAAGAGCAAGCTAGGAGGCTAGGGTGGTTTCATACGAAAAAAGAAAAATACATAAGTTTTGATTTCTTGTTTTGTGGCATGGCTTTTTACCCCTCTCCAAACCTCTCTCCGTTTCGGGGAGAGGCTTTGAAACCCGGTTTTAGTTTTTCTCTGGTTGTATGAAACCACTCTGCTAAGAGCAAGCTAGGAGGGGGCTAGATGTACCTTATGTGGCCAATAAACGCTATATGGTGCTTGTTGAAAAAGGGGCAAGGGAGCAGTCCTCATGTCTGCACTTGGCTTTGAGGTGGAAAGCCATGCTGAATTCTGCCTTCATCAGCATCAAACTGTTTGGAGGTTTTGAAGAGTTCAAAACGCCCATCAGCAGCATATTGGGCACAGCGATCGCGCAAAGCCTGCATTTCTTTTGCTTGCATCGGTTGAAAGCCACGGGCGATCGCTAAATTTTGTCGCAGTACTTCCAGGGAATCAATACCACTAACGAGTGTAGCGATCGGTAAACTCATTGCATAGCGGATGGCTTCTTGGGGAGTAACTACACCTTTTTTTACTGCATCGGCATTGCCACTAAGACTTTTCATCCCAATTACGGCAATTCCTCGTTTGTTGAGTTCTGGTAGTACTTGCCGCTCAAAGCTTCTAAAAGTAGCATCAAAACAATTAAGCGGCATTTGCACTGTATCAAATGGGTAATTATGGGAGAGTATTTTTAGATGAATAGAGGGGTCTTTGTGACCCGTAAAGCCAACGAATCTGACTTTACCTTCTTTTTTCGCCTGATCCAAAGCTTCAATTGCTCCGTTGGCACGAAAAATCCTTTCTGGATCGTTATCGTAAACAACCTCGTGGATTTGCCACAAGTCGAGGTGGTCAGTTTTGAGACGACGTAGTGATTCTTCAAGTTGCTGCATTGCCACTTTGCGATCGCGTCCGTGGGTGCAAACCTTCGTCATCAAAAAAACTTTATCTCGTCGTCCTTGCAACGCCTCTCCCATCCACTCTTCACTACGATGCTGGTTATACTCCCAAGCGTTATCCATAAAGGTGATGCCGTTGTCAATGGCTTCGTGGGTGATGCGAATTGCCTCTTCCTTGCTCTTTACTTGCCCTAAAGTCGCACCTCCCAAACCAATGGCCGACACTTGCACCCCAGTTTTCCCCAATGGGCGGAGAGGAATTTCACCAGTGTTTGTGCTGTTGGTTGGAGTTGCAGATAATGCTGGAACCTCTGCTGCTTCCACCTCAGAATTTGCATTGAGGATGTGGTCAACAAAGATTGCTCCTGCACCAGCGCCAATAAAGCCTATTCCTTTTAAAAAATGCCGTCGCTTTACCTCTAAAGACAGATGGCTTTGCGCGGATTCATCATTATTGTTACCTATCATTACATTTTTCGTAATTTAAAATACTTAGTTTTTGCCAATTTCGTCCAACAATTACAGTGATTTAAATAATTCGTAATTATTAAATACGAATTATTTAAAGTTATGATGGTGCTAAAAACTAATTGTTTGTGGCTTAAAACTCGATGTACTATCCCAATAATTAACCTGATTAATATTCACCTTGAGTAAAGCAATATCGGGTTCGTCCAATCCTTTAGGAAACCAGGTTTGAAGTTCTGGCTTCCATAACTCTCGCATCTTGTTGCGGTCTTTTACGAGTTGTGATGTACCTGAGATAGAAACGTATCGCTGCTGTTCGGGTGACGAGAAACTAACATTGACCTGCTCATGGTGTTCAACCTCAGTAACCTTATGGGAACCAGCATAAGTAAAGAACCAGAGTGTGGCTTCAGAGTTAATCTGACCACTTTTTGACATGGGGTAACTATGCAAACTTCCATCATCATCGACTGTGGTAAACATACCATAATCAATATTTTTGATTAGTTCATGCAGCTTTTGAATCTCTTGAGTGCGGTCTATAGAAGTTGCCATTGTTTGTACTATTTTCTCTATTTGCTTTTCCTAGACTGTAATTTTTGATTACAATCAGGTTTCGTGCTGGTAAAGTTACTTTCCAGTATTAACGTTTTTTGTTAAGATTGCGTGAGCCTACAGATGGAGTTATCCTAAAATTAGCTTTTTTAGTTATATCTTTAGAGAGATTGGTTGATAGTGATTATTATGTACACATATAGCTTTTGGACATATAAATATGAATTGTGCGCTTATTTCTTTAGACATAAATTTTATAAATTTGGCATGAATTTTTAGCCCATAAAAAGGTACAAAGTCAACAGGCTAGTATCGCAAGGCGGAAGTCAAAAGTCAAAAGTCAAAAGTATTATGAACTCAGCTTTTTAAGGATTTTAAATAGTTCCTCTATTTGCGCTGTAGCGTACTAGGCTTCGCTTCACTTACTGGCGGCAGCAGATCAAGTAGCAGCATTAGGGACTTCCAACGAAGAAATTATCCAATCTTGTGGAGTGGATATCTTGTCTGCCTTTAGCTACGGGCGCTCGCATCGCCCACCCGACAAGAAGTAGTTAAGTATTTTTTTATTTGGAGTCCCTTACTATTCTCTGGCTGGAAACGACATTTGAAAAGGCTTTCACGTTAAGTTGACATCAATGACAGTTGTACGCTCTTACAGCCGATTCATTTAGTAGAAAGATTTTTGTAAATGGTATTACTTACTAGAAAGCAAGAGCTTCTTTTACTTGCGGAAAACACTCAAATGATTAAGCAAACTGGGGTTTGAGAAAGCAAGAGCTTCTTTTACTTGCGGAAAACACTCAAATGATTAAGCAAACTGGAGTTTGAGAAAGCAAAAGCTTCTTTTGAGAAAGCATTTAAGTATTTTGAGAAAGTAAACAGGCTTTTTGATAAAGTAATTAGCAAATATACGTAAGGATTAAAAATTACGGTTGTCCATAGCTTGCGTCCCGTAGAGAAGGGTACATCGGTTTTTGAATGAAAATATAAAACTAAACAAATTCTGCAAGTGTGGAATTTTATATGACACAGCAATAGCGATCGCTCTCGTATTGCAAAATTAACAAAGGAAATAAAAATCTAACCTAGCTAGCTGTGAGCAAGCAATAGTATATATTTTTACTTTGCAGTACTCTTCCTATTCATCGCACGCTATGCATCTTGGCAAAATTTGTATTTACGACAATCCAGACCGGAATTATTACTAGTTGGATTGTATAAGATACTTGTGATAATTTAAGCATTAACCACAATTAGAGGTTAAAAATGGCGAGTACATCCAACGTCCAGATTACCATCGCCTTGCAAGAGCCTGGTTTAGATGACGATGAACTGCAAGACGAAACGCAGAGACTATTGCAACAGATGCTGGAACTGGATGAAGTGGAAGATGCTAGTCTTTACCGTGAAGCAGAAGCACCGGAAGGAAGCAAGTCACTTACAGGGCTAGCTGTGGGTTGGCTAACAGCGCAGGTGAATGCCAAGAATATTAAAGCACTGATGGGATTTTTAGGCGATCGCCTTGGCAACAAAACCATTGAACTAGAAATTGAGGCCAATGGCAAGAAACTGAAAGTCAAAGCCAGTAGTCGGCAAGAGCTAGAAGCAGCAATTGAGGCAGCACAGAAATTTGTAGCAGGATAGAGAATCTCAGATGGTTAAGGTAGCGTTGCTGATTGGGGTGAGTGAGTATGAGCCTGGTTTGAACCCGCTACCAGGTGCTGTAAAAGATGTCGAAGCGATGCAGCAAGTGCTGTTACACCCAGAAATGGGTGGCTTTACTGAGACAGATATTATGGTGCTAAAAAATCCCCAGCGCCAAGATATGGAGGAAGCTATCGAAAATCTATTTGCCCATCGTCAAAAAGATGATCTGTTAGTTCTCTTTTTCTCTGGTCATGGTATTAAGGATGACACTGGCAGACTGTTTTTAGCAACGCGCACCACACGCAAAACTCCCAGAGGAGATTTAATTCGCTCATCGGCAGTAGCAGCCAGTGTTGTCCATGAAAGCATGAGCCGCAGCCGTTCTAAGCGGCAAGTTGTGATTTTGGATAGTTGTTTTAGTGGTGCTTTTGCCGAAGGTTTATCAGCCAAAGATGACGGCAGTGTAAATATCCGTGAGCAATTAGGAGGAGAGGGGCGGGCCGTTCTCACTTCATCCAGTTCAACTCAATATTCTTTTGAGCAGCAGGGGTCAGACCTATCAATTTATACTCGTTATTTGATTGAAGGAATTACAACTGGGGCGGCAGACCTAGATGAAGATGGGGTTGTCTCAATTGACGAGTTGCATGAGTATGCTAGTAAAAAAGTTAGAGAAATACAGCCGACGATGAAGCCCGAAATCTACACAAGTAGAGAAGGCTTTAAGATTCGACTTACAAAAGTTCCGCAAGGTGATCCCAAACAGAAGTATCGCAAAGAAGTGGCGCGATATAGTAGCCGTGGTGATGTTTCTTTTGTGGGTCGCAAGACTTTGGATGCCCTCAGAAGCCGCTTGGGACTATCCGAAATGGAAGCAACTGCAATTGAAGATGAGATGTTAGCAGTTGCTCGTCAGGAATTTAAACAAAAATTACAGCAATATGAGCGGGACTTTAGTGAGGCACTCCAGCAGAAAGTAGCTCTCAGTGAAGATGATCTCAATATGCTACGACTGAATCTTCAGCAAATTTTGGGGCTGAGGAATGAGGATACCATGCCAATTGAGGCGCAGGTTAAAGCAAAAATTGAAGCATATAAGCGACACCTTCAACACTACAGGCAGTCGTTAGCTAAAGCAATGCGACAAGAGTATCCCCTAAGTCAACCTACTCGCTATCAACTGCAACAAATGCAGCAGGAATGGCAACTTAAAGATGAGGATTTAGCTGCAATTGAAAACAGCCTTAGAGCAGAGGTGGAGGTATATCGACAAAAGTTACAGCAGTTTGAGCAGGCATTTATAAGAGCAGTGCAGCAGGAATATCCTTTGAGCCAAGCAAACCATAACCAACTGTGGCAACAGCAGCAACTCTTAGGTCTAAAAGCTGAAGATATTCACCCAATTACAGCCCGAATTACAGCAGAGATAGAGGCATATCAACAAAGATTGCAGCAGTATGAACAAGTAATAACTCAAGCAATTGAGCATGAATACCCATTCACAGAAGAGATTCGTGAAGAGTTAAGGCGATATCAGCACGTTTTGGAACTTGGGGATGAAGAAGTAGCACAAATTGAACAAAAAGTTGTTCGAGAAAGAGAGACACAGCGAACTCTAACTAATCCTAATTTGTTAACTCAACCAAATCAGTTAGTTCAGGAATCAAAAGTTAGACTAAAACAAGAGCAAATAGAAGGATTAGAACCAGATACTTTATATAATTCTGCTAATTTAAACTTACCCCGTAAACTACATCAGGAAACAGTTCACCATTCAAAATCCCAACCTCGACAAAATAAGTTGTTCATAGGTATTGTAGTAGGAGTTTTATTTGTCTCTGCAAGTTCAACTTATCTGTTTATAAAGTCTGCTGTAAACACACCTGTGCAACCTCAATATTATGCAGAAACAAAACCACCTGCTGGTATTAATAAAGATAGATGGCACCAATGTCGAGTTGTTCAACAAGTTGTTCTGTACGATAAAACAATACCAGGATCTCAATCTAAACCTCAAAATTATAAAGGTGAAATTCGCTTACCACCAAAGGATCAAAGTGGTATTTGGAATAAATATAGTTGTTATGAGATTCCCAAAATTTATGATTGGTAGGCATCACTGTGAACACGTCACATTTCAAATTTTGGTCTAATATTACTTGGCTGATTTAATCGACCAGAGTTAAAATCACTATTTTCCAGTTGAATAGCTTTGCGCTCCTAGAACCCCGACTTCTTCAAGAAGTCGGGGTTCTGAGCCTCTCAGTGGAGAGTAAATCAAATAGGATTATTAAATTTGCGATCGCAACTCCTGATTGCTTTAAAATTAAGGTTATAGAGTATTCTTACTTTAAGATGATGTAAAATTTGTACCCTCAGAATGAGCCTCTTCAACCTATAGTAGGAGTGTCATGTTCCATTAAGCGCCTACTATGAAGAACTAGGAAATAAAATTGCAGTATATCTGCCTTTCAAATTATGGACTGGAAGTACAGGTGGAAAAATGGCTATAAACCAAGCCGAGATGAAGCGGCAAAAAACCCTCATTTGTTAGATGAGAGTCAGTTCGAAAACGAGCAAGACCGAAAGCTAGCTGAAGAATCAGCAAGGAAGCATTTGGGTATACCTGCACCAACCTTAGACGAAGATCAGTCAATATTACCTCATTAGCTTCTTCTAATGAACAAGCTTGATAACACCATTTCCAAAAAAGATTTTTGCAACAAATAAACTGGCTATAGGGGCGTACAGATGTACACCCCTAATTATGTATCTCTAGCACTATGTACGCTCCACACCATTAGGATGTTCGATAAAATGCAGATTTCTCAAATTTTTAATCGATTAAACAATAGCAAATTTACTAAGTTACTCACTCAAGCAGTAGCTTTAGGCGTAGGTGCTTTTGTTCTCCTCTCAACTACTAATGCTAATGCCGCCGAGCAAGTTGTTTTAAAGTATGGTACTTTTCAGGGGCAAGTTTCTGTTCAAGAATTAAGTCAGTTTACAGAAACAGGCAAGACTACCCCTACATTACAAGCTTATTTAGACGCAGCCAAACAAGACCCAGAAGTAGCTCGTAAGGCACTGAAAGCCCCAATAAAAGCCGATCCTGCCTTTTTAAATAACTTACTGTCTAGCTGGGCAGGGCCAATTTTAGTTAACCAAATTGGTGAAGTAGTTCATCCTCCCGCAGGACAATTAGATCAACAGGCGCTGCGAAGTGCTTTAAGTACATCTATTCAACAAAATGGTGAAGTTACACTCCTTGGAGCCATTCAGAATTATCCTAATACTTCTGTTGAACTTGAAGGCGATCGCCTCATCTCTGTTTATGAACGCCTAAGCAGCCTAGCAGAACTTTTATGATAGCTAGTTACTGCTAAAATTTAATACCCATGAGTCTATCTTAGGGTTCTATTTTGTGACTGAGAAATTTCCTAACGTAATTGTAGAGTTAGGGAAAAGTTTATATGACAACTGACGTTTCTAGAAATATTAACAAGGACACTAATGGAGCGCTGATAAGTGGTGTTCTCCTAAGTGTTTTGGGGGTTATTGCGATCGCAGCGCCTAACCTCTCCACCTTATTCGCCGAAACTTGGATTGCAGTAATTTTGATTTTCGCCGGATTTACAAAACTAGTTTATGCCACTCAAACCCGCGACCAAGGAGGTTTTATTTGGAAACTTCTATTGAGCGGACTCTATATTGCAACGGGTATAATGCTGTTTGTTTATCCTTTTACAGGTATTCTCACGCTGACTCTGTTGCTTGGCAGCTTCTTGGTGGCTGAAGGTACATTCGAGTTAATTCTGGCATTCAAGTTACGTCCGCAAGAGAACTGGAAGTGGATACTAGGTGATGGCATTATTACACTGGTCTTAGGTGTAATGATTTGGTTCCAGTGGCCCTTCAATGCGCCCTGGCTTCTTGGCACACTAGTTGGTATCAGCATTATTTTCACTGGCATTTCACGCGTAATGCTGTCATTGAATGCGCGTTCTACCTCAAATCCTACTAACGAAGCTGCAAATCCTACTTAGGAGATAGAGCATGGGGAATGGGGAACTTGTACTGAGCGCAGTCGAAGTATGGGAAATAGGAAAAAGTAATTATTAATGACCAATGCCCAATGCCCAATCTTGAGTAGTGAAAGTTTACTAAGAGATTGCAGCAGCGATCGCCTTGAAATTGCTAAATTAACTAAGGAAATCAAAATCAAGGCCAGCTAGCTGCAATCTACGATGGTATCTATTGCTACTTCCTTCTCGGATATTCAAAACCATTGGGCACGCTTATTTATTACAGCCTTAGCCCAACGTGGTATTGTCAGTGGGTCGCCTAATGGCACATATCGCCCCGATAACTCACTCACTCGCGCTGAATTTGCCGCCATCGTCGCCAAGGCATTTGGCACAGTTAGCAAGAAGCGGCAATATGTACCTTTTGTGGATGTACCCATAAATTATTGGGCAGCAGCTGCCATTCAAACAGCTTACGAAAAAGCATTTATTAGCGGATTTACTGATAAAAGTTTCCGCCCCGCCGAGCGAATTACTAGGGCAGAAGTTTTAGTTTCTTTGGTAGCAGGCTTAGAAATTGCCACCAAGGTAAAACCAGAACTCCTCTCAGCACTCCCACAAATTTATCAAGATTCTATTCAGATTCCTGGGTATGGTAGAAATCAGGTAGCTATTGCCACCAGCGCTGGATTGGTGGTTAGTTTCCCAAATATCAAATTACTCAATCCCAATCTTGCAGCTACCCGTGCAGATGTAGCGGCAATTGTTTATCAAGCTTTGGTGTATTTAGGTGAAGCAGAAAAAATTGCCTCTAGTTACTTAGTGCAGCCGCCAACACTAACGCCTACGCCGAAGCCTACGCCCACACCAATACCGACACCAATACCAATACCAACGCCCACACCAATACCGACACCCACACCAATACCAACGCCCACACCAATACCAACGCCCACACCAATACCTGCACCTGTCGGTAGCGTTAGGGTTAATCATAGTCGGGAATTTCGGGGGGCGTGGGTAGTATCTGTGTGGAATGGTGATTGGCCTTCCAAGCCAGGACTTTCTGTTGCTCAACAGAAAGCTGAACTCACTGAGATTATTAGTAAATTACAAGCGCTAAACTTCAATGCACTTATCTTTCAGGTGCGACCGGAGGGAGACGCTTTATATGAATCGCAATTAGAGCCTTGGAGTGCTTGGATTACAGGAACTCAGGGGAAAGCACCAGAACCATTTTACGATCCTTTAGCGTTTGCGATCGCAGAATGTCACAAGCGTAATATTGAACTCCATGCTTGGTTTAACCCTTACCGCGCCAGCACTTCCACCGACCCAGCTAAAACAGTACGTCCCCACATAGCAGCGACTAATCCAGAAAGCGTTTATTTGTGGAAAACTCAACGCTGGATGGACCCAGGATTGAAAATAGTTCAAGATAGAGCTTACAACGTAATTCTTGATGTAGTGAAGCGCTACGATGTTGATGGCATTCACTTAGATGATTATTTCTATCCATATCCCATCGAGGGACAACCTTTCCCCGATAACAAAACTTATGCTGCATATCAAGCAGCTGGTGGTTCACTCAACCTTGGCGACTGGCGACGCGACAATGTTAACAAAATGGTACAGCGTCTCTGGCAGGGGATTAAAGCAGCCAAACCCGATGTGAAATTTGGTATCAGCCCCTTTGGGATTTATCGCCCCGGACAACCTGCTGGTATTACTGGGTTAGATGCTTACAATGTGTTGTATGCCGACTCAAAAAAATGGTTAGAAGAAGGCTGGATTGATTATATTGCGCCTCAACTTTACTGGCGTACAGACCAACCACAACAAAGTTATCCAGCGTTGCTACAGTGGTGGACACAGGTAAATACAAAGCAAAGACACGTTTACGCTGGCAACAATCTGACAGAACCAAGTAATAAGAGTCGAGAGAGTGATGAGATTGAAAAGCAGGTGAAAATTAGTCGTAGCCAAGCTGGACGGTTGTCACTGGGCAATATCTTCTTTAATCTCGGTGTTTTGACGCAAAATAGTCAGGGTATTGCTGATAAATTCCAAAGTCTGCTTTATAACAAACCTGCGCTACCGCCAACTTTGCCTTGGCAAGATACAACGCCACCCCCTCCACCCATTGGATTACAAGTCAATAACCGCAAACTGAGTTGGCAGCCTGGAGATAATCAGCCAGTTCGTTCTTGGACACTTTATCGGCAAACTGGGGATACTTGGACAATTCAGCGAATTTTGTCTGCTGGCACAACCTTCGCTACCGTTCAACAAGCGGGAACTTATGCCGTATGTGCGGTGGATAGATTGGCCAATGAGAGTGCGGGAACAGTGATTACAGTGAGTTGAACAAAGATGCTGTCTATGAGTGCGATCGCTGTTATGCTCTTGTGTAGTATGAGTATCGTAGCTACGCCCGTCGTAGACATCGCATCTTTATCTTTGAAGAATAGTGCAAAGTAATAAACCTGAACCACTTAAAACCGATTGGATAGTCAACCTTTTAGGAAGAGTGAAAGCTCTGGAAGTAAATCCCCATGAAGAAGTATTAACCTCAATTCTGGTTGAGCAAGCTTTGGAAAATGCCAAACGCACTGCTACCAATCCTGGTATATCATTGGCAGCAGCTTTTGATCTGATTGTAGCTGCCGAATATTATACAAAATTAACCAATAAAGGATGGCTTTATTGTCCAATAAATAATATTCCTCTATTAATTTACCCATACACTAATACTTGCCCAAGATGTGTTTTAAAAGGTAACTTTTACTATCATCAGGCAAACAAATTACCATCTGGAACTATTGGCAAAACCACAAGTCGTTTGCTCTGTGTATTTCTAAAGCATTTATTTAAAATTAATTCGAGGAACTTAAAAATTTATCATGGTGCTGAACCAGTTGATGTAATAATTTATGATGAAAAAGAGAGTATAATCTTACTTGCAGAAGTAAAAGCCGCACCATTGACAACACTTGCTCTAGCTGCAAAGGTTGAGGTACAAACCGAGATGGGAGAAAATGGAGAACCAATACCTTGTTCGCACTCTCCTACAGACAATTCATTCCTGGCATCATCTAACTTGCATATAATTCTGCCCAAGTTAGAAGATAACTACTGGAACTATGAACTTGTGGATTTAGGAATAAAAGCAAGCCATAGTTCTCCGACTTGGGCATACGAACAAATTGGCAGAAGTTTTGGTCTAGATAATCAACTATTTTATCGATATTTTCAGTTTTGGAATATTGCCTATTCTGCGTATAATAAAGCAGCACGGGGTAGGGGAACTATACCTGAAACAGTTTATTGGTTAACAAATGCTTGTGGACAACCTACTCCTAGACCTTTAACTTGGCCATTGAGAAAGAGTGGTGATGGGTACGAATCCGTCTCTGATGGTAAATCTAGCGTAGGAATGGACAGAACTGATGATATTAAAAAAGGGATTTATCAAGTCTTAAAAATTGCTGCTACAGGAAAGCCAAAATATAGTCAAATGGTAGTAAAAACTGCTTTGCTGTCTAACATTCATGCTGTGCGTCACTATAATGATTACCTGCTCGAACTTCAGGATGTTATATGGACACTAGATGAAACAGGAAAAGCGAAAAAAGTTGCAGATTTGCCACCTGAAAAAGAGATTTACAATCTTTTTGATGGTATAATCACCTTCACCCAAAGCCATGTGAGAGATGACTGGATTTCAGAAAATTTCCAATTTTAATAGTCCGTGCAAATTGGTTGCAAATCACATTGCTAGACGGGTTGGTTCAGATGTACAAAAGCGGATCGATGCCTTAAAAATTGGGCAAAAAATGCAAGACTTGCCTGAAGAACTTTGGCACGATAGCTTTAAATTTTATCTCAAGCAAGATCCAAATCGTCAAGGTGGCCCAAATTTAAGAATAATTCGTCTTGATCCAGATAAACCTTCATTAACGGTGACGGGGTACATTTTCAATAAATTTGTTCATCCCTATGAAAACCGATTTATTACTGTACGAGAGGCAGCTCGTTTACAAGGCTTTCCTGACAATATGAAATTTGAGGGAACGCTAACAAGTACTCAGCTTCAGGTAGGTAATGCTGTACCTGTACCGCTTGCAGAAGCTGTGTTTAAATCTTTAGTTCAACAAGCAAAGTTGTTAGGATTTGAAAATCGTTCCCTCAAAGCTTTCAGCGTATTTAGTGGCGCAGGAGGTATGGATATTGGTGCTTATCTTACAGGCAGTATAGAAACTAAGGTAGCTCTCGATAGTTGGTCAGATGCTTGTGCAACACTGCGTGGTTTTTTTGGTGGTCATATTTGCGTTTTGGAAAAGGATATTTCTACTGTAGAAAACCCGTTAAGTTTATGGCAAAAGTTTTCCGGTGAAGTTGAGAAACCAGATATTGTCTTTGGAGGGCCACCTTGTCAAGCTTTCAGTCAGGCAGGTAAACAGAAAGGCTTTCAGGATGATCGAGGTGGTATGATTTATGAATTTTTACGTTTTGTCGAACATTTGTACCCGCCATTTTTCGTTATGGAAAATGTATCTAATCTCAAAGGGATTGCAGGTGGCACACTATACCAGCAAATTTGGGACAAAATGGCGAATTTGGGTTACAACATCTCAATCGGTGTACTTTTAGCTGCTGATTTCGGTACTCCCCAATTAAGGCGGCGATTATTTTTTCTTGGTTGCCGAAAGGACATTGGTAGTATTCGCTTACCTTTATCTACTCATAGTCCTGAACTTGAATTATTTGGGCTACTACCTTACGTAACTGTTGCTAAGGCTTTTGTTGACTTGCCAGAAGCAGAGTTCAGCCGTTAATTTTATAATCGGAAGCTTGGCTATAAATACTCTAAAGTGATTGAGCTACGGTCAACTAGCTATGTAATTAACTAACTTAATATTATTGACTCACGGAACTAACCGACTTTGTGCGGTGCAATTACGGCTATGCCAGCCTCACCAAACCTTTTCCATTACTATAAGTGGATGAAAGATTAGGGATTAACCTTTCGGTAGATTAAGACAGAATCATCAAAACTGTATATTTGGATGGGGTAACACATAATTTGCCACAAAACCTCATGCTAAATCAGTAATTTCAAGATAAACAGATGAAATTTTGATTGAATTCTAGTTAATTTGTTCCTTATCCTCATAAGCCATGACATCCCCTGAGCCTCAAACTGATTTTGGAGAAAAAGCTCCACAAACCTCATTTGAGCCACCTTCTGGAAAACGGCGGTGGCTTTGGTTATTTTTAGCAGCACTACTATTGTTAGGGGGCGGAACAGCTCTCGTTTGGCGTTTGCTCACTCCGCAAAATTCAGCGCCTTCAACTACTAACGCTCAACCTCAAGGGGTAAGAGTCAAAGTATCCACAGTACAAAGCGGCATAATTGAGGAAAGTTCAGATTTTATTGCTAGCTTAAAATCCCAGCGATCAGTCATCCTCCAGCCGAGGATTCAGGGCCAAGTTACCCAAATATTTGTGAAATCGGGAGATCCAGTAGCCGAAGGAACGGCAATTATCCAAGTAGATCGTACATCACAAGCAGCGATCGCTCCTAACAATGCTGCGCCTCAAGCATTTTTATTGCAACTGGAAACTGCCCGCACTGTACTGAAATCTCTAGAAGCCCAACGAGCATCATACGTTGAGAATGTGCAATTGTATCAGCAAACCTACGAAAAGTATTCCATTTTAGCTGAACAAGGAGCCGTGTCTCGACAGACTCGCAATCAGTTTGCTGATCGACTTGCCAATGCTAAAACTAGTCTTGATGCAATTGATTCCAGGATTCAAGCCCAAAGAGCCAATATATTGCAGGCTGAAAAAACGTTGCAGCAAGCTAATGTAAATACTCAAACACAACAAATCCTGTCTGACAAAATTACCGCTCCCTTTAGTGGCACTGTTGGCAACATTGCTGTGAAAGTAGGTGATTTAGTTAATACTTCCACACAATTAGTTAATCTCACACAAAATCGGCCTTTAGAAGTCAACATCTCTGTGCCACTACAGCAAGGGCCGCAATTGCGTAAGGGAATGCCAGTGGAGGTGATGAATACACAAGGTCAAAAGCTGGGTAGAAGTAGGGTATTTTTCATTGCGCCTACTGCTAATAACGAAACACAAGGGATACTTATCAAAGCACTTTTTGACAATCCTAACGGTCAGCTACGTGCAGATCAATTGGTAAGGGCTAGATTATTTTGGAATCAGCGCCCCGGAATTTTAATCCCCACAACAGCAATGACTCGTGTAGGTGGCGACACTTTTGTTTATGTAGTTGAAACCGAAACATCTCCCCAAGGTGTATCTCAACAAGTAGCTCGACAAAAGCGCGTGAAGCTAGGCGAAATCAAAGATAATAATTACCAAGTTCTTGAAGGATTACAACCAGAAGATAAAGTTATTATCTCAGGGTTGATCAATCTTAGAGATGGTGCTGCGATCGTTCCAGAATCTTAATTAAGGGGAGTGGGTAGAGACGTGATTAATCTCGTCTCTACTAAGGATTGGGCAAGTTGAGGACATGAGATTAATAACCAAATGACAAATGACAAAATTTAACCTTGGTGTAGTACTTTAACAACAGATAATCACCTTGGTGAACCAAAATAAAACTAGATTAATCTATGGCATCTTTATCAGGGAAAGTTGCAATTATCACTGGTGCATCGCGGGGAATTGGACGAGCGATGTCTTCGACGGGCTACGCCTACGCACTAAAATTAGCTGGTAACGGCGCATCTATTGTTGTCAACTATGCGGGTAATGCAGCCAAAGCACAGGAAGTTGTTGCAGAAATTGAAAAGTTGGGAGTAGAAGCGATCGCTATCCAAGCCGATATTAGCAAAGTACCCGACATCCAACGCCTATTTGAGCAAACACTTGAGCGTTTTGGTAAAGTTGATATTTTGGTCAACAATGCCGGAATCGCCTTCTATAAACCAATTACTCAGGTGAGTGAAGAAGATTTCGATGCGATTTTTGCTATTAACGTCAAAGGTACTTTTTTTGCTTGCCAACAAGCCGCGCAACACCTATCAGAAGGCGGACGGATTATCAATTTTTCGTCATCAACTACGGTGATGATGCTGCCAACTTATAGTGCCTATGTAGGAACGAAAGGTGCTGTTGAACAAATCACGCGAGTATTAGCTAAAGAATTGGGTGCAAAAGCGATCGCAGTTAATGTTATTTCTCCTGGCCCTACCAATACAGAACTATTCCAAGAAGGCAAAACCCAAGAACAGATAGATCGTTTGGCCCAAATGGCTGCTTTTGGGAAACTGGGAGATGTGCAAGAAATCGCCGATGTAGTAGCGTTTCTCGCTAGCGATGAAGCCAGATGGATCACAGGGCAAAATATCCGTGTAAACGGTGGAATCGCCTGATATAGTTAAAGCTCTCCTCATAAACCAATCCAGTCAGATAAGACCAAAACACTTGTAGAGACGGCGATTTATCGCGTCTCAAAAACTCAAAATTTTTGCCAGTAGCCCTTAACCCAAGCGTATTGCCTCATAAACGCGATATTCTCCGTTTCAAAACCTCAGCTAGTAACCTGGGCATTGCTAGTCCTGTTAGGGTAGGCGAAAATTAGACTGCTACTCCAATTCATTCGAGCTTTTTACTCGAATATAATTGTCCCAGTGCAGCTAACAAAACGGATTGCTAAATCTGGGCTGAAAAAGTTTGTATAAACCGTTTCTAGCTTATACAAATAACGGCTCATCTATCCGGTTGTAGAGTCTGTGTTTTCGTACTAAATATCACTTCCCTCTCATCCAAAATTATGGATTTGTCCAACTTTACTACACTTCAAAACTTAGAAGCTGCCTTCGGTGGTGAATCGATGGCAAATCGCAAGTATCTGTTTTTTGCTGACGTAGCCCGTCAACTTGGGTTTACAGACTTGGCGAAACTTTTTAAAGAAACCGCAGATCAAGAAACCGAACACGCTTTTGCACATTTTAAGTTGCTGCATCCAGAACTTGTGGTAGAAAATGCGGCTGCTTTAACTGATGAACAAAAACGAGAAATTATATCTCGCTGTTTATCTTTGGCAATTGAAGGCGAGACTTATGAATATACTACAATGTATCCAGAGTTTGCTGCCGATGCTCAACGCGATCGCGACAATCCTGCGGCAGAAGAATTTCTCAAACAAGTTAAAGAATCTACAGATCATGCCAACACATTTCGAGAAGCTGCACACCGTTTTGGCTTGTTAAAATTCATCGAAAATTACCACGCCGATCGCTATGCTGAAGCCTTAGAAGTATTAAATGGAGGACAAACAGCAACCAGAGTTGCAGGTGAAGATCCTAAAACTCGTAAATGGATTTGTAGACAATGCAGTATGATTTACGATCCTGTTGCTGGCGATCCCGATTCTGGGATTGCACCTGGTACACCTTTTGAAGAAATTCCTGATGATTGGGAATGTCCGATTTGCGGCGCTAGCAAAAAAACTTTTAAGCCATTTGAGGAAAAAGTTGCAGCTTAGGACGACAATTAATTAGGCACTCTTTTTAGCATATAAACGCGAAGCGTCTTAAGGATACTTCGCGTTTTCGATTATTTATCGCAACAGAATTCAGGAGTCAGAATGGGCTAAACCTTAGCTATCCGCTAACAGAATAGATTGTTACCGAAAAAGCTTATAGTGCAACGCTTACGAGCATCTTAATTCTGACTTCTGAATTCTTCTTCAAGCACAGTGTAGTATCATGAATTCACCAGAAGATAAAAGAGGAAACCATTGTATTTTTCTGTGACTATCTGAAGAGCGATGCTAATCCGTGATAAAGATTTGAGTAAACATTTATTGTTCTCAAATCAGTAAGCTAATTACTAGGTGGACACGATTGCTGCACTTTTTGAGGAAGTTGCCGACACATTTGCTGGAATCCTTGAAGATTAATTTGCCACCAAGCAAATAATCCTAAACTTGTACCTCCTACAAGCAACGCCAATATTCCCCCCAGCATTACCAAGCGTTTACCCCGATTAGGTTTTGTAATTAAGGTTGGTGGAATTTCTGGGCTTGTAACTGATTCCTCTGAAGTATCTAAATCTAGATCCAAATCTAGATCCAAATCTAGCAAAGTTTGCGAACTTTCTGTGAAGGAAATTAATTCCTCTTCTTCCTCTAATTCCTCTAATTCCTCTTGTTCTTCTTGTATCTCTGCTTCTATGATCTCTTCTGGCAACGCCGGAGTCACAGGTACTATGTATTCGGGAGAAACCCGGCAATAAGTGAGAACAACTGACGTATTATCACGCCCATTTTTTTCGTTTGCCAAATTAATCCAGTTGCGTACAGCATCTTCAACTGTCATCTGGCCTTTTAACACGGGTATTGCATAATCTTGCCAATATTGTTCCACCCTGTCATTATCACTTAAACCATCAGAACACAGTAGTAATATGCCATCTTCTTCCACAATAAATCGCTGAATCTTGAGACGTAAAGATTCTGCATTTCTTGTCCCCAAGGCTTGAGTTAAGGCAGTAGCGTCTGTTCTTATTAATGCTTTTCTATACAAACTTTTGGCAAAGCGGACTTCTCGCGTCGCCACATCATCATCTACTGTGAGTAGCTGACAATAGTTGCGAGTAATCCAATAGGCACGGCTATCGCCAACATTAGCCAAGTAAAGTTCATGGGTATTATTTGATTGCCACCCAGTACTTGTGTGTACTCGTTGTGGAACTTGCAACGCCATGACAATGGTTGTAGCCATGCGTTCTTTACCTTGACGTTTTTGTTCGTTATTGCGGGCACAAATCACATTATTTACCACCCGTAAGCTTGCTTCTAATTGTTCCTGTAATAACTCTGGTGATACAAGTACAGCTTGTTCTGTAACCTCCGCAAGTAAGGCGCGAATTTGCAACTTTACAGACTGCACTGCCAATCTACTGGCAACCTCGCCGCCTTCGTGCCCACCAATGCCATCGCAAACAATTGACAAGTGGGAGAATAAAGGCTCATCTAAGTCATTCAAAGTATTCGGGTAGCAAGCGTCTTCATTTTGCGCCATGATTGGGCCAATATCTGTAGAACCTGCCACCTTCAAAACTAGTGGCAATTCTGCCGCAGATGCTAGTAATAAACCATTGAGTTGAGTAGCAACATCATCCAACTCAATTTCCGTTTCACACATATCCTGGACTATGTTCTGCAACCCTTTAGCTACTGATGTCTTTGCAGAAGCTACCCAAAACTGCCAACACTCCCCCAGATTTTTTAAACTCAGCTTCTCATCTTCTGGTGTTTGGTAGAGTTCTAACAGTCGCACACACCAACCTTGGACTCTCAAGTTGTCTACTACCAATAAACTGCGGCTAAGTCCTAATTCTGATAAAGGTTTCCAAAGTTGAAGAATTTGCCACAGCCAATAAACTTGTCGTACCGCCGTTGCTTGCTCCCAAGCCTCAACAATAGTTGGATAGATATTTCCTGTGTCATCTATTGGCGCATTTTCCAATAATAAGATATCAGTTGTATCTTTCTCACCATCACTAGCAAACCCATAAGCTTGGGGCAGATGTAACCGTTCTTGATATAACCGTAGATAAGGAATTACTTCCTTTGGTAATTCTTCAGGGACATCTGGTGGTAGTCCTGGTTGAGTATCCAGCCAAATCTGGCGAGTAATTACTCCATATCTGTCTGCTACTTTGGTGCCTGGTGTAATTTGAGCAGACAATGAGCCAGTAGCCCAAAGATAACGTTGAACTAAGGGAGTTTGGCAACTTGCACAAACACGATCTCCAATAGGATTAATGGGGCTATTACAGCCTGGATTTATACAATAAATTGTCAGTTGAGTAGAAATCATAAAACTATAAATTTAAAAAACTAATCAACTCATGAATTTCGATTACATTTAGCTGGCAATGGCTTGAAGGCTAGAATAGACTGGATTCGTGTACCGCTAGCTACACCTGGTTACTGAAAGTAATCAAAATTATTGGTAAAAAGACCAAGTTTTGATTTCTGTAAATAACTTACGTCTGGCTGTATCTAATCGTAGAAATGGATTTACGTCAATGTAGAGTCTAGGATGGCACTATGCCAAGTTTGACCTTAATCTGGCTTCTGGCGGGAGCAGTTTTGTGTCTCATGGAACTGTTCTTACCATCGGCGTTTGTCGCCTTCATGATGGGAATTAGCGCTTTTGTGGTGGCGCTGCTGTCTGGAGTGGGTTTGGGAAATGTATGGTTGCAAGTTGTAGTTTGGCTATTACTTTCCACATTTCTAATCGTGCTTTCTCGTCGGTTTTTGCAACCACGACGACGCAAATCGAAAATTCAGGATGCAGTCATAGCCGAAACTTTAACAGAAATTCCGCCTGGTAAAACAGGGCGGGTATTGTATGAGGGAAATTCCTGGCAAGCACGATGTGATGATGACAAATTTACTGTAGCACCCCATCAAAGAGTTTATGTGGTTAGGAGAGAGGGTACTACTTTGATTGTGATACCAGAAAATTTGTTGAATTCTTAGTTATTGGGAATGGGGAATTGGTTATTTTCTTTATTTCCCCATCTCGTCCATTTCCTACTCTCTTTAACATTTAATACTTAAAAAATCAGGAGATTCACAATGGAACAGTTTTTTTTGCTCGTACTTTTAGCCCTTGGTGGTTCTGCCGTCGCAGGATCTGTGAAAGTCGTCAATCAGGGCAATGAAGCTTTGGTGGAAAGATTGGGTAGTTATAACAAAAAACTGGAACCAGGACTAAACGTGATCTTTCCTTTCATAGATAAAATTGTCTACAAAGAAACTATCCGCGAAAAAGTCTTAGATATTCCTCCACAACAGTGTATCACCCGCGACAATGTTGGCATTGAGGTAGATGCAGTGTTCTACTGGCGCATCGTGGATATGGAAAAAGCCTGGTACAAGGTAGAAAATCTCCAAGCTGCAATGATAAATATGGTGCTAACTCAAATTCGCGCTGAAATGGGGCAACTGGAGTTGGATCAAACTTTTACTGCTCGTTCTCACATTAGTGAACTTTTGCTACGGGATTTGGACGTTGCTACCGATCCTTGGGGAGTGAAAGTTACACGGGTAGAACTGCGAGATATTATTCCATCTCAGGCAGTGCGAGAATCGATGGAATTGCAAATGTCGGCAGAACGACGCAAACGGGCAGCAATTTTAACTTCTGAGGGGGAACGCGAAGCTGCTGTCAATAGCGCCAGAGGTAAAGCTGACGCGCAACTCCTGGATGCGGAAGCTCGTCAAAAATCGACAATTCTGCAAGCGGAAGCCGAACAAAAGGCGATCATTTTGAAGTCTCAAGCTGAACGTCAGCAGCAAGTTTTGAAAGCGCAGGCGATCGCAGAATCAGCAGACATTATTGCCCAAAAGCTCCAGACTAATCCCAATGCTAATAAAGCAGTGGAAGTTCTGTTTGCTTTGGGCTATCTGGATATGGGCGCGACAATTGGCAGAAGCGATAGCAGCAAGGTCTTATTTATAGATCCGCGCACCATTCCTGCTGCTTTTGAAGGTATGCGTTCCGTTATCTCAAATGGTCAGGTTGACTCTAATGAGTTGTTTTCTAAGCAAATACCAGGGTTAGAAAATAACCGCTCTAGTTAAGAATGAAGAGTTGGGAGTGACATTAGTATTAACTTAAGTTTAAAACCCTTTTCAAACTTCGTTTCCAGTCTCAGACTGGGAACGAGACAATCACAATTATCTACTGACAAACTTTTTCAGCTATTCTTCCTGAGAATTCTACCCATAGAGGTTAACTTCGCTAAAATCGGCATTATCGAAGTCATTCCTCAAAATAGCACCACTAAGGTCAATAATGAGGATGGAAGCCTCCAGATTGATGTTACTGAGGTCAAGACCTCTGATCAATCCTTCACGGGAGTCCTCAATGAATCTCGTGAAATCTCGCTCTCCAGCAGCATATCTACTCAACAATTCTTCAGCAGTAATTCTTTGTCTTTTGACCTTCATTTTTCAACATCATTGAAGTAAAACACGCTTTATTACTCTCATAGGATTGGTATGATTATTGACCAGTTGCAGTAGCTTGATTTACTTGGCATTGGCTGCATAATCCAAAAAACTCTAGGGTGTGGTAAAAAACTTTAAACTTATGGCTAGATTCTAACTGCTCTTCTAAATCATGCACGGGGCATTGATGAATCGGAATTGAAACACCGCATTGCAAGCAGGTAAGGTGATGTTTGTCTTGCTGGGCTAGGCTATAGAGGGCTTCACCATTAGCCAAATTCCGTACTTGTACTATGCCTTCGAGTTTTAAAGCTTCTAAAGAACGGTAAACTGTTGCTAAACCCATACTCTGATTTGTATTACGTAATTCTACGTAAATGTCCTGGGCGGAAATGCCTTTTTTGATGGTTTTCAGTAGGTTGAAAATACGCTCTTGACTGCGGGTGCGTATAGCTCTCATAGACAATTATTTAAATATGCCACTGTAGTTGAAGCTGTTAGATGGGCTAATTAATCAATTAACTTTAACTGCTTCGTAATCTTATTTTCACTCAGTTGGAACAGAAAGTTATAGTATAGCGATCGCAGCATTCAGCAAAAGCCGTGCAAACCAAGTATCTAGCCAAAATTTTTGTGACACTTCGTCCTTCAGTCTTAGACCCTGCTGGTGTGGCTGTACAATCCGGTCTTCAGCAACTGGGATACGATAACGTTGACCAGGTGCGGATTGGCAAGTACATTGAACTCACCATTACCTCGACTGAGGAAAAGAAAGCGCGTCAAGACCTCGATCGCATTTGTGACCAAATGCTAGCAAATCCCGTGATTGAAAATTACCGCTTTGAGTTGATTGAGGTCGAAACCCAAACGGGAGTCTTTTAGGGCATTGGGGATAGGGCATTGGGTATTGAGCATTGGGAATAGGGCATTGGGAATAAAGAAGAGACAAGGAAGAGGGGGGAGACTTGTTCAATAATTCCCCATTCCCC
>NZ_JADEXU010000139.1 GCF_015206895.1 Nostoc sp. LEGE 12450 | reverse complement strand
CCCTCATCCCCCAGAAGCCTCACTAGCGGACAATTGGACGAGGGATAGGTCTTCAACCTCCGCTAACTTTTCTAGAGAGAGGGGAGTGGATTGGGTAGCACCAGATAAACGTTTTAAAAGGCTCGGTCTGGGGTCATGCAATAGGTAAATAATGCGATCGCCAATTTCCCAATCTTGGTTAACTGGCATTACCTGTAAGCGTTCTTCTCGTTCTACCAATAGCGGTATCAACATCCCAGTCCGAATTTTTTCTTGGATGCGATCGCACTGAGTGGAAAATTCCAACTCATTTAGCGTAGTTGTCCCCAGTTTGACTCGCCCATCATTTAAATATTCATTCCAAGTTTTAATCGCTAAGTCTGAGATAAAAGCTTGATTAACTTTATTACTAACCGAAATACTTGCTTGCGGATCGCGGGGGAAAACAGCTAAAACGCGCGGGGGCTTAAATTCCTCGGCTGCTCGTTGAGCCAAAACAAAATTCACCTCGCCATTACTTGTCATCGCCAAAAAAGTCCCCATCGAGGCAAGTCCCGCCTCTTCTAAAACAGCAGCATCTAACCCACTGCTGGCAATCACTCGCAGATTTTGCGCCTCAGCTTGAACAAGACATTCGGGGTCAGTATCAATCATGACCACATTTTCTCCCCGTTCTTGAAAGAACCGGGCAATCAAAAGACTCAATGGGTTACAACCCACAATCACTACCCCAGTTACATCCTTGGAGGTGATTTGCAGCCATTTGGCAACCCAGCCAGCTGTTAGCCCTTGGCAGACAACAGTCATGATAATTGTCAGGAAGACTAAAGCTTTAATGGAATCACCACCGTTAATGCCACGCTGGGTAAGGGAGATTGCAAAAAAAGAAGCTACAGAAGCCGCAACAATTCCTCTAGGAGCAACCCAGCTTAAAAATAGTTTCTGTCGCCAATTTAAGTCACTGTTCCAGGTACACAACAGGATATTAATCGGGCGAACGACAAACATTAATACTAAAACAGTAAATAAACTACCCCAGCCCAAAGCAAACACACTGGCAATGGATAGATCGGCAGCTAATAAGATAAATAGCACTGAGACACTGAGAATTGTTAGCTGACCCTTAAAGCTCCGTAACAGACGTTCTTCCGGGACAGAGGAGTTAGCAAAGACTGCTCCTGCAACAACTGTTGTCATGACTCCCGATTCACTGCGGATCATCTGCGATAAGGTAAACAAGCTCCAAAGTATCGCCAACACCACTAAGTTTTTTAGCTCAAATGACAGAAAGCTGGCACGTTTGAAAATCAAGCTCATCAGATAACCGCCAGCACCACCAATTGCTGCACCAACACCCAGGCGTATTAATAAACCGACGATCGCATTAATTGGATCGGCATCGCCGTTCAAAATCGTATCGAGGACAACGAAGGCGAGAATCGCTCCTACAGGGTCAATTAAAATCCCTTCGCCTTCTAAAAGTGTTGCTACTTGCCGATCTACATTGATTTGTTTGAGCAAAGGGCCAACGACGGTTGGGCCTGTCACCACAATGATGGAAGCATAGAGAAAAGCTATATTCCAAGGAAATTCACCCAGCCAGTGAGCAGCCATACTGCCACCAAGCAGTGTGATTAGCGTTCCGAGAGTGACGAGCAATTGTAAGCTGACTGAAACTCTGCCCAACTCTCGCAGATCCAAATTAAGTCCGCCTTCAAACAAAATTATTGCAGTTGCTAGGGCGACAATAACTTCCACTCCAGTGCCTAGCAAATGAGGATGCAACAGCCCTATGCCATCAGAGCCAAACAAAATGCCTAACAGCAATAACAAGACGATGCTGGGTATGCGAAAGTATGCAGCCAGCACTTGAGCGCTAATGCCTGCAAAAACAGCGATCGCCATCTGTAGGGTAATTTCAAAAGATGCTTCCATGTTTTAGATTTTGAGCGATTTATTTCAAAATCTTTGGTAAAAAGTCGTAGATATTAACTCTACAGGGTACAACATCATACCCTTTTGTCCCTTGCAGAATTTACCGTTTTTTCTATCTGAGCTTCTCTCGAAGTTCCCAGCGCCAGATGCTGATACAGCCTGCGGCTTCCCACAGGAGCTTCTACGAAATTCTTTTTTTGTCTCCATCTCTTTGTATCCTTTTCAAGCTTTAGCCACCACCCAGTTTAGCTGTCAAAAACTTTTTTTCGCAAAAGCTGTTGACAATAGCTAGAAAATTAGTTAATTTATAAAAGGTCTGAGTCCGATGCCCCCATCGTCTAGAGGCCTAGGACACCTCCCTTTCACGGAGGTAACGGGGATTCGAATTCCCCTGGGGGTACTTAAAAAAGTAGAAGCGTGTCTTTCTACAATTTAATAAATTAAAACGCTCGTTCAGGATTATTTCTGAACGAGCGTTTAATTATATATACGGTTGTTTGCTGGCTAACTCTTCTACACGTTGGTGAATAGCCACAAGATTCAACCGTAGGTCTTTACTCAGGCGGTTTTCAATGATTCCCACTGGCATGGTGAGTTTAGGCCAAACTTGAATTGTGTAGCAAAGATTTGTTCCTATATACTCACCAAGGGAATAAGGCTCTAAACACCAGCTACCAGAAAAACCTTTAAAATCTCCCTCTACCATCCGAAAATTAATTTCTTTGGGGAAGCATTCTTCCAAATCCAGAACCACCCGCGCCGAAAAGTTGAAATTTAGTAAGCGCTGGGAGCCTACTTGCTCCAGTCTAATTCCACCGTTGGGATGCTCGATTAGACGACTCTTGGCGAGATTGGGGAGAAAGTCAGGCAAGGCTTCATAATCTGTCAGAACCTTCCAAATTTTTTCCACTGGTTGGGGGATTTGGACTTTGGCGCTGATTTGTCGCTGTCGCTCTGCTATTTTCTGAATTTGAACTTCTACCTTAGCTGCCAAAGCGACTAGATCAGCGCTCAAATCTCCTTCAAGATTGGTGTCATCACTAGGAGACTGGAAATCAAGATTCTCTGTTGGGTTCTGTTCTTTAGTCACATTAAGAATTATGGTTTGCTTTCGTCAGAAAATTGCGGCAGAGTCAGGGTGAAGCAAATTTCGCTCTGTTCAGAATCCAAGATTGGGAGACTTTCAACTGCGATCGCTCCATTCAAATGCTGCACTAAAGACTTCACTAGAGCAAGTCCCAAGCCAGTCCCTGGAGTCCAACGCCCTTTTCCACGACGGAATTTGTCAAAGATGTAAGTTGCTTCTTCTTGGGAGATGGCATGTCCTGTATTCGTCACCTTTATGATAACTTGATCGATTTGTTGATCGACTCGGTGAACAGCTTCTAAATGGACGGTGGTATCATGCTGCGAGTATTTACAGGCATTAGTTAACAACTCTTGCAGGATGCGGTCAAAACTCTCCAGTTCCGTTTGCAGTTTTAGCGATTCTTCTGGTAAATCTACAGAAATCTTTAATCCCTTCTCTGCAAGTTTCTTCTCAAAAGCTACTGTTATATCCTGAATTCTACTATTTAAATCTATAGATTCTAATTGTGGAGCTTCGTGAGGCGACTCTAGTTTCTGGAGTGTCAACAAGTCATTAATCAAGTTGATTTCCTTTGTGCATTCCTGCTCTAGGATATCCATGTACCTAATTTGACGCTCTGGTGCGATTCCTGGCAAACGTAAGTTCCGAATGGACATCAGCATATTTGTCAAAGGATAGCGCAAGCGATCGCTCATGTTGCTCAAAAATTCATCTTTGAGCTCATTGAGTTTCCGCAGCTGCTCAACATATTGCCGGGTTCTTTCATGCAACTTTGCCTGGAGTTCTAGACTACTCTGGAGTTTCGCTGTCCGCTCATCTACCAAAGTTTGTACTTGGCGCAATGTCTGTGACTGAATTATGGCGTTACTTACTTGCGCGCAAACCATTTCCACAAGATTTAATTCGGCTGCTTGCCAACTGCGAGTGGTCGCTTGCTGTAGCACCAAAAATCCTAAGATTTTACCTTGACTTTCTAATGGCACTAATAAGACGGCAGGCAATTGCTCTATTGCAAATAATGGAGCAGCTACCGAGGTATCATTTTGCTCGGTATAGTTATCGAAGATTACTGCTTTTCCAGAATCTATGAAGGGACGCTGGCATAAACCACACTCCGAAACTAAGAAGGACTGCTGATCTAAAGTTTCTGGTTTAGTAGTGCGGGAAATTTGTGTTGCCTTCGCCCATTCACCAACCACTCTAGCTTTCGCTTTCGGAATTTGTTTTTTACCTTGAGTCCTAAATAGTGGATCGGTATATTTTAGTAGTATAAGTAAACCTCGATCTGCTTGTAGAGATTCAGCAGTAGAGGCGATAACTAACTGGAGCATTTGATTAAGCTCCAAGTTACTGCGACTCAATAATGTTAATTGCTTGATCAAGCTTTGATACTGATCGCCTTTTTGCAGATACTGTTGTTGATGAGTAATTAGTTTAGCTTGCGCCACTTGAGAAAAAGCGATTGCACAAGCAGACTCTACTTCTTTGAGCAGTTGTTTTTCTGATTCACTCCAATCATAAGGTTGGAATTTAATCAGACTAATTACCCCATTATTATTTCCACTAAATCTGGTGGGAATTGCCAAAACAGCTTTTATGGGTAGGGGTAAATACTGACAGCCAATTACCAAACTCTTCTGAATGATGGAAATATCTTCAATAGTCAATGGTTCAGCAGCACATTGCAGCACTGGTGAGTGCATAAGCAATTGTTCCATCGAGAACATCTCTTCTGGATGTGGCAACCCCAGATATTGATCGGCACACCAATTCATAGTAGTTGCTTCGTCGGATGTTTCATTCGTTACTGAAACTAAGCAGCAACAATCTACTTCAAAAGCAGTTCCTAGCAATTGGGCAATATCTTGCAACATCAAAGCCGTAGCTGAGGTATTGGCAATGATTTGGTTAATCTTTTGTACCAACTGGTGGGCAGTTTCTTCCTGATGCTGCATCAGCTTGACTTTGTAAGTTTGTAGTCGATCTATGTCATCTACGTACTCTGTCGGCGACCATAAAGGCTTTTTCATTCTTGGCACGCCCTCGGATAATAAATCCATTGTTTTTGCACCCAACCCATTGGCATATTCTTCACCGTTAGTTGTGTTGCGACACCTTGATAATTGACAAATCTTATATGAATACTTTCTCTCACCTGTTATAGCCCTTTTCTATGGCAGATGGCCAAGTTGCTGCTATATAAAGCAAATTGCTACATAGGTAGTGAGATACTTAAGATATTCTAAAATGACCCAGCCTGATTATTTTTGGCTGCTTTATCTTCTTTATATTGAGATAATTAACTAACTTTGATTTAGAATATCCTGTCTGTAAGTATACATAAACCGTAATTTCTCTGGAATCCCAGGAAAATCCCCCAGTCATAACCGTAAAAACACTGAATTGATTTTAATATTTTTGTAAAATTTTGTTTTTATTTTAGTCCCTTAAGCAGCTATCCTTTGCTCTGTGTTGCTTTCAATCAAATATAACTAAGCCAGAGCGTCAAACCAATTTTGGATTTTGCATTGAAACAGACTAATCTCTTAGCTCAGAGCGGGGCATGAACCAAAAAATTTAAAATATAAAATTATGTATCCCCTCATAATTTACTTTTATTAAGCTACAAATCTTAACAATAAATCTTACTTATTCGAGAAAATAAAGCTAAATTCTGAATGCAGCCCAATTATTCAGTAATAAGACTTACGTACTGAAAAGCTGAAACCTCGTTTGCGTAGCCCCACTACCCTCTAACAAACGCCAATTGCTCAACTTAGGTATCCCTAAGTTGAGCAATTGGTTTCCCTTAAACAGGGGGTATCTTAATAGCCCCCTTTTTAAGGGGGTTGGAGGATCTCTTGTACGTCAGCCCTAAATAAAATAACTAGGCTGCATTGCCTGAATTAAGACTATCCAGCCAAACTCTCGACACTTAGAGGAACCATATCGCCATTTCTCGTCAGTCCTAACAGCATTGGTTCTTGGGGTTGAATTAGTTGACCTGTTAGTACACAACGTTCTTCTTGCTGGGCTGTGGCTGCTATGCTAGCTCGAATGTCCGCTCGGGAAAATCGAGGCTTCCATTCACCTGATTTTTGTTGGACATAATTCCAAAGAATATCTCGAATCAGAGCTTGATATCCCTGATTTCCAGCTATTTCTTTGAGCTTATCTTTGAGTTCTCGCTCTAGGCGGATGCTGGTAACTTCCATATCGGTGGTTGGGGTGCGGGCGATCGTATGCATCACTATTTCTCCTTGAAACTATAGACAGGATAGTAATACAAGTGTAGTATGTTTAAAGGAATGTTCAATAGGTGAAATTTTCTGTGAAATCCATTTTCCCCATCTCTACTTCAATTTTGTGCGCTACCAATTGCCGAGCCAGTTGGGAATCAGCTGCTATGGAAGTGGAGTATTTATTTATGGGCGATGGTAGCCGAAATTATGGGCAAATCACAGAGGGTAATTATGATTTTAGACATCTCAGCATAAGTGGGTTGATTGCGAAACCACAACTAGATGAAGAAAGCGGGGGGTACAGGCAAAAGAATGCTGTACCGATATGAGACCAGAAAGTTTTCCGGTCAATTCTAACCCCCGCTTCACCCAAACAGGAAGCGGGGGTTTTTTTATAAGGAGTGAAGCTGTGACGATATCTTCTCTGCGAGATGCTACGCAAACAATGCGCGGCGCAAACGCAATGCAAGTGTTAGAGCAATCTGTGGTGGTGTTTTCTCAAAATTACTTGCCACTATGTCGGATCAATATCAAGCGGGCGATCGTGCTGTTAGTAACCAACAAAGCTCAACCGTTAGGTTTGACCACAGAAGCCGGATGGCGAGTTCACTCACCCAACTTGGTAATTGAAGTGCCAAAACATATTCGCTTAACAATCACTTCTAATGAGCGGATGTGGAAAGTTCCGCCAGTGAATCGGCGGGAAGTTTTACGGCGAGATCATCACAGTTGCCAATATTGCGGTAGCGGCAAGCATCTAACACTAGATCATGTGATGCCGCGCTCAAGAGGCGGTTCTCACACTTGGGATAACGTAGTCGCAGCTTGTGAGAGATGTAACTCCCGTAAAGGCGATCGCACCCTGTTTGAATCTGGTATGCAATTACGTACCAAACCAAAAGCGCCAATTCACCCCGCGATTTCTTTTGCCGAACAGTTTTGGATAGATATGCAAGCAAGCCTGGAATAGCAGGAGAGCATAAGGAATGCTGAAATTAACTTACACTGAAAGCAGTTTTGATTTGGAATGTCTCACTCTGTCGCTAGAAGAATGGGTAGCGCAGCGAGTGATTTTGGCCCTGCGAGTTGGGCAAAGTTTATGCATTGAGCCCAGTACTGCTTCCTTTTTGCTCCCTGTTGATTTGCCAGGAGTAGAAGTGCTTAAGGCTGAGGTAAAAAGAGATGACGGAGAAATCATTGCTCTCTGTGCCTCTGATACCCAATATATGGAAGTCACTCTGCAAGGTTCTTGGCTATCAGATAGTTCTAAGGATGCTGTAGGTGTGTTTTTCACCACTATGAGCGATCGCGCTGAGTTCTTTTTGCACAAACTTTGGCAGGAAGCTCAAGCTTGTGCTTCTGTCATGAGTGAATAAACGAAATAGTAGGGTGAGAAATTCTCACCCTTTATTGCGCCATTTGCAATAATTCGGGAATTGTCACAAATCGGTAGCCTTGCTGTTTGAGTCCACTGATAATTTGTGGCAAAGCTTCTACAGTTCTTTGGCGATCGCCACCACCGTCGTGCATCAAAGCAATAGAACCTGGTTTTGCGCCTTTCAAGACGTTATTTACAAATGCTTGCGGTTTGGCGTGAGGATCAGTATCAGCTGAAGTTAACGACCACATAATGACAGCATTTTTCTGGCTTTTCGCATAAGCAGCTAATCCGTTGTTTAAAAAGCCTCCAGGAGGACGAAACAGAGCAGTTTTCACCCCTGTAGTTTTGTATATCAGGTCAGATGTGCGATCAATTTCACTTTTGGCTGTGGCTTCATCCATTCGCCGATACCAATGATGCCAAGTATGGTTGCCAATGGCGTGTCCCTCGGCCACTACTTGTTTGGCTAGGTCGGGATTTGCTTGCAAAGCTTGTCCTACCCAAAAGAATGTTGCTTTAACATCATTTTGCTTGAGGATATCTAGCATTTCTAGGGTTGTTTTTGGCCAAGGCCCATCATCAATGCTCAGAGCAATAACCTTTTCGTTGCTGCTGAGTTGAACTTTATAAACTGTTTTTCCTTGAAATTTAGCTGGGACTGTAAATGTAGGGTTTTCTACTTTGGTTGATGGCGGTAGTTGGACATTAACTAGGCCCTTTGCTGGATCTTGAACTTGTGCAGTGTGGCTTTTGCTCACTGGCTGGTTCAACCCCAATTGTGGGGAAGTGCCTGGAGCAATACTACAAGCTGTAATACTAGAGGCGATCGCAATAAAACTAATTATTTTTTGTCGCTTGAGGTAGTTGTCTGTCACGTCAGGCTTTTAAAAACTCACCCAAGCATAACTGTAGTTTGAATTTTCAGAGGGGCTAAGTAAGTTCAAACCTAGGTGCAGAAACTCTTCTAGACAATTTCAAAAAAACTTTCTGAAACCCCTTGACACCTTTTGTAGTATTTTGTAGTATAAATGTAGTGGAGCGGAAAACAAGCTTCCCAAGAGTCAAAGTTATGTTCTACATACAACTAAAGGACAGGCTTGGAATAAACCAAAGTCCTCAGTCAACAAAGCTGCTCCTACTGCAAACCATAGGCAGTAGAGGCAACAAACGAAAAAAGTTCTAAGTTTGCACTCATTAAAACCACTGAATACATCCGTAATACACAAAAGGCTTGCTACCTAGAATTTCGGTTGTTTTCTTAACAGTTTCTAACGGTAAAAAGTCAATTATCTGAACCTTGAAAACTAAATAAGAAATGGGCAAGTTCACCAACAAAATCTGTGCCTAAAAACCTAAAAGTTTAGGCACAGATTCCCAAAAATCGGGGTGTAGCTCAACTGGCTAGAGCGTTCCGTTGTCTGCGGAAATGTTGCGGGTTCAAGTCCCGTCACCCTGGTTGTAGTCCTGTAGGCGAATAGTTTAAGCCGTCAGCCTCTCAAGCTGAAGATTGCGAGTGCGAATCTCGTCGGGACTCCCAAATGGTCAGGTAGCCAAGTGGTTGAAGGCGTTGGTCTGCAAAACCGATTAGCGCGGGTTCAAATCCCGCCCTGACCTCTGTCGCAGCGTAGCTTAATCAGCAAAGCCCCAGGTTCATACCCTAGTATATGCGGGTGCAAATCCCGCCGCTGCCACCAAATGCAGGGATGGTGTAACGGTAACACCTCGTGACTCCAAATCCGATGTTCTAGGTTCAAATCCTAGTCCCTGTGTCAGACAATTTTAGATTTTTTAAATTAATAAATTTAATCCAAAATCTAAAATTCGGTAAATTATGCCCTCGTGGACTAATGGTTAAGTCAGTGTTCTTTCAAAGCACAGATGCGAGTTCAATTCTCGTCGAGGGAATGATTATGGGTCGGTGGCCGAGTCTGGCTGAAGGCGACAGTCTGTAAAACTGTTCTTTTTTGCACGCAGGTACCCTACGGGAAGCAAGCTACAAATCCTGCTCGACCCACTATGGAGAGGTGGCTGAGTGGCTAAAAGCGTCCTCCTGCTAAGAGGAAGCGGGTAATTAATACCCGTCGCAGGTTCAAATCCTGTTCTCTCCGTTTTGAGAGTGTGGTGTAACTGGATAACATCTCTGTCTACGAAACTGAAGACTTGAGGGTTCGATTCCCTCCGCTCTCGTCATCATCTCTTCTCCTTATCCCCTGGTAGCTCAGTTGGTAGTTAGCGCCTGTCTGAAGAACAGGAGGTCGTCGGTTCGATTCCGACCTGGGGGGCTTCGTTGCCTCATAGCTCAATGGTAGAGCAAGCGGCTGTTAACCGCGCGGTTGTAGGTTCGAGTCCTACTGAGGCAGCCATTCATTGCCGGGTGGACGAATTGGTAAGTCGCATCGCTCTGAACGATGAGGTTGCAGGTTCAAACCCTGCCCTGGCAATAAAGCCCTGTGGTGTAATTGGCAACATAGCGCCCTTTGAAGGCGAAGATTCCAGGTTCGAGTCCTGGTGGGGCTGCCAAACTCTGCTCTTGTAGCCCAATTGTAAGAGGCTGCCGTCTAAAAAACGGTATGTTGTGGGTTCGATTCCCACCAACAGTACCAAAATTTGTTTGCTCCTGTAGCCCAATTGGAAGAGGTGACAGACTTAAAATCTGTTTGGTTGTGGGTTCGACTCCCACCAGGAGTACCAACGGGATGTAATTCAGCGGCCAGAAGCCATGCTTTGGGAGCATGGAGTCGCAGGTTCAAATCCTGCCATCCCGATATGCCCCTGTGACGGAACAGGCATACGTGCTGGAATCAGAGTCCAGATTTTGCAGGTTCAAATCCTGTCAGGGGTACTTGGCGTATTGCCAACTTCTCTTTCTATGTTTAGATGGAAAGCTTTATTTTTTGGCGTTAACATTGATAATATCTATGTACGTCTTGCCAAAATACTAATGAAGTATACCAAGGAACTACTTGAACCGATAGTTAAGGACTCTGTATCTGTTTTGGAAGTACTGAGAAAACTGGGAAAGAACCAAGCAGGCGGAACTCATCGCCATATTTCTAACAAAATCAAAGAGTTTGGCATAAATACATCTCATTTTGTAGGGAGAGAAGCGAATCAAAGGACTAACTATAAAGGAGGTACAAAGAAGAAAGAATGGCAAGAAGTGTTGGTGCTAAAACAAGACAGCAAAAGAGAAGTTCCTTATCTTTTAAGGAGGTCGCTAATTGAATATGGAAGAGAATATAAATGTGAAAATTATGAATGTCTGATTCAACATACTTGGCTAGGCAATGAAATCACTCTCCATGTCGATCATATCAATGGTAACTGGAGAGATAACAGACCCGAAAATCTTCGGTTTCTTTGCCCCAACTGCCATAGTCAAACTGATAATTACTGTGGTTCAAAGGGCTATACAGATAGAGTAAGTGTCGCAAGAGGGTCTAGAGAACGATACACACGACAAAAAATTCGTCTTCGTGCAAGTCGAAACCCTGGTAAGAAAGTTCCTCACTTCAAAGCGAGGAAAGTTGAAAGACCCTCTAAAGAAGATTTACAAAAGCTAGTCTGGACAAAACCTATTACTCACCTAGCTAAAGATTTTGGTGTTAGTGATAAAGCAATAGAAAAATGGTGCAAAGCTTATGAAATTGAAAAACCATCAAGAGGTTATTGGGCTAAAAAACAATATTCCAAGATTTAAATGATCAAGCTTTCAAACTTTGCCCTTGTAGCCCAACCGGAAGAGGCACCAGGCTAAGAACTTGGTTGTTACTGGTTCAAATCCAGTCAGGGGTATTGGTGAATATGCGGGGATAGAGCAACGGTGGCTCGTGGGGCTGCATAACCTGAACATCGGCAGGTTCGACTCCTGCCCCCGTCACCAAAAATAGTGCTGGTGTAGCTCAATTGGCAGAGCAACTGACTTGTAATCAGTAGGTTGCAGGTTCAATTCCTGTTACCAGCTTGATGCGGGTGTGATGTAACGGCAGCATGAGACGTTTCCACCGTCTTCGTGCGAGTTCAAATCTCGCCGTCCGCTCTGAACTTGCGGGTGTGATGTAATCGGTAGCATCTGAGTACGCCATACTCAGTGCGTGGGTTCAAGTCCCTCCACTCGCTTGCGTAGTCCTGTAGCTCAATTGGTAGAGTGTCTTCCTTACAAGAAGAATGTTGCCGGTTCAATTCCTGCCAGGACTACCAAATATTGGGAGTGTAGCTCAATGGAATAGAGCTTCGAGCTTCTACCTCGAAAGTTGTGGGTTCAAGTCCTACCACTCCCGCCTTATGGGTCTGTAGCTTAATTGGTAAAGCGTCTAACTGGCTGTTAGAAAGTAAGTTGTCGGTTCAATTCCGACCAGTATCCACCAAATATGGGGTCATAGCTCAAATGGCTAGAGCGCCTGCCTTGCAAGCAGGAGGTTATGGGTTCAATTCCCATTGATTCCACTGATGGTGTCTGAAGCCAAAGTGGTCGAGGCGCTGGTTTGTGGAACCAGTCATAGCGGGTTCAAGCCCCGTCAGACACCCCTGAATGGAAGATGCCGCTGAATGGACGGCAACTGGTCTTGAAAACCAGGGTATGGGCAACTGTAGGGGTTCGATTCCTCCATCTTCCTCTTTTTCCACCTGAAGCCGAAAAGCGAGGCGCTGTGCTGATAACACAGAAATAGGAGGGGCAGTACCTCCCCGGTGGATTTATATCTAGTCTAGGTGTTAAAACGTTTGCGATGTCAGTATACGATCGCACTTGCTCATTTCTTATTTAAATTAACTCGGGTGGTTGGCATAACGGCTGTGCAGCGAGCTTTTAACTCGCAGAAATAGGTTCGACCCCTATACCACCCACTAAACAATTAAAAATTTAAAATTTAAAATTCAAAATTAAGAAATGCAATCTTAGTTAGCCTTTTGGCAATCGCTAATATGCAATTTGAATGCGGGCTGGGTTATGAATAGGAACTAGCGATCGCTAATTGAGCATGTTGCAATAGTATATCTTTATCCAAAATTTCTATGGGATATTGCGGTGTTACTGCCAGTAGTTTCTCAATTCTTTCTCTGGCTGCTTCCACTACTGATTCGTCTAAACTAACCTTGCTAAGAGAATCGACGAAATCTTCAGCAATTTGATAGGTTCTTTCAATAGATGATGAATTGATATTGCGCGAGACAATGAACAGGTCACAGCCTGCATGAAACGATCGCGCCACAGTTCCAGCTTTCATAAACATATCTGAGATCGCTTTCATATCCAAATCATCAGATACAACTACTCCCTCAAAGCCAAGTTCCTCTCTAAGTAAGGTTTTGAGGATAGCCTGCGAAAGGGTTGCTGGCACATCAGCATCTATCCTAGGAAATAAAATATGGGCAGTCATAATTAAAGGAATCTGTACTTCGATTAGGGCTTTGAAAGGTATGAGTTCTCGAAGTCGCAGGTCTTCTAAAGTTAAATCCAGTATTGGTAGCTCAATATGAGAGTCTTTGCTAGTGTCTCCATGTCCGGGGAAGTGTTTGGCGCATCCCAAAATTCCTGATTCTTGAAGTCCAAGGTAGTAGTCACGGGCATCTTTTGCGGCGATTTCGGGAGTGTTACCAAAGGCACGAGGTCCAATGACAGGGTTGTGGGGATAGGAAAAAACATCTGCTACAGGTGCCCAAGATAAATTTATTCCCAGTGATTTTAGTTCTGTGGCTGTGGCTTTTGCTACTTCGCGGGTGTACGATCGCAACAACAATGCATGAGGAAATCGCGTAATTGGCATTGGTGTGCGAATGACACGACCTCCTTCATGATCCAGAGTCATAAACATTGAATCACGTTCAGCGTATTCTCGTATCTGGCTGTTTAAATCCTTGAAGCTTTCTAGCCAAACTTGATATGGAACGCCATCCAAAAAGTTTTTAGCAAAAAATATCACCCCAATCGGCTTTAATTCACTGAGTACGCGTTTATCGTCATCGCTTAGTGTAGTGCCGGAAATACCTAAAATCAGGTGATTTCCAAAGTGTTTTAGCTCCTGCGAACCACTCATAATCTTTTACCTAACTGAGGTGTTTAATAGCAATCTATAACCAGTAACCTAGATATTTTCTCAGATTTAGATGCACGGATTCCCAAAGAAATCAACTACTTTTGAGATTACCTATTTCCTGTCAAAGGAATTACTTTTGTTTCGTTAAATTTTCTGCACCTAAATCTAGATAAAATACTTGCTAAAACCTATTACCAACAATGGTATTAGTAATTTGATTGGGCAGTTGTGCGTAGGTAAAATTCCCTTTGATCGAAGTTTTTTGGGGAAGCGATCGCACAACAACCGTCAAATGTAACAGATTGCAACGTATAATGAGAACGATTAAACCGTTAAGAAATATTGAAGGGCATTAAGGTTAAATGCGAGTAGCGATCGCGGGTGCTGGTCTAGCAGGACTTTCCTGCGCGAAATATCTCACGGACGCAGGTCATACTCCCATTGTCTTGGAAAGCCGGGACGTACTGGGTGGTCTGGTTGCGGCGTGGAAAGACTCTGACGGCGACTGGTACGAAACCGGGTTACACGCCTTCTTTGGGGCATATCCTAATATGCTCCAATTGCTCAAGGAGTTGGGCATTGAAGATAGACTCCAGTGGAAAGAGCATACACTGATTTTTAATCAACCAGACAAGCCTGGAACACTCTCACGTTTTGATGTTCCAGATATTCCATCTCCTTTCAACGTCATAGCATCGATTCTTCGCAACAAAGACATGTTGACTTGGGAGCAGAAGATTCGATTTGCCGTTGGCCTACTTCCCGCAGTGGTTCGGGGTCAGAAGTATGTCGAAGAAATGGACAAATATAGCTTCTTAGAGTGGTTGAAAAGGCAAGGTGTTGATGAGCGGGTAACTAGTGACGTTTTTATCGCCGCATGTAAAGCACTCACCTTTATCAATCCTGATGAAGTTTCCGCAACAATTCTCTTAACTGCACTAAATCGTTTTTTGCAAGAACGATATGGCTCCAAGATTGCATTTTTAGATGGTTCTCCCACAGAACGTCTATGCAACCCGATTGTAGATTACATCACAGAACGGGGTGGAGAAGTGCGGCTAAATGCCCCCTTGAAAGAAATTTTGCTCAACGCCGATGGCACGGTGAAGGGATACTTGATTCGAGGGTTAAATGGGGCAGAAGATGAAGTTATTACAGCTGATTCGTATGTATCTGCCATTTCAGTTGACCCTTTAAAGGTCATGTTGCCTAAACCTTGGAAGCTTATGGAGTTTTTTCAAAAGCTAGAAGGTTTAGAAGGAGTACCAGTGATTAACCTTCATCTGTGGTTTGACCGGAAACTTACAGAAATTGATCACCTACTTTTTTCGCGATCGCCCCTCCTAAGCGTTTATGCTGATATGAGCAATACCTGCCGTGAATACGCCAACCCCAATCGCTCAATGCTGGAATTAGTTCTAGCTCCGGCAAAAGATTGGATTGCCAAATCCGATGAGGAGATTGTGGCTGCAACGCTTGCTGAATTGGAAAAACTTTTCCCAGACCACTTTGGGGGAGACAATCCAGCAACATTGCTAAAATCTCATGTGGTGAAAACGCCGCGTTCAGTTTACAAAGCGACCCCTGGTCGTCAACAGTACCGTCCCGCACAAGTTACGCCCATTGCCAACTTCTATCTCGCCGGAAGTTATACCATGCAACGCTACTTAGGCAGTATGGAAGGTGCCGTACTTTCTGGTAAGCTGACAGCGCAGGCAATTTCTGAGGCTCTCCCGGTAGCAAATTCCTCAAACCTGCAAACGCTCACCCGACCGCCCGCAACGAATGCTGCAACTGCCTGATTCCCCCCCGCGCATGAAAACGCTGGTCTCTGTAGACGAGTCATACAAACTTTGCCGACATCTCACAGCAAAGTATGCCAAGACTTTTTACCTGGGTACTTTGCTCATGAGTCCGGTAAAACGTCAATCTATTTGGTCAATTTACGCTTGGTGTCGCCGTACAGATGAATTAGTGGATGGGCCCGCATCTGCTATTACCACGCCAGAAACCCTAGACCTATGGGAACAGCAGCTGGAATCGATTTTTGCGGGACGACCATTAGAAAATTACGATGTCGCTTTAGTTGATACCCTCCAGCGCTTTCCGATGGACATTCAGCCCTTTCGGGATATGATTGCCGGTCAGCGCATGGACTTATATCGCAGTCGTTATGAAACCTTTGAGGATTTATACCTCTACTGTTACCGCGTTGCTGGCACTGTTGGCTTAATGTCAACAGAAGTGATGGGTGTAGATAGCACCCTCTACACCGCTCCGTGGCATCAGAACAAACAACCATATCTTCCCACAGAAGAAGCGATCGCCTTGGGAATTGCCAATCAACTTACCAACATCCTGCGGGATGTGGGAGAAGATGCCAAACGGGGGCGAATCTACATTCCCCTTGAGGACTTGGAAAAATTCAACTACACCGAGCAAGACTTCTTCAAAGGTGTGGTAGATGATCGCTGGCGGGCGCTAATGCGCTTTCAAATTGAACGGGCCCGCCAATTCTATACCACGTCAAACCAGGGAATAACTCATTTAGCATCCGATGCCCGTTGGCCTGTATGGGCAGCATCAATGCTGTACGGCCAGATTTTGGAGGTGATTGAACGCAACGATTACGATGTGTTCAGTCGCCGGGCTTTCGTTCCCCAGTGGAAAAAGTTACGCACCTTGCCCTTAGCTTGGATGCGATCGCAAGTTCTTTGAGAAATTAGTCATTTGTCCCTAGTCCCTAGTCGTTAGTCTTTATATAAATGACTAATAACCAATGACAAATGACAAATGACTATTGACTCTTACTAGCAAGTCTGGTAACATTGATATTCGTGAGTCAGGAGAGGTGGCTGAGTGGTCGAAAGCGGCAGATTGCTAATCTGTTGTACGGCAGGCAACTCCGTACCGAGGGTTCGAATCCCTCCCTCTCCGTTTTCCAGCTTTTAATACACAGAAAGTATTCTGTGTAAACTAAATATAGGCGTAAAGACTTCTACTCCCAAAGATGGATGATATGATTTATCCTTTGGAGTCTTGATAAGATCCAACTAATTTACAAACTTAGTTTGAATCTTAATTTTAGGCTCCTAAATATTTGAGGAGTCAAGTTGATTTATGAGAAAAATTAGTGCCGCTTTAACCTTGAGTCTAGCTACCATAGCAACTGGATTCCTAGTTGGGGCTTGTGGTGATAGTAGTAACCCCAATGGTACAGCTACCACTGGAAGTAGTGCGACCCCAGCAGCAAACTCAACTACGATAAGCAGTGATAAAGGGCTAAAAATTGGTTCTCTACTACCGACGACAGGCGACTTAGCTTCTGTCGGACAGCAGATGCTGGGTTCTGTACCTTTACTAGTCGATACGGTCAACGCTTGCGGTGGAGTGAATGGCGAACAAGTTAACTTGGTGCAAGTAGATGACCAAACCGACCCGAAAGCAGGTGCAGCCGGTATGACCAAACTAGCAACTTTAGATAAAGTAGCAGGTGTAGTTGGTTCCTTTGCCAGTAGCGTTTCTAGTGCCGCAGTCTCCATTGCCACACCGAATAAAGTCATGCTGGTTTCCCCTGGTAGTACCAGTCCCGTATTTACTGAAAAAGCACAAAAAGGCGACTTTAAAGGCTTTTGGGCGCGTACCGCTCCCCCTGATACCTACCAAGCACTAGCTTTAGCCCAACTTGCCAGAAAAAAAGGTTTCAAGCGAGTTTCTACAGTTGTGATTAATAACGACTATGGCGTTGGCTTTGAAAAAGCATTTGTGCAAACTTTTGAAAAATTGGGTGGAACCATCGTTAATAAAGATAAGCCTGTCCGCTACGATCCGAAAGCGCAGACATTTGATACAGAAGCGGCAGCTGCCTTTGCTGGTAAGCCAGATGCAGTTCTAGCTGTACTTTACGCTGAAACTGGTAGTCTGTTCTTGAAAGCCGCTTATCAGCAAGGTGTGGCGAAGGGAGTGCAAATTCTGCTTACAGATGGGGTGAAATCACCTACTTTTCCAGAACAAGTTGGCAAAGGCAGTGATGGTAAATATATTTTAACCGGAGCGATCGGTACAGTACCCGGTTCCGACGGTAAAGCATTAGAAGCTTTCAACAAACTGTGGAAGGATAAAAAGGGTAATGAACCAGGGGAATACGCCCCTCAAGCGTGGGATGCGGCTGCTTTATTGACATTGGCAGCACAAGCTGCTAAAGAAAATACAGGCGTTGGTATAGCTAGTAAAATTCGTGAAGTCGCTGATGGTCCTGGCACAGAAGTTACCGATGTCTGCGAGGGACTGAAGTTGCTGAAAGAAGGTAAAAAGATTAACTATCAAGGAGCTAGTGGCAACGTAGATGTTGATGCTAACGGCGATGTCGTTGGTGTATATGACGTTTGGACAGTAGGAGACGATGGAAAAATCAAGGTAATTGACAAAGTTACCCCCAAATAGAAAGTTATGAATTAGGAGTTAAGAGCTATTAATGAAAAGTTACTAACTCTTAACTCCTAACTCATAACTCCTAACTCTTATAATCCAGTGAAGTTATAACCAACTCCTAACAACAAGCCGACATCAGTTTGATCGAAAAATCCTGCATTGACAGACGCTGTTGCTGTGAATTGAGGAGTTAAAGGCACATCAATGCCACCAGATACCAAAAAGGCAAATTGCGAATCATCACCAGTTTTGTAAGCTGCACCCACCCCAACGTAAGGTGCGATCGCTAACGGTTCGCTAAAAGCATCTGCTGATTTGAAGGTAAAATCGTAGGTGATCGGAAGCAAAATTGTCGTGTTGTCACCAAATACGGCTGAGGGACGTACCGATATAGAATTTGTCAGTCCGACTTTACTAACTACGGCAAAGTTACCATCGCCCAAAGACGAGCTACCATCACCACTCAAACCAATGTTAGCAGCAACCCCTATATAGCTGCTGCCACCACGGGTTGTTCTGCCTAAATCAATATCCGATTGCGCCACTTTGGTAGCAGGTGGTTGAGCAGTTGTTTGAGAAGTCGGTTGGACAAACTCAGAGGTGAGAGTCGCAGACGAGGTTGCCACTGTTCCTGGAACTGGTGTAGACGTTGCACTGGCATTTTCCTGTATTACAGGGTTTTGGCTCTGCTGTACCTCAGCTAAATTTGTGGCTGTAAATGTTTCAGTTGTTTCTGTAGAAAGATTTTGGCTTACAGTGTCTAGTTCTGTACTAAACTCATTGGGAGACGCTACGGATGCGGAAGAGTCAGTTAATGCCTGACTGCTTACCTTGTCTACTGTCTGGGCACTTGCAGATAAGCCGCTACTCAGAACTACAAGAGCAGCTATACCTGGCAACCAAAAAACACCTTTACGAAGAAAAATAGTATTCACGTTCACTCCTAAAACAACATTGCCACGAAAAATAAAGGTTTTTGTTGATTTAAGTCAACAAATTCCGGCAATACTCAAAATTTAACACCAAAAAATCGGATTTCACATCCTTACTTTGCTGGATTTATCTATGGTCATAACGCACCAATAATCTAGAATAGTGCGTTACAGCTACGGCATAAGACACCCTACAAAACTAGGTTTTTAGGACTTATGTATACACCGTAGTACAGGGAACGTGGAGATACAGGAAAAGGGCTTACCGTCGATTATGATTGTTCGATTTACGCCATCCAGGACTATGAATTGCGGTTTGTAACAAAAAAAGTGAATTGTGAAGTAATATTACGAAGTTTGCAAAAATATTTAGAAATTGTCTACAAAGCAAACATGGTTCTAACGTAGAACCTATATAGGAGAGACTTGAGGCAAATGTGATGAGCGGAAATAATATTCAAAAGTATCGGTTTGTCTGTACGCTGACTTTTGGTGATATCTACGGCCAAATAATTGTTTGGTTAATTACAATTACCCTGAGTTTGGCATCTGCCTTGGCGCTGATGGGTGCCAAGCGACCCGTGTACGCTTTAGCAACTGCGGGTTTGGTCGTTCTGCTATCACTACCTTTCTTGTTGTTTGCGTTTGTCACTACCTTGTTAAATCATATTGAAGTCACTCCTGTAGGGCCGGGAACTAAAATGGAACCCATACCAGGTAATGTGTCTCAACAACAACCTGTGCAAGCAGCTAGCTAAAGAGTTAGGAATGAAGACCTAACTCTTCACTTTTAATTTAAAAATTTGTAATAACATCCCTGTCTAGAGGCAGGGAATTTTTTTGTAGAGATGCCACGGCGATCGCAGCAACGCACTGCCTGATTAATCACATCTCTACAATAGAACAGCAGTGCTTTGCAATCAGGTGACTAATTATGCTGGAACACGATGTAATTATTGTTGGGGGTGGATTGGCGGGATGTCGTGCGGCGGTGGAAATTGCTCGCACTGACCCTAGTTTAAATATTGCTGTGGTTGCGAAAACACACCCAATTCGCTCCCATTCGGTGGCGGCTCAAGGTGGTATGGCTGCGTCACTAAAAAATGTTGATTCCCAAGATAGTTGGGAAGCACATGCTTTTGATACTGTCAAGGGTTCTGATTATTTGGCAGACCAAGATGCTGTGGCAATTCTCACCCAAGAAGCGCCAGATGTGGTAATTGATTTGGAACATTTAGGCGTTTTGTTCTCTCGCTTACCCGATGGTCGCATTGCCCAACGAGCTTTTGGCGGACATTCCCACAACCGCACTTGTTATGCTGCCGATAAGACCGGTCACGCGATTTTGCACGAATTGGTTAACAATTTGCGGCGTTATGGAGTGCAAGTTTATGAAGAATGGTATGTAATGCGTCTCATTTTGGAAGAAAATGAGGCGAAAGGTGTGGTGATGTTCCATCTTTTGGATGGACATATAGAAGTGGTGCGAGCCAAGGCGGTGATGTTTGCCACTGGGGGCTATGGTCGCGTTTATAATACTACCTCTAATGATTACGCCTCTTCAGGTGATGGTTTGGCAATGACTGCGATCGCAGGTTTGCCCCTTGAAGACATGGAATTTGTCCAATTTCATCCCACTGGTTTATATCCCGTAGGGGTGCTAATTTCCGAAGCGGTACGGGGTGAAGGGGCGTATCTGATTAATAGTGAAGGCGATCGCTTTATGGCGAATTATGCACCCAGCCGCATGGAATTGGCTCCTCGTGATATTACCTCACGAGCGATCGCTTATGAAATTCGCGCCGGTCGTGGTATTAATCTCGATGGTAGCGCTGGTGGCCCCTTTGTCTATCTGGATCTCCGCCATTTGGGTAAAGAAAAAATTATGAGTCGCGTCCCCTTCTGTTGGGAAGAAGCACACCGCTTAGTGGGTGTTGACGCGGTAACTCAACCAATGCCAGTCCGCCCGACAATTCACTATTGTATGGGTGGTATTCCAGTTAATACTGATGGGCAAGTCCGCAGTAGTGGTGATGGTTTAGTTGATGCTTTCTTTGCGGCTGGCGAAACATCTTGTGTTTCCGTACATGGTGCGAATCGCCTTGGTAGTAACTCCCTGTTGGAATGTGTCGTTTATGGCAAGAGAACTGGGGCTGCGATCGCCAAATTCGTCCAAAAACGGAAGTTGCCCTCTGTAGATGAGCAACGATATGTAACGGAAGCCCAGCAACAAATCCAAGCTTTACTAGAACAACCAGGGCAGTATCGCATTAATCAAGTTCGTCAAGCTTTCCAGGATTGTATGACTGATTACTGCGGCGTTTTCCGCACTGAGGCATTAATGAGTGAAGGGTTACACAAACTAGCAGAAATACAACAGCGATATCCACAAATTTATTTAGATGATAAAGGTAGTTGCTGGAATACAGAACTTGTGGAAGCTTTAGAATTGCGAAGTTTGATGATAGTGGGACAGACTATTTTGGCATCAGCGCTGAATCGTCAAGAAAGTCGTGGCGCTCATTTCCGCGAAGATTATTCCGAGCGAGATGATGCTAACTTTCTGAAACACACAATGGCTTACTATTCACCAGCCGGAATTGATATTCAATATCGTCCTGTGGCGATTACTATGTTTGAGCCAAAAGAGCGGAAGTATTAGCAAAAAGTAAATTTATATGGAAAATCGAGGGGACTACAAAAAGTTTGTCCACCTCGATTAAGAGTTTATGCTTTAACTGCGGTTGTTTATTTGCGTTTGCGAAGAGAGGTAATCCCAAATGCACCTAAGCCTAAGAAACCGATGAGGGAAGTGGGTTCAGGTATAGCTTTGGATTCATTAAGTAAACCGATATCGTAGCCACGCCACGAACCACCAGCTTGATCCACGATGAACACCTTACTATTAGCATAACTCAGACTGAAATCGGCATCAAAACTAGTACCAGCCCCAACCAGAGTTGTCTGATCAACGCGATTTCCAGAGTAATCCCAAGCTGATAAAGTACCACTACTATAGGTTAACCAATAATCTCCAGCCGCAGCAATTCCTCTATTGGCTGGGTATGAATCTTCGCCGACAATAGAACTAAAACCTAATAAATTCACTGAACCAAGGAAATTGCCACTTGTGTTCCAACGCGATACTGTACCGTTATTATTAGCAATATACTCAGTGTTAGCTCCATTAAAAACTACTGAAGACTGAGAATCTAAAAATCCCTCAGTTAAGGTAACGCCAGAAGCAGCAAAAACACCTGGCGAAGTTTGTTTGTATATTGTCGCATCATTAAATTGACGGGCATAAACATTGCCTGTAGCATCAGTAAATACTGTTCGGAAATCAAGACCTGGGACGTAAGTTGATGTTAAATTGCCGGAATTATTATGGCTCTTCAGTACTTGTTATGCTTAACTAATAATTAAAATGCCAATTCAATAAGCATCTCACTCTAAAATTATTAAAATTTCTGAACCCATAAGCGGAACGCTTAATTAGCTTGAGTTTGTTATTGA
>NZ_JADEXU010000382.1 GCF_015206895.1 Nostoc sp. LEGE 12450 | reverse complement strand
CCCCTGCTCCCCTGCTCCCCGGTCACTGAGCGAAGCCGAAGTGCTATCCTTTAAAAGATACGCCCCCATCATTGGCGTAACCATCCGCGCGACAAGAGTTGAGAAAATTGTGGAAACGGCAACGGTAACACCAAATGGTTGGAAAAATTGACCCGGAATCCCACCCATAAAAGCAACGGGCATAAACACGGCAATAATGGTTGCTGAACTTGCGATTACCGCTAATCCTACTTCGTCGGCAGATTCAAAAGCAGCATCCCAAGCTGATTTGCCCATAGCGATATGCCGTTCCATGTTTTCAATTTCCACCACGGCATCATCTACTAAGTTGCCCACCGCCAGCGCTAATGCCAACAAAGTCATGTTGTTGAGGGTGTAACCAAGGGCTTGCTGCACTGCGAAGGTGGGAATTATTGACAAGGGTAAGGCAACAGCCGTAATTAATGTTGCTCGCCAGTCCCGCAAAAATACTAAAATAACAATGACAGCCAGCACGGAAGCTTGAATTAATTCATCAATGGTGCTTTGGTAAGATTGGCGAACAACATCGGCTCTAGTAAAAATCAAATCTAGCTTGACATCTGCGGGGAGTGTTTTTTCCAGTTCTTTGACTGCTGCTTTCACTCCTTGTTCTACTGTCACCAGAACGCTGCCAGTACTACGCAACACTTGGAAAGCTACCACAGGTTGATTATTTAAAGTAGCAGCTTGGCGCACGTCACCAAATTTATCTTCTATAGTTCCCAAACTAGATAAGGGTACGGAACCGCCTTGTGGTAAGAGGATTTCGTAGGTTTTCAAAATATCCACACTGGCGGCACTTCCTAGTGTGCGGATACTTTGTTCGCTACCGCCGACTTCGGCCCGTCCGCCAGGTAAGTTAATGTTTAAATTGCGGATTTGGTCATTTACCTGAGTGGCGGTGATACCCAGAGATTGTAAGCGGCTGGGACTCAGATTAATCCGAATTTCTCGATCAACTCCACCCACACGTTGAATTTGGGCAACACCACGAACTCCCAATAAGGCGCGGCTAATGGTTTGATCGACAATATTGCTTAATTCTTCTACAGAACGCTTATCTGATTTAACCGCGTAAGTAATTACCGGGCCGCCGGCAAAGTCTAGACGTTCCACAATTGGATCGTTGATCTCTTGGGGTAAATCTTGGCGAATTTGAGCGATCGCATTGCGGACATCATTGGTGGCGCGATCGCTATCTGTACCCAAAACAAAGTTGATTGTCGTCTTAGAATTCCCATCGCTGACGGTGGAAATCATAAAATCGATATTGCCCAACCCCGCGACGGCATCTTCAATTTTTTTCGTCACTTGGGATTCTAGTTCGGCTGGGCCTGCACCTGGTTGAGTGACTTTGATCGAAACTGTTGGGACATCAATATTAGGGTTAGTATCAATCCCCAAGGATAAAAAGGAGAACCAACCCACAACCGTCAAAATTAAAAATAAAACTATCGTAGGAACAGGTTTTTTAATCGACCAAGCTGAGATATTAAAGGACATGAGAAAATTTTAGATTTTAGATTTTGGATTTGTCATTGGTCATTGGTCATTTGTCATTGGTTATTTCTCCCATTCCCCATTTCCCATTCCCCATTCTCCATTCCCCATTCCC
>NZ_JADEXU010000138.1 GCF_015206895.1 Nostoc sp. LEGE 12450 | reverse complement strand
TTGGGGCAAGGAGAATTGGGGACAAGGGGAAAGACTTGTTTCAAGTTCTCACTTCTTGTCCCCTTGTCCCCCTGCCCCATTCCCCGGTTTGTCAGTCGGGAATAGTGGCTTTTTACTTCAAAGATAGAGTATACTCTTCTTAACAGTTAATTAGTCTTTTTGTCATGGCTAACCTACTACTTGACGACGGTACGATTGAGAGCGATTTAGGCGAAATAGCTCGTGAACTTGCGCCTTTTGGCATTCAACTCAGACACTACGATCCAGGAACATCGCTACTCTTCCCCAATCTGTTAAGCCAGGACGTTTTAACTGAGTCTGAGAAACGTTATTGTGTAGAACTCCATAACAGCGTTTTTGAGTTTCTTCAGCAAGAAAATGGCGCTATCTGGTGTGACTTGTTAAATGTGCATCCAGGTTCCTTTAATCTTCACCATCTGATAGCAACCTACAGCCGTTACCATACTCATCCTGCGCCTGAACCCCTCTACGTGTTAGCAGGAGAAATGATCTATGGCTTTGTACGACCTGATGGCAGTCAGATACAGCTTTTAGTTCAGGCACAAGACTATCTTTACATCCCCGCCGAGGTTGAGCATTGGTGTAGTCCAACTGCGTCGTTGAATTTCAAAGCAATACGCTATTTTGCAATAGCCGAAGGTTGGGTTCCCAATTATACGGGTACTCAAGTTAGTGATTCACTCAACAAGCAAAGTTAAAGCTCAATTTTATGAGCGCCAACTGTGATGTTTCTTACTTAATGCTTTAACTTTAAACTCAATGTCCATCGATAACGTTTGCCGCTATCTTTCAGAAGAGTATCCCGAAAGCTTTGCCACCTGGTTGTTAGACAGAACCCCAGCAGACGTTAAAGACCTCAAAACTGAGTTGAGTGTTGAGCCAGTTAGAGCAGACTGCATTATTTTGAAGATTTGTCTCTTACTCAATTAGAGGATTTAAGTGAGGCGCTATTGGATTTTTCTACATCATCTGACTTGACAAATTGGTTAAATAATGCACTTCAAAGCTGAAAGATTCACTCAACTTCCTCACAGAGAATTAACAGTGTTTCCATCGCCTCTGCTAGAGAAATCAACTCTGTCCAAGAGGAGCCACTAACTAAATTTTGGGCATGAGCTAATCGGTTTCGCAACTGTTCAGCAGACTTTAGGAAGCGTTCACCAAACCGTTTAGATTTTAATCCCAGTTGCTGGAGAAGTTCTGGCTGATTTAAAATCAACTCTCGCTTATCACAAAATTGCAGATAATCTAACAAATCTGTAGCTTCGTTTCTTTCCTGACTCTCTCGCCATAGCCGTTGAGCAACTTCTAAGCGCTCAGGTTTGAGGACTTTTTGCCAAGAATCTTGAGGATAGTAAATCCGCACCAACCGCAGCAAATTCATTTCTAGGAGCGTTACCAAGCCAAACAGCAGCATTCGCGCGGGTGCTTTCTGCAAATCGCCACAGGTAATAATACCACTTACCTGATTGCAGTCCAAGACAAACAATCGCGGAGTTTGTTGCAGGATGGGTAGCAACTTTATCAGTGGGGTGGAAATGGCTATTAGTTCTTTGGGATGAAACACCCGTTGATAGTCGCCACACTTGCCTTCTTTACCTTGAATCAAACTAGAGCGTTCTACATAACCGCTTATAATATCTCCTGTCTCAACGCCGATAACATCAAAATTTTGTGCCTGCATCCAATGCAGCACTTCTGTCACCTCCGCATTAGCTGGCATAGCTTTAAGGGGTTCTGCGACGTATTCAATGGTGATATTGTTCTCAAATAAACTCCGCAGGTCTTGAGAACGCGATTTTAGGTGTTTCATCCCCCGGCCGTGAACTCACGTTAGATAATCCTAGGGCACTCACGCGATGTCTGCGACGGGCTACGCCTACGCCAGTGGAATTTTCTGCCAGATTACCCCTGCAATCGCTATCTCGACAAATACCATAGGCTAATATCATACTATCCTAGTTACTATAAAGATAGTGATGCTTAGACATTTTCAAGGAACAAAATATTTTGTAACTACAAAAAAATAAATATTTATGTAGTTATTTGGATCAGATTAGTTGATTAATTTTGCTAAAAATGCCGAAAATTATCGCAAAAAAATGTTATTACTAAAACGACATATCGAATTGATAGTTGGTAGAATTTTACCAAGATAACCAAAATTGATAAATAATATTATTATGCCAAGAAAAGAACAAGGATGGGTTACATTTCAAACCTCAGAGGACGAGCGGAAGATTCTAGAGGAGTTTTGCGAACAGTCTCAACGCACCAAGACTGAGATTTTGCGAGAACTTGTGCGTAGTCTCACTCAACACTCAACAGCCGCCGTATTACCACCACCTCAGCAGGAAAAACGGGAAGATATCTACTATACTCAAAAGCCTGACATAGAAAGTACTATTCCCAAGAAATCATTAAAAGTTAGCTCTCGTAATATTCTTAAAGGTGTTGTTAAACGAGTTGTTTATGGAGCAGTTAATAGTGAGGTAACTCTGGAAATTATTCATAAAGTAGAATTAACCTCAATTATCACCAGAGCTTCGGCAGAAGAGTTAGAACTATCTGAGGGAAAAGAAGCTTATGCAGTGATTAAGTCGAACGATATTGTCGTTGCCAGAGAATAAAAATACGGGATTTTAGGCGTTGAGTATTAATTTTTGATTGTGAAGAACTGCAAGATAAATTAAATATATATCATTTGATGAAATTGCAGAGCTAAAAGGATTATCAACAGGTAAGAAAAATTGCTGAGAGATTAACTGGTATGATTCTTGTTTTTCTTGTTGCCACACAAGATTTTATACTCGCTTTTCAAAAATCTTGATAACCAATTAATTGGCTGGCTATAGAGGCGTATATCTATGCGCCCCTACTGCTTTTAACCTTAATTTGATACAAATAACAGATGTGTACTCTTACAAATTTTATCTAGCGTAGGCGTAGCTCGCACTTCTCTACGAGACGCTGCACGAACGATATACTTCCACTGCGCTCTATACAAGAAGCTTAGTGATCATCGTAGATATCGCATCTACACCTACAGCAAAACTGACGAAGGTTACAACTTTTAGTAAGGATTTTTTGATAGAGTGATGCTTTGTCAAACGCTCTCATATTCATGTCGTCCCAGGTATCGCTCCCCCAATCGCTCCATCCATACCTACCCATCACCGCTCTTGCGCCTATGCAGGATGTGACAAACCTCTGGTTTATGAAGGTAATTGCCCACTACGGCAGCCCTGACTACTTCTTCACCGAGTATTTCCGCGTCAATGATACCTCACGGCTCAATCGTAACATTCTGGCAGCAATCACCGAAAACGACACGGGTCGCCCCGTTTTTGCTCAAATGATTGGCGAAAGCATTCCAGACTTAGTAAGAACAGCAATTGATCTCTGTCGCTATAATATCGCTGGAGTTGATTTGAATATGGGCTGTCCAGCACCTAGAATCTATCGCAAAAATGTTGGGGGTGGATTGTTGCTCTCACCAGAAAAAGTAGATCGAATTTTAGCAGAATTGCGGCAGGCAGTGAACGATCGCCCTTTGACTGTGAAGATGCGCGTAGGTTTTGAAAATACAGATAACTTTTACAAAATTCTAGATATAATCAATCGCCACAACATTGATTTATTGAGTTTGCATGGTCGCACAGTGAAAGATATGTACCACGGGGCAGTGAGATATGATTTGATTGCTGAAGCGGTTAGACGAGTCGATTGTCCAGTGCTTGCAAATGGCAATATCAACTCTGCAAAAACTGCTATTGAAGTGCTTTCTCAAACGGGCGCGGCTGGTGTGATGATAGGGCGCTGGGCGATTGGCAATCCTTGGATTTTTAATCAAATTCGGCAAGCTTTGCGCTTCGAGCCGATCGCACCCGTTCCTTTAGTAGAAGTACGCAACTATATCGATCGTTTATGGCAGACACCCACCGCAGCAACTATGCCAGAGCGATCGCGTGTAGGCTATCTGAAAATGTTCCTCAACTACATTGCTCTGAGTGTTGACACTGAAGGTCATTTCCTGCGGCTAATGCGACAGACGCAGACCGAGATAGAATTGTTTAAACTCTGCGATCGCGTTCTCCTTGGCGATCTGACGAAAACTTTAGCCCTAGCACCCTCCTTGAGCATTTAAGTAACTGTGACAACTATTTGAAATAGGCATTTTTGACGCTTTATGAATACGAATGCGAGGTGCTGAAAATAGTACCTCGCAATCTATCTGTGCTGTTTATTTATGGAAGAGTGTCAATTACCATTAAGCAACAACAATTTTGTCATTGGTTAGTGACAATCCAGCAGATAATTGGGCAAATTTTACCTGATTAAAGGCAGATGCACTGCCATCTTGGTCAAAGAACAGTCCACCTGTAGAAAAATCATAGATAAATCGTTGATTGCTTGTCGTTGCAGATGTTCCAACGATAAACTGACTTTGCTGAAGTGAACCTATTGATAACCCGCCACCAAAATCAGCAGCCGATACCTGAATCCGGTCATTAGTTACGTTGAAGTCATAAAGACGATCAACACCTTGATTGAAGCTATTGAAAACAAAGGTATCAATGCCATCATTTCCATAGAGGCTATCATTACCAAAACCACCTGTCAGGATATCATTTCCATTGCCACCTTTGAGTGTGTCATTTCCATTACCACCGCTAAGGGTATTATTCCCTAATGCGCCTAATGCAGAGATGTAGTCATTACCATCACCTCCTAAGAGTAGGTTATTGCCTGTTGAATAATCAACAATCAATTTATCAGCACCAGCGCCACCGTTGAGGGTGTTATTGCCTGATGCCCTGCGATAAACTCCTTTTTCGTCGCCGGAATTGTCGTATTCGTAGCCAGAGGCTGAGAGATAATCATTGCCATTATCTCCATTAAGTAGATTATCGCCCGTTGAATAATCAACATTCAAATTATCGTCACCACCACCACCGTTAAGGGTGTTATCTCCAGTAGTGTTATAAAAAGCTCCTCCGAAGCCGCGGCCGTAGCTAGAACCGGAGAGAGAATCATTGCCATCTCCACCAGACAGCAGATTATTGCCTCGTGAATAGTTAACATTCAAATTATCGTCACCAGCACCACCGTTAAGGGTGTTATCTCCAGTAGTGTTATCAAACCTGTAGCCCTCAAATTCTGAGGCAAAGAGAGAGTCATTGCCATCGCCACCAGACAGCAGATTATTGCCTGTTGAAATATTAGCACTCAAGTAATCGTCACCAGCACCACCGTTGAGGGTGTTATTACCAGAGGAAAGATTGACAGAGAGATAATCGTTATTATCACCACCATCCAGGAAGTTTTTACCTGTTGAAAGTAAGGCACTCAAGGTATCGTTACCAACGCCACCGTTGAGGGTGTTATTGCCAGACACTCTAGGGTCGTAGTAGCCACTAGAGGCAGAGAGATAATCATTGCCATTGGAACCATCCAGTAAGTTATCGCCTGCGGAACCGTCAGCACTCAAGCTATCGTTACCAGCGCCACCCTTGAGGGTGTTATTACCAGATACCACATTACCTTCGTAGTCACCTAATGCCGAGAGAGTATCATTGCCATCGCCACCAGACAAGAGATTATTGCCTGGTGAAGAGTCAACATTCAAGTTATCGTCACCACCACCACCGTTGAGGATATTGTTCCCTGCACCACCCCGTAGCAAGTCATTACCAGCACCACCGTCGAGGGAGTCATTGCCAGTATCACCAATCAGGGTATCGCTACCCACACCGCCAATGAGAGTATCATTTCCCGTACCACCCCGCAGCAAGTCGTTGCCACTCTTGCCGTCGATGCGGTCATTCCCGCCCTGACCATTGATGACATCATTTGAGTTATCTAAACCTGTAATGTTGTTGTCGAGGTCATTGAGGAAAGTCACCGTGTTCTTGTTGAACACGTTAGTTGCAGTGGAGTTGGCATCAAAGACATCAAAACTATCGGTGATGCTAGTTTGCCCATCAAACAGGATATTACCAATAGCTGCTCTGTTTCCAGAAGCTTTCAGATTTTCCAAGTTTTCTAACTTAAAGTTTTTTAGGATGACTTTGTGATTAGCCTCCCCTTCAAAGGTGATTTCCAGATTGCTGCCATTCTGGGTAAGCAGGAGATTTTGGGCAGTAAAATTAGCACCTTGGAATTTGATGGTATCTACTTCGGCAATGACTCCTAGTGTTGGGTTACTTCCTTTACCCACACCACCGAAATCGGTGATGGTGTCAGTGTCCTCGCTATAGTTATTGTAGTTGTAAACAAATTGATCCTTGCCGCCACCACCAGTTACGGTGTCGTTGCCCTGGTTAGGTGTAATGGTATCGTTGCCTGCAAGACCATTAATTGTATCCGATAATTCGCTGCCTACGAGAGTATCATTACCCTTGGTTCCAATGATATTTGTCATAACTTTTTCCTGATTAAATCAATTTTTTCAGTAACGTTTAAGTTTTCAGCCCGGAGTTAATACTGTTTTAGAACACAAGAACTTACCGAAACTTGATACTTCCGGCATACTTTTATGTCCCTCAAAAGGGACAGTAATTTTTCTCAAAAATCTCCTCTTTTTACCAGCTCGCAATTAGTGCTTGCCTAAGTAGCAAAGCCTCATGCACTGTATAATTTCGAGTAGCATAAATTAACTGAGGTAGGTCGTTTCAGGCTTGTATAAGCATCTTTGATTGAATAGCAATTTATCAAAAAGCGTCACAAAATAAAGTTTAAATGCCTGAAATTCAAACTCCGTAACTTAATTGTTTTCCCAATGCGTAAGTCCTAGTGTCTTTAAAGTAGGGAACAGTTGACTCTATCATAAAGAAAGGAATTTTCCTGACCTCATTGTGAGCTATTGCCCTTGGGTTGGCTAACTTAAAATAGGGAACATTTAAATAACCTGATATTAAGTTAATACTGAATAATTACTTAGATGTCTATACTTAAATCGCTATCTTTGTATACTCTTTATATTATCTGCCCCAAAATGTATTTTCTCAAGGATTCTCTTATTGTGTTCTTCACATTTTGAGAGTTTATAGCAGCCAAAGAGGTTTTTAAAGCGTACTTTTTTGGAGAAGCAAGCTACTAATACATGAGAAAAAAGGGTTCCGACAACCTTGGATACGCTTGGAATAATGGTAAAAATAAATACATATTTTGCTTTTAGACCACTGTAATGCTGCGGCAAGCTACGCCTAGGGTGTTCACTTTGTGAGAAATTAGCCTAAAAGTTTTCATGCAATTTCTATGTCGATGTTTGCGGTAATCGCTTGATATCTAAGTGAAAGAGTACTTTTAAAATTTGAGCGTTTGAAAGATTATTATCATTGTGATGATGAAGATTTAATAGAACTATTAATTCATAGTCATATTTCTGAAAGAGAAAAAAGGAAATCTACAAACCATTAGTTGAATAATTTAAACACTTTAGAAAATGTTTACCGTGATATGTAAAGAGGTAGATGAATAATTAATATCCCTCTTTTGTCACTTTCCGAAGATAGTAAATAAGTAAAATCAAAAAAGAAATCCTATCACAAAAAGTAAACCTTACTTAATTTCGTTCTCTTTTAAATTTTGCCTTATCTCAAGAATCAAGCTGTGCTAATTATGCTAACTTTGAAAATATTAGTTTGATGTTATCCTTAATTAGCTTTCTTAATTGCTCTATTCCTAAAATTGATAAGAGTGAAACAATTAACAAAAGCAAAAATATCAAAGGTGACCATTTTGGAAAATAAATAAAATCTTGAAAATAGTAGTAACAAAAAAAGGAATGAACAAGCCATAGAGGAAAAGAATATTGACCCAAATAGGCAAAAAACTTATTTAACTGCAACATTTCTACTGTTCTAACAGAAAAATATATAAAAATAGGTGCAATTAAGAAATCGAATTTTATTCCAACTCGCGCTCTCAAATTTAGCCCAATCAAAAGGCAGAGTAAGAGACCAGATGAAACCCAGATCCATCCTAATTTATCAAGATAACGAATAGAATGACTCGAAAAGAAATTTAATTTTGCACATATTATCCCTAGAGCAAATGAAGTTTGCCAAATTGTAAAATTCAATATGCTTGGAAAAGGATCGATCTTAAAACTTAAAGCAAATAAAAACAAGCTTATAACCGCAATCCAGACAGTATTTTTTTCTGTCAGTTTCAGATAAACAGGGCATAAGAAAAGTAGGGTTAAGACGAATATACGAACAAACCACCATTCTTGATTGTAGGTAGAAGACCAGCCTAAAAAATTCAGTAAAAAAGTGATTGGATCTCCAGAGTAGCGAAGTTTAGTTGAGTTCCAAAGGGTTTCTCTTTGAAAGAAAAGCAACCCAATCGGTACAAAAATTATGAAATAAATCCAGTAGGTTAAATAAAAATCTTTGATTTTATCCACTGAATAACGTATAGGTGACTGCTGAGAACGTACCCAACCTAAAAATAGCCCATAGCCAGATAAGAATAGAAAAATTGAGATACATATATTACCAAAATGGGCTAAATAGGCTTCTAAATTAAAAAAATAAATTAAGGGTGTATAGCTATTTCCAGGCAGAAAACGATAACCAAAATCCTGGTAATTGAATAAATGGTGAACAAACATTAAACAAATTGCTACTCCTTTGGCAATACTCGTCTGTTTTTTTGTAAATTCCATAAAATTCTGCCTTCAAAAAAGCAGATATAGTGTTTTCATTTGAGACGTAAATTAAAAACCTTTATTAAATAAGGCTTTCATTACTCCAGGTGTTCACAAATCATGTGAAAATACTATACCTCTTAATTTTGAGATTTGATACATTTAACCGCTACTAGAGGGGATGTGTCAAAATGTGTCAACCGCCAAACAAGCCACTACAAGCGGTCAAACTTCACACACCGCAAAGACGCGTTTTGGCAGGCTCAATGGAAAATCAAACAAGCCACTACAAGCGGTCAAGCTTCACACACCCGCACCCCACGCTGACGCTACGCCTGGTATTATACTAATAATTGCGATCGCTTACCAAAATTACAAACGCAAAGATGCTCAAATATCCAGGCTGAGTGTATTGCTCAAAATCTAGAACGCAGTTGCTATGATCAAACGCCTGCTTGTCGTAGAATCTCCCGGAAAAGTCAAAAAACTTAGTCAAATTCTGGGTTCGGATTGGAAAGTTCTCGCCAGTTGTGGTCACATCCGAGAACTCAGCAATGAAGGAGACGATTCCTTGGGCTTTGTCATGGACGGCAATAATGTAAGGTGCAATTACGTCCCACGTGACCAACGAGCGAAAGAAACAATTCAGAAGCTCAAGTCTGCGGTGAAGCAAGTTGATGAAGTTGTCTTAGCAACTGACCCAGACCGGGAAGGTGAGACAATCGCTTGGCATCTCAAAGAAACGCTGGGTTTAAGGGAACCGAAACGAGTAATTTATACTGAGATTACAGCATCGGCGGTACAGAGTGCGATCGCTAATCCCAGAAAGCTAGACCAAAATTTAATCGGTGCTGGGTTGTGCCGAGATTGTCTAGATAAGTTGGTTGGTTATAAGGGTAGTCCTTTAGTATGGGCATTAAATAATGGCGCTAAGAGCGTTGGCAGAGTCCAAAGCGCCACCTTGCATTTGATTTGTCAACGAGAAAACGAAATTCTGGCTTTTGTCCCCCAAGATTACTGGAGTGTCTGGGTAGATTATGCGGAAGGATTTCGGGCTTTTTACAAAGGGACGGTGGATTCTGCAAAAGATGCAGCAGAACAAGAAACTGAAACTCATGATGACGCAAAGGTTGGTAATAGTCCAGAAACACCAGAGTCTAAGCGCGTTCTTTCTAAAGCAGAGGCTACACGTTTAGTTGAAGAAGCACAGCGACATCCTCATCAGGTGATTCATTTTGAAGGAAAAATCGTTAACCGCCAGCCACCGCCACCATTTACAACTTCCAGCCTTCAGCAAGCAGCCGGTTCAAAGTTGAGGTTTGCTCCTGACAAAACTATGATTGTGGCCCAAAAGCTTTATGAGGCAGGGCTGATAACATATATGCGAACAGACTCAGTAATGCTGAGTCCAGAATTTTGTGCCAGCGCCCGTAAATGGTTAGAGCAAAATGACCCGCAGAATGTACCGTCGCAAGTTGCCAAGCATCGCAGTAGCAAATCGGCTCAAGAAGCACATGAAGCGATTCGTCCAACGGATGTGTTTCGTCCCTCAGTTCAATTGCGTTTAGAACTTCCTGATGATGAGTTTAATCTCTATGTGATGATCTGGAAACGGTCAATTGCCTCTCAGTGTCGTGCTGCTCAATTGCGTAAAACTCTGGTGATTACTCAGTCTGGTTCTCTACTGTGGTCAGCCAGAGGGCAAGTGATTGAATTTTACGGTTATGCCCGGTACTGGAATAATCTCAGCAAAGATAGTATTTTACCTTCATTACAACAGGGACAAGCTTTAAAGCTGGAGAATGCTGGACATGAAAAGAAGCAGACCCAGCCACCACCCCGTTATAGTGAACCAAAACTAGTGCAATTGATGGAACGTAAAGGAATTGGTCGCCCAAGTACTTATGCTCCTACTGTTGCTACCTTAAAAAAACGAAATTATGTCGAGTTGAAAAAAGACCATCTGCAACCAACAGCGTTAGGGTTAGAAGTTGATGCGTTTTTGCTCAAAGCATTACCAGATTTACTAGAGGCAGAATTCACAGCGAAAATGGAGGATGCCCTTGATGCAATTTCCGAAGGAAAGAACTCTTGGCAGCATTATTTAACTAGTTGGAATCAGAATTATTTTGTACCAGCGCTTTCCAAAGCTAAAACTGTAGTTGCGAGTTCGCCAACAGGTAAAGCTAATGTGATAACTGAGCGGAAATATGAAACTTCCAAGACGCGATGCCCTGAATGCAAAAATTTTCTTTCTAAAATTCCGAGTAGTAAAGTTAAAAAGAAATATTTCCTCAAATGCACAAAAGGTTGTGAAAATGTCGTGCTATTTTGGAGCGACTTTAACAAAACTTGGCAGCCACCACAAGCTAAAACAGTCCAAGCTGAAAATCAACAAAAGCCTCCCATGAAGATGACGGCATATCCCTGCCCGGTATGTAAAAAACCTTTAGAGGAGTACAGTTACATTAAAGAGGGGCAGAGTAAAAAAATGTTGCGATGTTGTGACCCACAAGCTCGTAAAGATACCAAACATAAAGATGTGGCTTATTTCAGTACGCCAAAAGGGTGGTGGAGTCCTAAGTTTGGGGAGTTGAATTGTTAGACTACACTGCTGATATTTTACTCAATACTAATTTGATGCATCGACCTGCACCTTTGTTGCATCGACCTGCACCTTTGTTGCATCGACCTGCACCTTTGTTGCATCAACCTGCACCTTTGTTGCATCGACCTACATCTTTGTTGCATCGACCTGCACCTTTGTTGCATCGACCTACATCTTTGTTGCATCGACCTACATCTTTGTTGCATCGACCTAGAAAAATTAACTCACCCCCAACTCAATACGCTTGGGTTAAGCCTTTTTTTCTCCCCCTGCCTCCCCTGCTCCCCCAGCCTGCCATCATAGATAAATATTCCTTAACTGAACTTTATTGACCCCTAACTGTCCTCAGTTGTACCTGGTGTAAGCAGTTGCTTAATTTGGTGAGCCAATATTTCTAGTCCAGCATCCTTGGCAAAAAATCCGTCTGCTTCTGGACACATTTGTTTGCCATGCACCTCTAACTCATTTTTGCTCATGTAAGCCGTGACGAGGATGACTACAGGAGAACGAGGCAAGCGGCGCTTGAGAGCGGTAACAATTTCCATGCCATCTGTATTTAGCTCATGCCGAGCCGTAGGCAGTACAAAATCGACCAGAAATATATCGTACTGGTTTAGTTCATCTAACTCCCACAAGAAACTAGACACTGACTTATAGATTGCTATAGCATATTCTTGCTTCAGAAAGCGTTGGATGATGCGGCACCAGTGTTCGTCATCATCCAAAATCGCTAGCTTGTACATGGAGATTCAATTCCTTTTATGACCAAGAAGACTAATCATATCCAAAAAGGCATCGTAGTCAGTTATGGGTTTGGTATAGCAACTGTCAGCCCCAGATTGGGACAACAGGAGATATTGATCGGCGGGCATGGTATAAGCCGTCACCAGGATAATTGGTAACTCTTTCCACTGTGCCTTTAAATGGCGTGACAGGATCGAGCCATCGACTTTTTGTCCTTCCCACCTAGCTCCTGGCAAATTGATATCCATAATCACCAGTTCTACTGCCCCCGCTTCGCATTGTTGGAATATCTCTTTTGGTTCAGCAGTAATAAACACCTGATGACCCCCCAAACGTTCGATTAGTCTGGCGGTTCCCTTCGCTAGGAGTTGATTGTCTTCAACCAGCAGGATGTTCAATACTGTCACCTCTGATCTGACTCGGTTCGTTTAGAGGCAGGGTAAAAGTCACCGTGTTTCCCTGCCCTAACCCAGGGCTTTCAAGCCATATCTTACCACCCATCAGTTCCACTAATCGCTTGCAGATAGTCAGCCCTAAGCCTGTGCCCCCATAGGAGCGCTGGGCAGAACCATCAGCTTGCACAAATGGGGAAAACAGTTGCTCTGAGTTTTCCATCTCGATGCCGATACCTGTGTCGTGTACCGAGATTTGAGCCATTGTCCCAGTACTATCGACGACAGCTCGGACATCGATTTGACCCTCATCGGTGAATTTGAAGGCGTTATCCAGCAAGTTTGTCATCACCTGACGCACTTTGATCTTGTCGGCGAAAACAGTCTCGATTTCACAGTCGAGTGTCAGAGGAATTGCCTTGTAGCGGCTTTCGGCTCCTGAGAGGAAACATTGCTCTTGTAAAAGCTGTTGCAGATAAACTGTCTCTAAATCTAAAGCTATGCGCCCGTCTTCAATCTTGGCAATGTCAAGCACATCGTTAATGATGGTGACAAGATTTTGCGTCGATTGGTAAGCGCCGTCTATATATTGGCGCAACTCCTCTTCGTCATCATAAAGGCGCTCTTTAAGCAACTTTAAATAGTTTAAGGTTGAGGCCAGAGGGGTTCGCAATTCGTGGCTGGTAGAAGCCAAGAAGTTGCTCTTGAGGCGACTCACCTCTTCGGCGGCAGCTCGAGCATGAGAGAGAGCTTCGTTGTGCATCTCAAGTACCAGGCGTTGCTGCCGTTCGCGGTGATAGAGGCGGTTTTGCAGCACGGCCAACGATAGGTGAATGTTCAAAGACTGGATGAGTTCCATCTCTTCGATGCTCCAGGGATGAGCTTTATCTTGTTTGAGCGCCTGCCATTGCGCCATTGACTGGCGGGGCCGCTGTTGGCGCTCATCGGTTTCCTCATAGCCTGGCCAAAGATTTTTTGTGCCGATTTGGTCACGAAAGAATGTTAGATACCCCAGGAATTCTTTACCATAATACAAAGGTTGAACAATCAAACCCCGAATCGGTGTGGTCTGGAAGGATTCAATCAGTTGGTGCAGACGCGGTTCTTGCTGAAGATTAATTACTACTCGTAGGGCAGGTTTATCTCCTTGGGTTAAGGCAGTGTCGATGGGAGCAGGAGTTTTCCCTACCTCTTGCCAAAGGGGATGATTCTCTAGTAAGTGTGGAAGCTTTTGCTCGGATGGAGCCGGCTGATTTCCGTAAGTATAAAGATGGGCTGGTAAAGCCTCATCCGGGGAAGTGAGGTACAACCTTCCTCCAGAACTGCCAGAAGCTTTGACTGCTTGCTCTAGAACGTTATGCAAAATATCTTCAGGGGTCAGAGGCGCGTGCAGCATAGTGGCAATCTGATTAATGATCGCCTCCCTCTGCTGCTGTTCCTGCACCTGACTCAGCAGATTCGCCTGAGTAATTGCCAATGAAACCTGGTCAGCAAGCAATTGGACAACCAGTAAATCTTCAGATGTAATCTCTCTAGGTTCGGCATGATGAGAGATCAACAATCCCCAGAGTTCCTGTTGATAAATTATTGGCACCACCAGTGAAGATTGCACACCCATCTGGGTGAGATAGTCTACATGGCAGGGGTCTACCGGACGGCTTAAGATATCTTCGAGGGGTTGCTCTTGCACTTCTTCAACGGTCAAGTCCCCGATCGCCGTCGTTTTGGGAGTCGGCAGCGAGTTGAGGATGATTCGTTGTTCGCTGACATTGACAATGGAGCGGGTACGTGCTTTAACAAATAAGGCCCGTGCTTGGGGCGGAATATCATCAGCTGGATAGTGTAATCCCAGCAAAGAAGGCAGGCGGTTGGGGGCGCTGGCTTCGGCAACGACCTGTCCATGTCCGTCGTGATCAAAGCGGTAGACCTTAGTTCGGTCGGTTTGTAAAAATGCCCGCAACTCGACGACAGTTGCATCCAAAATCTCTTGCAGGTTCAGCGATTGCCGGATGCGGTTCGCCATCCGAGCCAGTAGAGCTTCTTTGCGTTCAGGAAGTAACTGATCTTTTAGGTTTCTAAAACCGGAATTTGTAGCCACCTCTTACTCTCGACTTCTTAAGATAATTATTTAATTATTTAACTAGGCTAGCAATTACCATCGCTAATTTTTCTGGTTCTATTGGCTTAGTCAAATGTTCTTGGAATCCTGCTTGGAGAATTTGTTCCTGGTTTATCTCTCCAGCATAGGCTGTAAGTGCGATCGCTCGGATCTCTCCCCCTTGTTCAGGCGGTAGCGATGTCTGACGACAAGCCACTTCGCGTCTACGAATTTCCCGAATCAGCATATAGCCATCCATTTCTGGCATCCCAATATCACTTAAAATAATATCTGGTTTCTCAAGTGCAAAGGCATCTAGTGCAAGAGAAGCTGAGGCGAAGGCACGCACAGAAGCACCATACTGTTGCAGGGTAAAAACTATTAGGTCGCGGGTGTCAACTTCATCGTCCACAACTAGCACATTTACCCCTTCAAGATTAGGGGAATCGTTAGCCAAACCCTTGTCTTCACTTGTTTGAGGCTCGACACTTTTTATAGGTAACAACACAGTAAAGGTAGCACCTTTATCATCTCCTTCACTTTCTGCTTGGACTGTTCCACCGTGCAGTTCAACGATTTGACGAACGATCGCTAAACCAAGCCCCAAGCCGCCAAAGGTTCTTGTTGTGGTATTGTCAGCTTGACGGAAGTAATCAAACACGTGAGGCAAAAATTCTGGGTTGATGCCCTTACCTGTGTCACTGATTTGGATTTGCGCTTGTGTACCCACGCGCTCAAGTTTTATTTCCACCTGACCTCCATCCTCTGTGAACTTAACGGCGTTAGAGAGTAAATTCCAGACGACTTGCTGCAAGCGACTGGGATCGCCCAAAACTTGCCCTATATTCGGTTCAAATTCCGTCTTGAGTTCAATTGACTTGGCTTGAGCCGCTAGACGCACGGTATCAAGGGCCACTTCAATAACGGCGGACAGGTCAACAGAACTGATCTTCAGGCTGAGTTTTCTTTGAAGAATACGGGAAACATCCAGTAAATCTTCCATTAGCTGAGACTGCAACTTGGCATTGCGCTCAATGGTTGCTAAGGCATAAGCTGTCTTTGCTTCATCAAGTTTGCGAGTTTGCAGAAGTTTTGCCCAGCCCAAAATCGGGTTCAGGGGAGAACGCAGTTCGTGAGATAAAACAGCGAGGAACTCATCTTTGAGACGATTGGCTTGTTCCGCTGCATTTTGTGCCGCTTCGCTAACGGCACGGGCGGCTTGCTCGCGCTGTGCAGATTCTTCGGCTGCTTGACGGGCGTTGCTATTGTAAAGAGCGCTGGCTGTAAAATTTGCGAGGCTTTTCATCAGCCGCAAGTCTTCTCGATCAAACTGCCGATGCTCATCGTGGGATACAATCCAAATTGTGCCAAGTGGTTGATTGGCAATCAATAAAGGAACCACCAATATCTCAACGATTGTTGGCTTAAACTGTTGCAAGTAGGTAAAATAGCGTTCTGGATAAGAATACAGCAGGGGGGCTTGACGTTCTAGGCAAATGCCGCAGCAACTAAAGCTATAAAGTGTGGGAGTTCGTTCATAGGCTTCTAACATCCCAGCTAGTGCGAACCAGCGACAAATATTCTCCCCGCTCGGAGTCACCTCAAGTAAGCTGACACCTGCTGTTTCTGCTTGACACAGTTGAGTAATGATTTTTACAAGCTTTTTGAGCAGAATTTGAGGCTGCTCAACTAGTTGCCCTATTAGGGTATGAAGTACATCGTTTTCTTGCTTGAGGTCAGTGGTTCTGGGTATTCTACGGGACAACTCTTGAGTGATGAGAATATCGTCTAAATATATTTGCTCCACTTCCTCATTCGTCATTTCACTACTCCGCTTCTAAAAAATATTGCCTCAGTAGTCCCTGTCCAGATTCACCCAAGTTTCGTAACATTTCTTCAATTTTTATCAAGAAAAAATCAAAAATCAGAATTCATTCTGAATTCTGATTTTTGAATAAAAGGGTTTTATACACCCGCCAAATAAGGCCCATGTAAAACCAGGTGGTAGTATAAAACCCTTGTATGTATTATCAATCTTGGATTTCGACCAACCTCTCCGGGCAAGGTAGTCCGGTTTGGGGCAGTCTTGTAGATTTATTTACACAGAATAAAGACTACGGCAAATGATGCACCCTTTCTACTCCCTCAAGGAAGAGCTTGGAAGTTTTTTCTCATACCGCACGAGTTTTTCGTTTTAAAGCCAAGTTGAAATTGTTTGCAATTGATAGCAATAATAGCGATCGCTAAAATCTAAAATGCTACCAATGCTGTAACTACGTTCACCATGCCATTTCAGGAAAATTATTTTGTTACGAATCTAGCGATCGTAAAATTCCTTTTATGCAGGTATTAATCAACACAGTCGATTTACCTTAGCCGCAAGTTCTGCGGGGTTCATTTGCTCGTAGTGTTCAAAAGGTTGATGAATCCAGGGGTTTTCAGGCAAGTAATCAACATAATAATCGGGTGGTATAACTGAACAGGCTTTATACCAAAGAACGGCGGTGCGAATTTCTTCAATGGGAAAATCAGTATTTTCCTTGAGCCAAGGTATAGTTTGTTGGAGTGTGAACCCAGAGTCTACTAAGTCATCTACTAGGAGAATGCGCGAACCTAACTTTTCGGCAGTCATTGTCAAGTGGCGCGAGAAAATTAAATTACTTCTTTCTTGCTTACCAGCGCCACTGTAAGATGAGGTTGCTAAAATTGCCAGGGGTTGCTGGTAAATGCGGGAGAGAATATCTCCAACTCGCAGTCCTCCTCTAGCAAGACAGATAATCTGGTTGAATTCCCAACCAGATTGATAAATCTGGATAGCCAGTTGTTCAATTTTTTGGTGATAATCTGACCAAGAAACATAAAGGTCTGGCATAAGTCTAACGGGAGTGGTAAATAGCTGGCATTGAAGGCGATGTCTACGACGGTCACTGAGCGCAGCCGAAATGCGGGCTACGCCTACGCAGATTTTTTATTTTAGTATGAGTGCAAAGTTTTATGAATGATTCTGCTGCTGATGGCAATGCCCAACGAGATCCTCTTAGTGAAAAACTCGACTTGAAAACAAAGCTGGCTTACGGTGCAGGAGATTTAGGCCCGGCAATTACTGCAAATATCTCCGTCTTTTTTCTGCTGGTTTTCTTTACCAATGTCGCTGGTATCCCTGCGGGTTTAGCTGGCAGTATTTTGATGATTGGCAAAATCTGGGATGGCATAAATGATCCGGTTGTCGGATTTCTGACTGATAAAACAAAATCTCGTCGTTGGGGTCGTCGTCTTCCTTGGATGTTTTACGGGGCTATTCCCTTTGGGATTTTCTTCTTCTTGCAGTGGATTGTACCGCGATTTAGTGCAAATCAGAGTGAGAATATTTGGCCGCTGTTCTGGTATTACGTAGCGATTGGGGTGATATCTCAAGCGTTTTACACGGTTGTAAATTTGCCTTATACGGCAATGACTCCAGAACTGACTCAAGATTACGACGAACGCACCAGCCTTAACAGCTATCGCTTTACATTTTCTATTGGTGGCAGCATTCTATCGTTGATTTTAACGCAAATTATTTTTTCTCAAATTAGCGATCGCCAACAACAATATATCGTTTTAGCAGCAGTTTCTACTGTAATTTCGATTTTAGGATTATATTGGTGCGTTTTTGGAGTCCGCAATCGCATCTTGGCTTTTGAGGCCAAACGCATCCAAACCGAGGAACCCGCATCTCTCCCCTTCTTTGAACAGCTAAAAATTGTCTTTAGTAACCGACCTTTTTTATTTGTTATTGGTATATATCTTTTTTCTTGGCTAGGTGTACAGGTAACAGCCAGTATTATTCCCTATTTTGTAGTCAATTGTATGGGTCTCAAAGAATCAGATGTGCCCACAGTGATGATTGCAGTGCAAGGAACTGCTCTGGTAATGCTATATGTTTGGGGGGCGTTGAGTAAAAAAGTCGGGAAAAAAGTTGTTTATTTTCTGGGAATGAGTTTGTGGATAATAGCCGCCGCCGGACTATTTTTCTTACAACCAGGTCAAATAGTTTTGATGTATGTGATGGCTGTGATGGCTGGGATTGGTGTATCCACAGCTTATCTAATTCCCTGGTCGATGATTCCAGATGTAATTGAATTAGATGAACTGCAAACCGGACAGCGCAGAGAAGGCATTTTTTATGGCTTCATGGTTTTGCTACAAAAATTTGGTTTAGCTTTCGGACTGTTTTTGGTGGGAAATGCTTTGCAAGTATCGGGTTTCAAAGAATCTGTAGCCGGAAGTCCACTACCTATCCAACCAGAATCCGCACTGTTTGCTATTCGCATTGCCGTTGGCCCCATACCTACAGTTTGTTTGCTTTGTGGCTTAGTTTTAACGTATTTTTACCCAATTACCCGCGAGATGCACGCAGAAATCATGCTGAAACTCAAAGAACGGCAAGAGAAGAGGGGAACTTAAGGGAGCGGGGAAAGATTTTTTCGTTTTACAGTTTTAAACCCTTAACTGAGTTACCGCAATATTGCCGGAAAAACATACATCCACATCACTACCAGGGGTGCGATCGCGTTTGCCATATTCTCCTACATAATAAAAATCATCGCCTTCAATTCGATAGTTGACAGGCAAAGGTCTGCTACAGGCTTGGCAAAACACTATCTCAGGATGTGGTTCTCCTGGTAGCAGATTCGGCAAGTTCACATTCCAAAAGCTTCCCGGTTCTAGGGGACGCTTGAGTAAGTCCGCTAAAACTTCATCTGTCAATTTGGCAGCCAGATCCCAATCAAAATTCTGCTTGGCTTTGCGATAGTGGGAAATAGCAATTCCGGGAATACCGTGCATTGCGGCTTCCCGCACAGCAGCCACTGTGCCAGAAATGTAGACATCGACTCCCAAGTTGCCCCCAGCGTTGATACCTGAAAGCACAAATTTGACATCTGCGTTAATTTGTGTTAAAGCAATTCTCACACAATCGGCGGGAGTGCCTGCGATCGCATATTCAGTCTCAGAACGTCGCTGGAGGTTGATGGCACGAGTGGTAGTAACTTGATGTCCACAGCCAGACTGATGATCGGCAGGAGCAGCGATAATAACATTTTTGCTATTTACAGCTTTGATTAGAGCTTTTATACCGGGGGCATCAATGCCATCATCGTTAGTTAAAATTATGGTCATGTATATATTATTTTAGATTTAGCCAAAATACCAGAAAAATTGCACATATAACCCATAAAAGGGTATAGCAAGACAAGCAACTTGCATATATGAAAACTTATACTTCTTTCTGCCAAAAATATTAATTATACGATATCATTTCTAGATGGTTTGCAAATTCCGCCCTAAGCATTTGGGTTAATTCTCAAAATGGGCGGTATTTCTTGTCAATTTTATGCTTGCAACCGCGCTCATCACAAGTTTGTGCAATCAAAAAATCTCGTAAAATATATATCTGCTGGTAGTAGCAAAAACTTGATCCCGGAGAAAACCGCGAACGAGGTGATTTTTGCACTAGTTCTGTAGTATTTTTGGTGCAAGTCTGTCTTAGGGATCACACGATGAAACAGCTCCTCAAACAAGTATTTAGTAGTCAAAAACACCTCATCCAGTTGGTTTTAACATTGGTGACGGTTATTTTAACAACCTCACTGTTTGCCACACCTGCTTTGGCCACAGGTGTGTATCAATTACCCAGCCTCACAGCAGACACCTGGGTTTTAGATCAAGGTGAGGTTATCAGCCGTCTGAATGAAGGTAAAATTAGCAGCGCTTTTGAGGATTTGGCAAAGCAAACAAATAAGCAAGTCAGAATTGTGACTGTTCGCCGCCTTGACTATGGTGAAACACCAGAAAGCTTTACCAAAGAGTTGTTTGAAAAATGGTTTCCGACAAAAGAAGCCCAAGCAAATCAAACTTTATTGGTTATTGACACAGTTACCAATGGTACTTCCATTATTACTGGGGATGAAGTCAAACCTTTACTCACTGACGCTATTGCCGAGAGTGTAGCTACTGAAACAGTAAGTGTGCCGTTACGCAATGGTAACAAATACAATCAGGCATTTCTAGATGCTAGCGATCGCCTTGTTGCCGTCCTCTCCGGTAAAGCCGATCCAGGGCCACCCCAAGTTACTGAGAATGTACAGGTAGAAGGCACCTACAAGAAAGCAGAAGAAACCAACCAAGGTAACGCTACCGCTTGGGTAGTAGGGTTGTTAATTGCCGCCACCGTCATCCCAATGGCGACTTACTACATTTATCAGATAAATCAGCCGTCATCTGATGGGTAATTGGATAATCAGGGTCATTCAATTTTAGATTTTAGATTTTTAATTTAAGGAAAAATCTAAAATTGGCTTAATCCTGAACATACTCTTGCCCTTTTACTAAAGCCACCTCAGCCCGAACAAATTCTCGACCCAAATAAGCCGCATGATTTAATTGAGTTACAGGCGGGGGCTGAGTTTCTTCAAAAATCTTCACACAAAGTTCTTTAGCCGTCCTCGCACTAAAAACCGTTGTGTAAGTTCGTTCTACCTTTCCTCGTGCCGGAATTACCTTTCCCGTTTCGGGATCGATAGCTAAACCACGCTCATCAATTACGTTTGTGAAATGCTTGGCATAAATTAACCCTGCGTCTCGATCCAAGTAAATAATAAAATATCCACCGGGATCGAGATCGATATGACGCTGGGAAAGTTTATCATCAATTGCGGCTAAATCTTCAAGTATTAAATCCATAAGCACTAGCAAAAGGAATTTTCTTTTTTCAGGGTTTTTACACTATATATATAAGTGTAATTCGTCGTTCACCCTCTGCCTTGGCAAACTTTTAAGATTCTCGGTTACTAAATGGCAACTCTGCATTAATTGCCTCAATCTCTTGCTGTTCGAGTTGATTCACTTCCTTAATATAGGGACGGATAATTTGCCCTAAACGATTGTTGTAAAAGCGGTGCAGACTGTGATTGGGCATAGCGGGGAAACCACGGCGTTTTTTGTGGCGGCCACCTGCGCCAGGGTCAAAAATTTGGATTCCGTTTGCGATCGCCCACTCAATGGGCGCATAATAGCAAGCATCAAAATGTAAGCAATCTATTTCTTGAAAACTCCCCCAATAACGTCCATAGAGTTTGTCACCTTTAAACAAACAAAAAGACATTCCTAAAGGATGAGAATTATCTTCTTCGCTATATGCCGCGACAAACAAGACTCGATGGCGATAATCATTGTGTAGCTGCTCAAAAAACCGCTGTGTGAGATACTTGCTACCCCACCAGCCAAATTTATCACAGGTGTCAGCATAAAACTGGTACATCGAAGGAAATAAAGAGTAGGGAATTTCATCACCACTCAGAGGTTGCAATCGTAAACCAGCTTTCTCTACAGCTTTACGTTCCCGCTTGATGTTGCGGCGTTGATTGGCGTTAAACACTTTCAAGTAGTCATCAAAAGTTTTAAAGCCAGCATTTTCCCAGACGTAGCTGTGGTGCAGCCAAGTTGTAAAGCCATGCCGTTCCAGCATCGGCCGCCATTGGGGATCGACATAGAGAAAATGACATCCAGAAATCCGATTTTTGGAGCAGAAAGTGTCAATTTCATGCACCATCATCGCGGTAATTTCGTCTTCGTCTTCTCCTGGGGCGATTAAAAAGCGATAACCTTCAGCTGGGGTAAATGGTGTCATGCCCAGCAATTTTGGGTAATATTGAACTCCGATGCGATCGGCTAACTCTGCCCATTGGTGATCAAATACAAATTCACCAGAACTATGTCCTTTGAGATAAAGTGGTGCAGCCGCAATGAGCGTTCGATCTCGCCACAATGTTAAGTGATTTGGCAACCAACCAGTTTTAGCCGTAGCACTTTGGGAGGTTTCGATATTATTTAGCCACTCCCATTCTAAAAATGGCGTTTTGAGTGGCATTGCTAAAGCATTCCAGGCATTTTGGGGTACTTCAGCGATTTTGTTTGTCCAAACGACAGAATAGCGAGGCTTAAGTTGTTCTACCATCTTAGGGGAGTAGGGATGAGTAAGAG
>NZ_JADEXU010000137.1 GCF_015206895.1 Nostoc sp. LEGE 12450 | reverse complement strand
GAATAACAAATGGCTAATGATCAATGACAAATGACCAATAACAAATGACAAATGACCAATGACAAATGACTATTTAATTTATGAATCAAGATTTTACACAACAGTGGTTGACAGAAATCCAGGAACTCAGAGAGCAGATGGCGGCACTTCAGAGTGATCGCGATACGGCTTGGGAAAGTGCCCAAAAATGGCGACAGCTTTACAATACAGAAGCAGAACAACGCCGCACAGATGCCCAACTGTCCCAACAGGCGATCGCATCACTCAAGGCAGACTTGCATAAACTTCGCGGTCTTGAGGTCGAGACACTGGCTGCTGGGACATCAGTAACAGCGATTCAACAAGAAATAGAACAACTAAAATCTGTGGAGGAGTTGCAAGCTAAACTCATCGCCGTAATTAAAGAACGCGATCGCCTCTTGCAAGCTTTGAAAACTGAGCAGGATAATCATGGTCAAACCCGCAATAGCCTTACTACTGCTTTGGGTGATGCAATCGATAGCTTGACACAGGAACGAGCCAAAGGAGAAAAAGAGAGTCAATGACCAGCGTAAACTTCGGTGATTTTAAATTTTTACAGCAGTTTCCAGGTATTTAGACCACGGCTGAGAGGGGGAAAGGGAAGAGACGCGATAAATTGCCGTATTTACAATAATCAGTCCTTTGTAGAGACGGCGATTTATCGCGTCTTTGTGATTTTCATAAAAAAACCTTAACCGAACCGTATTGAGAGTGGTGTAGGTAACGCTATCCTTATCCCGGCTGAATGCCAGATACAATTAATGTTTCTATCGACTTGCTATCCAGGGGTTGCGAGAAAAAATATCCCTGTGCGTATTTGCATTTCATAGCTCTAAGTTGTGCCAGTTGCTCTACTGTTTCTATGCCTTCAGCTATTACATCTATATTTAGACTCTCGGCTAGGGTGATTATGGCCTGAACAATCTCCAAGTTTTCTCCATTAGCACCAATCTTAGTAATAAAAGAACGATCAATCTTCAAAGCATTACTCGGAAAGCGGTGCAGGTAACTCAACGATGAATAGCCTATGCCAAAATCATCTAAGTGTAATTGGATATTCATTTGTTGTAGTTGCAAGAGCATAAAAGTTGCTGATTGAATATTTTCCATCAGTACGCTTTCAGTAATCTCCAACTTTAAATTACTGGCTTCCAGGGCAGTCTCTTGTATAATTTGGTTAATTTGCTCAATCAGATCGGGTTGTAAAAACTGTTTAGTGGAAAGATTTACACTGATTGTCAAGGGTGGATCGGTTGGAAATTGGATTTGCCAAGCACGCATCTGCCGACAAGCCTCCCCCAATACCCAATAACCAATAGGGATAATCAACCCAGTTTCTTCTGCTAGTGGAATAAAGCTGTCTGGAGGAACTAATCCGTGTTGCGGATGTTGCCAGCGAACGAGAGCCTCGAAGCCAATAATTTTGCAAGTTTCTAATAAAACAATTGGCTGGTAGTAAACCTGAAACTCCTGGCGTTCAACTGCTCGTCGTAGATCCATTTCTAACTCTAATAGCTTCGTGACTTGGGTGTACATGGTTGAGTCAAATATCTCATGGCGTGCCTTACCCAATGCTTTAGCGCGATACATTGCAATGTCCGCATCGCGCAGGAGTTGCTCTGGTAGGTTGTAACTACCCTTGCTCACGACGATGCCAATGCTGACGGTGGTAAATACCTCATATCCTCTGAGCGTGAACGCAGATGTCAAAGCTTCGTGTATCCGCTCCACTACGCCTATTGCGTCATTGATGTTGTTGATATCATCAAGCAGAATTGTAAACTCATCTCCCCCAAGACGGGCAACTGTGTCTCCAGCACGTACACAGTTTTCCAGTCTGCGAGCAAGGGCGGTTAGTAGTTGATCGCCAATCATGTGACCGAGACTGTCGTTGACAACTTTGAAGCGATCTAAATCTAGAAACAGAACAGCGAATGTATAATCAGCACGTCGTTTTGCCAACATCAGCGCCCGTTCTAGTCTTTCCATAAACAAGGCGCGGTTTGGCAGACTGGTTAGTATATCGTGAAAGGCATCATGAATTAATTGTGCTTCCGCAAGTTTTAGAGCAGTAATATTGCGAGAAATACTCAAGACAAAGTATACTGAGCCGTCGCTAGCCAATTCAGGCACAAGACGGGTATGGTAATGTCTTGTTTGGGCAGCGATCGCTAAAGTACATTCAAACTCGGTTTCTTGCTTGGTTTGGAAAACTTGCCCAAGCTTGCGATCGCATATCCGGCAAAATTCTTCCGGTAGATTTAACTCTGCGTTTGTTTTGCCAATAAATGTTTCGGCTGATATCCCTGTAACCTTTTCAATAGCTGGATTAACGTAAACATAGCGCAATTGAGTGTTAAATCTGGAAATAATATCAGGTGCATTTTCAACTAGTGCTTTGAATTCTTGCTGGCGACGCGCTAGTGCATCCAATATCTGCTTGCGCTCGGTGATATCCTGAAAGACAAGAACTGCACCCGTGATGTTACCGTTGTCATCTTTAATCGCTGCAATACTATCATCAATAGGGATTTCTGCACCGTTTTTAGTAATAAGTATAGTCTGTTCTGGTAGACCGACAGTAATGCCCGACTGAAGGACTTGCGTTATCGGACTTTCAATTATTATCCGAGTTTCTTCATGAGCAATATTGAATACTTCTGTTGCTTCTTTACCAAACGCATCTGAATAATTCCAGCCAGTCAGTTCCTCTGCAATAGGATTCATAAAAGTCACAGTTCCAGATGCGTCGCTAGTAATCACAGCATCCCCAATACTTTTAAGTACAGTAGTCAGCCATTGTTCATTCTGTTTTATTTTTTTTTCCGTCCGATGTTTGGAAAGAGTAATTTCAATAGTGAACTTTAATTCTTTTTCTTTAAAAGGCTTAAGAATGTAGCCAAATGGCTCTGTTACCTTTGCTCGAGCCAAGGTTGATTCATCTGCATTAGCAGTCAGATATATTATTGGAACATTAAAAATATTATGAATTATCTGAGCAGCCTCCACACCGTCCATCTTTCCTTTGAGATGAATATCCATCAGAACTAAATCTAGAGAATCATCTGCTGCTTTCTTAATTGCTTCTTCTCCAGAATCGGCAAGACCCAGAACAGTGTATCCAAATTTCCTTAGCCGACTTTGTATATCCATTGCCACGATGATTTCATCTTCAACAACTAATATATTTACTGGGTTCATGATTTTATTTATATTCTAAAATTAGATACTTTTAATTGGAAATATAATTTTACACTTCACTCCGTTATAGCTGATAAAATCGATATTGCCTTGTAGCTGATGTGTTAGACCTTTTACTAATCGCAGTCCTAACGATTCTGTAGCTTGAAAGTCAAAATCTTGGGCAAAACCGACACCATTATCACTGACAGCAAGTGTAAATAAATTTGTCTCTATGGAGCAAAAATCAATACAAATTTCTCCCGTTTTTCTTTGGGAAAAAGCATATTTTAGGGAATTTGAAATAAGTTCATTGATAATCAACCCGCAAGGAATAGCTGCATCAATAGCTAGAAAAACCTCCTCAACGTTCATTTTTAAAGTAATAGCGCTGGAATTAACGTTATAGGAATAAAATAAATTAGTTACCAAATCTTGGATATATTCAGCAAAATTAATCTTTGCCAAGTCTTGAGATTGATATAGTTTCTCGTGGATCAGAGCCATTGTTTCAATCCGGTTCTGGCTATCTTTGAATACCTCAAGGGCTTGATTGTCCTTGAGATACTCTGCTTGCAGGTTGAGCAGACTAGAAATAATCTGCAAATTATTTTTTACCCGGTGATGAATTTCTTTCAATAGCACCTCTTTTTCTTGAAGCGATGCTTTAATCTGCTCCTCTGCTTGTTTACGTTCCTGCCTCACCTGGGCCTCACGCAACTCGCGGGCAACAGCAGGGATAAGTCGCGCTAAACTGCCTTTGATAATGTAATCATGGGCACCAGCTTTCATGGCGGCTACTGCGGTATCTTCACCAATAGTTCCTGAGACGATAATGAATGGCAGGTCAAGTCCACTTTCCTTAACCTGCTTTAATGCAGCAGGGGCGCTAAAGGTGGGCATGGAATAATCACAGATGACAATATCCCATGTTTGCCCTGCGATCGCAGCTTTCATAGCTGTGGGTGTATCAACCCTTTCAAAGGCTACTTCATAGTCACCACGTTGCAGTTCACGTAGCAACAACAAAGCGTCGTCTTCTGAATCCTCAACAAGTAATACGCGCAGTGGTATACCCATGTAATTCGTAATTCGTAATTCGTAATTCAGAAAATCAGCTTTGTATATTTTGGAGGCAGGAGGCTTAGTTGGAACCCAATACTTCTCACTTTGTGCATTTTTAACTCGGAATTGGGTTTGGGGAAAAGGTTAAAGGTTTTTTCTTTCCCTTTCCCCTTTCCCCTTTCCCCTTTAACCGAGAAGTATTGCCCCCTGCCTTCTTTAGTAAGCTATACCCTTGGTGGTGATTCGTTTAAGACAAACCAGTACAATCCTAGTTGTCGCACTGCTTCACTGAATTGAGAAAAGTCTACTGGTTTCCGAACATAGCTGTTGGCACCTAAGCTGTAACCATTGATTAAGTCTTGCTCTTCCTTGGACGAAGTGAGAATGACGACGGGAAGAATTTTTGTCCTTTCGTCGGCTCGCAGGTGTCGCAAAACTTCCAAACCATCCATTTTAGGCAACTTCAAATCCAACAGGATGAGATTCGGCATAACGCTCATGTCGCGGTCAGCGTACACACCTTTACCAAAGAGATAATCTAGGGCTTGTACCCCATCGCGTGCTACCACTACCTCGTTCATAATGTTGTTTTTCTTCAGTGCCCGTAAGGTTAACGCCTCATCGTCAGGATTGTCTTCTACTAATAGAATCATGTTGTATATTTTCCTTATAGTTAAAGGGTGAAGTAAAATGTTGCGCCTTGTTCTACTGCGCTTTCAGCCCAGACACGGCCACCATGACGGTGAACAATCCTTTGGACAGTAGCTAATCCGATGCCAGTGCCTTCAAACTCAGTCATGGCGTGCAGGCGCTGAAAAGCACCGAAGAGTTTCTCAACATAGGCCATATCGAAGCCTGTGCCATCATCACGGACAAAATACACATGGGTGTCATCTTGCTGCAAAAGCCCAAATTCTATGCGGGCTTTTTGATGTTTTCCTGTAAACTTCCACGCATTACCCAGCAGGTTTTCTAGGACTATCCGTAACAGATGAGCATCACCTTTAGTAACCAATCCCGGCGCGATCGCAAACTCTACTTGGCGTTCTGGTTGGGTTTTGTGCAACTCTGTAGCGATCGCCTCCACCAGTGCGCTTAGATCAACCTTTTCGGAACGCATCTCACTGCGCGTCAATCGTGACAGATTCAGTAAATCGTCGATCAGTTGTGCCATTCGCTGAGTGGCTGCACGCACTCGCTGGAGGTAGTTTTGGCCTAGTGTGTCTAGCTTGTCACCATAATCTTCTAGTAGTGCTTGGCTAAAACCGTCGATACTCCGCAAGGGAGCCCGCAGGTCGTGAGACACAGAATAACTAAATGCTTCCATCTCTTTGTTAGTGGCTTCGAGTTGTGCTGTGCGTTCTGCGACTCGCTGCTCAAGCTGGACATTCAGCCGCAGAATCTCCGACTCTGCCTTTTTGCGCTCATTAATTTCAGTTTGCAATTCTTCGTTAGTGTTTCTCAGTTCGGCAGTTCGTTTGTTAACCTCTATTTCTAACTCATCACGAGCCTTTTGCAGAGAATTTTCCATCCGCTTGCGTTTGACGAGTTCCTGATTGGTAATCGTGGCTGCTAAACCGACGATAACAGAAGCGATAATGCTGCCAAAAATAGTCAGCACAGTTGTTTGATGAGCGCTGGCGTTCGCCTCCATTGACCTCTGTTTCAACAACTCATTTTCTTCGTTCTCCATAGCTGTAGTGAGCATTCGGATGTCCTCCATGATTTGCTGACCCCGATCTGTCTGAACTATTTGCAGTGCGGACTCTAAATCTTTGCTCCTTGCGTTAATCGCCTGTTCAATCAAAACCAGTTTTTTGGTAATCAAGGGTTCAAGGCTATCGAGCCGCCGTTGTTGATTGGGGTTATCCGCAGTCAATTGGCGCAGAGCCTTAAGTTTCTGAACAATCTCGCCAGTTGCTGTGCGGTAGGGTTCGAGATACCGTTTTTTGCCTGTGAGAAGATAGCCCCGTTGTCCAGTTTCTGCATCCTTGATCTGTGACATTACTTCTTTTGTCTTTTCAAGTACCTCCCGTGTATGTGTTACCCATTGAGCGTTTTCTCTATACTGAAGCAAACTCAGATACGAAACTACGCCAATACCAGTCATAATTGCTACTGCTATTACAAAACTGCCCATATTCTTTTTGTAAATAGCCCATTTCATTTTTTACCTTCCTAATTGAAAAAATAGCTGTTGGCTAAAGTAGTAAAAACGGTGAGCCAGCCCTTTAGACGGTTAACAGTCGCTCTATACTGGCATTAGAGCATCACCCTTCGCGCCCCAGTGCAAGCGGCTATATCTTCGTTCCAGCAAACAATATCCATGAAAAAATTGGCTTGCTGAATAAGAAGTATGAAAATGATTTTGTTTAATATCAAAACCCATATAGAAATGCGATATATCGCGTCTCTACCTTTTGATTGATACTTCTTATTCAGCAATGCCAAAAGTTTTTCACGATACTACTCATCATAGTTGTGCTAACTGATACCAAATTTTTTAACTTTTAAAGCAAACTAGCTCTAATAAAGGATATCTATATTAGTGAATTATTGTGAGCGTATATTTTCTGACTCATAAGAAGGCAAATAAGAAATTTTGTTCAAATATTCAGTATATTCCCCCAGCTAAATTCAATAGATTTTCGCTTGCATCAACCACGCAAGTGTGATACTAAATCTCAGTAATTACACTTAAAAATCTTTGATTGTATTAGCTTGATATTGAATTGACTTATAAGATACGCAGATTAGATAGAGACATAAAGCAATGTAGGGAAACAGGGGCTTGCCATACCCCTACGGCAAATCTATATGTATGTATCAGAGTTTTCGTGAATTAGTATTACGCCTCGAAATTGCTGAAATAAGGTAAAAATAATAAGGCATGGGGATAATTACCTCATGTAACTAACTCAACGCAAGGTAAAGTACCCATGCTCAGGCGCTTAATTGTGATTGTTACTGCCGCTATACTCTTTAGCAACTCCTTGACGTTGGCACAGACTAAAAAACCCAAACCACCGGATCAATTTCCCCCTAGTCCCCTAGAAATCACCACACCCGATCCACTGCTACCACGTTTGCCCAAGGATAAACAGCCGTTAACTCTTCAAGAACAGCAAAATTTAGAACCAGCGCTGGATGCTTTAAATCAACAAGCAGCAGCGAAATTGCAAGCAGGGGAGCAAGTGGCGGCGTTTGAAATTTGGAACCGGGAACTTCGCTTGCGGCGCTTTTTAGGTTCATTAGCAGAGGTGCAAGCACTATCACGAGTCGGGGCGATCGCTTGGAAGCAAAATGATGGGGAAGAAGTACAATATATTGTGCAGCGATTGCAAGCAATTCAAAAGCAGGCGCAATCTCAGAAAACAACTGCCCAAGTTGATCTGGAATTATGGCGATCGCTAGCCCAAGCTTACCAAAATGTGCGATCGATTAAACTAGCTGTAGAAGCTTACGACCAAGTTTTGTTAGTGGTGCGGCAGCAAAAAGATACAGCAGCAGTAGTAGAAATGCTTAAAACAATTGGGGAATTGCATTTAACTTGGTTTGATTATACCAAAGCCGCCCCAGTCTACGAGGAATTATTGAGTTTAGCTACATCTCTTGGCGAACGTGTAAATGAGGTAACATATCTGCAACGGCTGGCTTACATTTACGAGCAGACACAACAACCGCAGCAGTCATTGAATATACTTAATAAACTAGTAGATATTTACACTAATGAAAATAATCTGACTGAAATCCCAGAATTAAAGCTAGCGATCGCTGCAAATTACGAATCTTTAGCCAAGAAAGATCCTAACTTACTGCTAGAAGCTTTTCAAAATTATCAAGAAGCTTATACCACTGCTTGGCAATTACGCGAGTATGTTCGTGCTGGCGACGCTTTGCAGAAGTTAATTTCACTGTACCGTTCTCAAGGACAAATAGACGAGGCTTTGCAGGCTAGCCAAATCCTTGTACAGATACAGACGCAATCTGCCAACTTTTACGGGATAATGCAAGCTTATGACCAAATTGGGCAATTGTATCTAGAACAGAAAGATTTTCCTCAAGCATTAACAGCTTTTAAAAAAGGGTTGGAAATAGCACAACAACTAAAACATGAAGAAGCATACTTTACTAAGCAAATTGAAAAAATATCATCTAATCGATAATACCTATTAATTGATTATTCAATTTAGATGCTTTTCAGCTTAATACATCTTCATATATTTCTGCGATCGCACACCGAAAATCAACGCTAGCTAAATGTACTTCTTGTTCTTTTTCATAAGGGTAAAGTACCCAGTGTCCTTGGTCATTGCGGCGGAAGCATTCTACACTCATTTGATCTGATGAAACTAGCACATATTCTTGTAGTGATTCTAAGTGTCGATAACTAGCAAATTTCTTTCCCCTATCAAAGCTTTCTGTTGACTCAGAAAGCACTTCAATAATTAAACAAGGATGGGACTTAAAATATTCAGACTCTCTATCTCGTGTATCGCAAGTTACCATTACATCAGGATAGAAATAGCGGTTGATGACATCAATCTGTGCTTTCATGTCCAACATATAGACACGGCATCCACTACCCCGGAGATGGTTTCGTAACAGCATAGATACATTCATGCTAACCGTGACATGAGCATCACTTGCCCCTGCCATCGCGTAGACTTGCCCATCAATATACTCGTGTTTAATTTCACTTACTTTCTCGCCTTCTAGATATTCTTCTGGAGATATATAGTACTCACTTTGGCTGATGACCATTTTAGTAGCTTAGTAGTTTTATCAAATATTTTAACCCATACAACAAATTTAATGAGCGGCAGCATTACCACTGGGCTTCACCTTTTTGAAGAATAAAACAGCGAGTCCACTGAGTAATAATGCAATGCCAATAAAGTAGAAACAATCATTAAAAGCCATTACATAAGCTTCCCGGCGGAGTATATTAGATATGGATGCGATCGCTTGATTTTGAGCAGTACTCAAATCTGCTCCTTTGCTGACAAAATACTGTGTCATTTGATCAATTCGCTGTTGAGTTTCTGGATTATATAAAGATATCCCATCACCCAATCTATTCGAGTGAAATTGCTCTCTGTTAGTTAATAAAGTTGCTAAAGATGCAATTCCTATAGAACCGCCCATATTCCGCATCATATTAAATAAACCACTTGCTGAACCTGCTTCTCGTGGACTCAATCCAGCAGTGGCGATAGAAGTTAGCGGTACCATAATTAGGGGTTGTCCCATTGCACGCACAAATTGCGACCAGCGTAACTGATCTAATCCAGTTTCATTAGTCATTCCAGAGTTCATAAATGCACTGATGGAGAACAATGTTACGCCAACAGCTACCATTAACCGTACATCAATGCGTTGCATCAATTTAGGTATGAGTGGAATAATAAAAAGTTGAGGAATACCAGCCCAAATTAATACTTCACCAATTTGTAGCGCATTGTATTTTTGAATTTGGGCAAGATACAACGGTAAAATATAAATTGAACCATACAATCCTACCCCTAGCGACACATTAACAATACTGGCTAAACCAAAGTTCCGCCTAAACAAAAGTCGTAAATTAATAAATGGTTGCTTACGAGTTAATTCTATAAAGAAAAATATCGCCAGAAAAATTACTGCGATCGCACTTAAGCGCAGAATCAGCGCTGAACTAAACCAATCTTTGCGGCTACCTTCTTCTAGAACGACTTGCAGGGAACCTAACCCAATAGCCATTGCAATAATTCCCCACCAATCACCTTGTTTCAGTAAATTAATTTGGGGTTTTTCTTGCTTAATTCCGTACCAAACTCCAGCTAGCATTAATGCGCCTGGAATTACATTTATATAAAAGTTGTATTCCCAACCAAAATTTTCTGTTAACCAACCTCCTAATGTGGGGCCAATTGAAGGTGCAAAAACTGCACTAAACCCAAAAGCAGCCAGCCCAACTGATTGCTTAGATTGAGGTAAAGTCGTTAATACGACTGTCATAGCAGTGGGAATTAAAACTCCCCCACTAAAACCTTGCAAGGCGCGAAATAAAATCATGGAATTGAGATTCCACGACCAAGCACAGCATATAGAAAAGAAAATAAATAGTGCAGTATTCACTAACAGATAACGTTGCAGAGAAAACACCCGCGATAACCATCCTGTTAAAGGAATCACCACAATCTCTGCTACTAAATAAGCGGTAGAAATCCAAGAACCTTCTTCTAAAGTTGCTCCTAAACTTGCTTGAATATCTTGCAGTGAAGCATTAGTTATTTGAATATCTAATACCGCCATAAATGCACCAAGCATACTGGCTAATACACCAATCCAGGTTCTTAGCGGTACGCGTTCTGGCGGTGCTTGCTGATGAATTACACCTGTATTAGCCATAATGTTGTTCCAGTTTCAAGATTAAGCAACGGAATTTTTATTAAAACTTATACCATTTCTTTGCGTTTTTATCCTAAGATTTATTGCTTAGTACAATGCCCTTCTGCTCATAAATTGGACGCATTATCTGCCTTAAAGCAGGCAATTGTCTGCTAAAAATTATAGAACCTAAAATACAAGCTATACCATCAATTATTAAAGTGTTAGGTGCGCCAATACGACTGGCTAATACACCTCCTAACAAGTTGCCCACGGGAATCATCCCCAAAAATGACATTGTGTATAAGCTCATCAATCGCCCACGTTTGTCATCTTCAACAATTGTTTGCAAAAATGTGTTGCTAGCAGCAATCTGGAGAATTGTACCTAAGCCAACAAATAACATTGTAAATAAAGAAAGTGGTAAATATCTAGACAAAGAAAAGGCAATTAGACCAACTCCTAAAATTGCTGGAGCTAAAGCGATCAATTTACCAATTCCTAAGATTGTTTGGCGCGTAGCGAGATAAATTCCACCAGTTAAAGCTCCAACTCCAGATGCAGCCATCAAAAAACCCAAACTCTCTGCACCACCTTTGAGTACTTGTTCTGCAATAACTGGTACGAGAATAGTGTTTTGCAGCCCCATGAGACTGACTAAAGTTGATAGCAACAAAATCGAGCGGATGGGTGGAAAACTAAAGGCATATACAAATCCCTCTTTGACTTTTTGTAAGGGATTACCGTCTGTCACCACATTTTTCCAAGGCTTAACTTTCATTGCCAATAAAGCGGCGAGTACAGCAATGTAGCTTAAACCATCTATTAAAAAACAATAGCCAGTTCCAACTCTAGCAATTAGTAAACCTCCGATCGCAGGGCCAATTAATCTAGCACCGTTGATCATGGTAGAGTTGATAGCGATCGCATTGGCTAAATCTTCTCTACGTTCAACCAGTTCTGGGACAAATGCTTGGCGGGCTGGCGCATCTAAAGCGTTAATAAATCCTTGGAATAAGCTCAAGGCGATGATATGCCATACTTCAATCACACCAGTTAGTGCCAGTACTGCTAATGTTAACGATTGAATCATCGCCAATATTTGTGTACCAATTAAGGTACGATATCGAGAAAATCGATCTACAAATACTCCGCCAAAAGGAGCTAGAAAAAAGCTAGGAATTTGACTCGAAAATCCCACAACTCCTAGCATTAATGCGGAGTTTGTCAACTTATAAACTAGCCAAATCGTCGCAAGTTGCGTCATCCAAGTCCCAATTAGGGAAATACCTTGTCCGGCAAAAAATAACTGGTAGTTTTTTGACCTTAAAGCAGGTAGTAACGATTTTTTCATGTCAAGTTTGTTTTATACCAATCTGCTCTCACAAATATCATTTCACCTCATCTTTGTACGCCTCTCTATAGATGTAGGAGAATGTCATAACAAGAAAGAGGTTTACAGGCAACTTGGTATTACTTGACTTCCACAGCTACTTCCGCAGACATCCCCGGAGTAATCCGCGATTCGTATCCTTGAATGCTCTTTTGGTCAAAAACTACTTTGACTGGGATGCGTTGGACAACTTTGGTAAAGTTACCTGTAGCGTTATCTGGTGGCAATAAGGCAAACTGAGCGCCGGAAGCTGGCGAAAGACTTTCAACACGACCAACAAAGGTATGATGAGGGAAAGCATCGAGCTTGATTTCTGCCGTCTCTCCTGGGCGCATCTTTTCTAATTGGGTTTCTTTGAAGTTCGCAATTACCCAATACTCGTTATCCACGATCGCCATTAATGGTGTTCCTACTGCAACTCGGTTGCCAACTTCCACATTTTTTCTACCGACTCGTCCGGCACTGGGGGCGGTAACATTGGCGTAGGATAGTTGTAATTGCGCGTCTTTGAGTGATGCTTCCGATTGTGCGATCGCAGCTTTTGCCGCTTCGTATTGGCTACGTTTGACTGTTGTATCTTGTCCGCCTGCGGTAGCTTGTTGCAATCCTCCCTTGGATGCTGCCAATTTGGCTTGGGCGTTGGTGACATTTTCTTGCGCCTGTGCTAGCTGAGACTGGGCTTTGGCAACACCAACTCTCGCAGAGGCTAACTTGGCTTGGGCTTGTTCTACTCCCTGAACAGCAGCGTTCTTTTGTGCCGTAGCCACATTAAAAGCGGCCTTGGCTGCGTCTAGCTGCTGACGAGCGATCGCACCGTTTTTATACAATTCGTTGTAGCGATTGTAATCTGCTTGGGCATTTTCCAAATTCGCATTTGCTTGCGCTACCTGCGCTTGGGCGGCGGGAATCCCTGCTTCAGCTAATCTGACTTCAGCTTGCGCGGCTGGTATCCCAGCTTGGGCTTCTTGTACTGCTGCTTGGGCTGTGGAAATTGCTGCTACCGCACCGCTAACATCTCCCTGTGCTTGAGTTGTCTTACCAGTGGTAGTTTGTGAAGTTAAAGCAATATTTGCTTGGGCAGCTTGGGCTTGTCCACGTGCATTTTCTAAGGCTGCTTGTGCTTGCTGTACTTTACTTTCATAGTCTCGTGGATCTAATTTTACTAACAATTGTCCCGGTTGCACCAGTTGGTTATCATTCACAAGCACCTGACTTACAGTTCCGGGAATTCGGCTACTAACTTGGTGAATGTTTCCCGCTACGGTGGCGTTGTCTGTTTCCTGATGGGTAGAGGCATATTGCCAATAGTTATAACCAAAAGTACCTGCGACGATCGCACCCACACCTAATCCTGCCAAAATCAAACCAGTTGGTTTTTTCCGCTTCGGTGCAACTTCTTTCTCGATCTCAGGAGTTACAACAGGCGCTTCTACGGTTACAGCTTCTAAAGTCTCTGAATTAGGAATCAATTCTTTTTCTATAACTATGGTTTTGTTTTGGTTGCGTCCGTTAAATGTATTGGTTTTCATGATTCTTAACTCGCTTGTTCGATGATTTGATTGATAGTCTTTTATTTAGAATGCGTAGTATTTCCTGAAAAAAATCTTATTTCCTTAGTATGCGTAATATTATCTCAAAACAAATCTTTACAACACTTCCCCCGGTCGGGTGATTATGGGATCATCTTTAGGAGAGGTTAGCGATCGCCCGATTCAAGATTTGGGAAAACAGTTCTCGGTCAGCAAAAGAAATACCGTCCATTGCTTCATCCCGCACTGCGGCGGCGATTGGGGGTAAAATAGTTTCTAGTTCTTTACCTGCATCCGTTAGCCAGATCCGCCAGATGCGGCGATCGTGAGTGTCGCGTTCTCGACGCACCAAACCGCGTTCTTCCATCCGATCTAGTACGCCTGTTAAAGTTCCTCCTACTTGTTTGAGTTTGTCTCCAATACTAGAAGTAGGTAAACCATCTTCTTGCCACAAACAGCACAATACCAACCAGTGAAATGGTGTAAGTCCAAAGGGTTCTAGCTTATCTGTAAACTTGCGACTGAGCAATTGTGAGACTAATTTGATTCTATAGCCCAAATTGTATGGTGCCAGATTTTGCTGCCACGACTCTAAGGCTGGGGAATGATTAGATGTAGAAATCATTTAACAAAATACTTAGTATGCGTACTATTGTCTATAGTATATAAATCAACATTTTTTAGCAATAGGTGCTTTGCATCTATCTTAGGGAAGAAATTGGATCAACTGGTACTCTTTGACAGTGCCGAGAATACGGTGAGGTCTAGATAATTTAGGGGATTGGTCACTATAGATCCAAGCATAGCTCAAAGCTGGAATTTGCGAAATAGAGGCTACTTGCTGGGCATGAATAGGAAGATAGAACTCCAATAGTACTTGGGTTTTCTGGTCTATTTCCATGTAGTAGGTAGGATGAGATTGGAGAGTTGAGGCGATCGCAGTTTGTTGTAAAAAAGTTTTCAAAACATGGTTATAGTCACTTAACAGACCTGTGCTACCAATCGTCGCCAAAGCTAGCCAACAGGGAATTAACCAACCTGCAATCCAATAACGCGCTGTGAGAAACTTCTTGCCAAAGTGGTAACGACTAATCCACACTACAGGTAAAATTAACCAACCCAAGCCCATAGCCAAGACAATAGTTGCATACTTGCGAAAATCAAAACTACCCCAACTAAAAATGCCAATACTCACTATTACAAGTAAAATACCGAACCCACCAAAGCCATAACTGAGATTCCGAGGAAGATTCTTTTTGGCAAAAAGGCTTAATATATTTATCTTATCTTTTTCAAGAGGTAATGGGGGGGTAATTCCTGTCTGGTAAATACTACCTAACCAGTTTAAACCCACAGATGCAAACAAAGCTATAAACGGATAAAGGCAAAGACTATAATGAGGGAGACGAGTGCTAAAAAAACTAAGCTCACAAAATAGGATAAGTGGAAAGCCAACTAATATTAACTGATAACGAGGAATAGGACGACGTAGAGTCAAAAATAAACCTAAAACTCCGAAAAAAGCCCAAGGAAATGCTTTTAAAAGAATATTCCATAAATAAAATAGCCGATCATTTCTATAATTATTTTCAGAACCTAGCTGCATAACAAACTTGAGCAACTCTTCAAAACTCTGATTTCCGTAGTGCAGCCAGCTTAAATACAGCCAAACACAGGTAGGTGTTAAACCTATAAGAAAGCCTAAATACAAAAATGGGTTAGTAAGATGATGATGACGGCGATGTTCCCAAATTAAATAAGGGAATAAAGCGATGATTGGCAAAAAAATCATAAAGCTTCTGACTAAGAAGCCTAAACCTAAACTTAAACCAGCTATAAAACTCAAAAAATAGCGATATTTAGGATATGATTCCGTTTTTATTAAAGACAAAATAGCTAAAAGTACCAATAGAACCATCGGTATATCAGGTGTACTTAAGCGAGAGTATTGTAGCCAGAGAAATTCCACACTTAAAATTGCAGCAGCAAGCCAAGCTAATTTTTTGCCCAGCATAATTTTGCCGATTTCATACACAAGCCATAAGTTAAAAATACTAGCAATCATACTAGGAAGACGCGCACTAGTATCACTCATACCAAACAGCTTGTAGAAACTGGCAATTAACCAATAAGGGCCAGGGGTTTTATGATGTGCCGTTGTCCAAGGAGTTATCCAATTACCAGAATCAAACATCAGACGCGCACGTGAAGCGTAAAGCGCTTCATCATGTGCCATCAGGCTATTGTGCCCAGAAGTGAATAATAATAAGGGAAGTATCCAAAGTAACAAACTCAAATATGGTAATAATCCCACTAGGCGCGTTTGTCGCCAAATATGCCGCAAGATATGTAATTTATAAAACATTGAATTGATAAAATTAATGCTGCTATTTAGACTCGTTTATGTATCTTGCTGTTATTAAAATATGTTACATAGTGTTTTTTGAACAATACCTGAAATTGCCGCATTTTTTGAAAAAAGTACTCCAAAACAGAGATTTATGCAATTAAGACCGAATCAACGCCAGAAATTAGACGACAAAGACGATAAGCTGTTCTATGCCTATCCCCGCTTCGTCACCCATGTGGATGAAGGATTTATTCAACAGCTAACGGATTTATACCGCGATCGCCTCAAACCGAACACCCGCATTCTTGATATGATGAGCAGTTGGGTGTCTCATCTACCAGAAGAGATGCAGTTTGACCATGTGGAAGGACACGGACTCAACGCTGAGGAATTAGCACGAAATACCTGCTTAAATCATTATTTTGTGCAAAATCTTAACGAAAATCCGCAGCTACCTTTACCAGATGAAAATTTTGATGCTGTTCTCAATTGCGTATCTGTGCAGTATGTGCAATATCCAGAAGCAGTATTTTCCGAAATTTACCGCATCTTGAAACCCGGTGGTGTCGCAATTATCAGCTTTTCTAACCGGATGTTTTTTGAAAAAGCGATTCAGGCTTGGCGCGAAGCTTCAGAATCACAGCGAGTGGAATTAGTCAAAGCCTACTTCGCCTCAGTTCCAGGATTTACAATCGCAGAAATCATAGCTCATAAGTCAACATTACCGAATTTATTTCAGTGGTTGGGTGCAGCTGGAGGAGATCCATTTTATGCCGTTTTAGCTTACCGCAGTTAAATTCACTGGCACAGAACGGCGTAAATCCAGGTACTATCTCAGACAAGGGGATTTTGCCCCTTGTCTTAAAAACCCTTGTTATTTGTATATTCATAACTTGCATAAATGAATTATTGGCTAATGAAATCAGAGCCAGAAGCCTATAGCATTGTTGACCTTCAACAGCAAAGCCAAACTATCTGGGACGGTGTTCGCAATTATCAAGCTCGTAACTTTTTGCGCCAAATGGAGGAAGGAGACTTAGCTTTTTTCTATCATTCAAACACTAATTTTCCTGGTATTGCGGGGTTAGTGCGTGTGGTCAAAAAAGATATTGCTGACCCAAGTCAGTTTGAGCCAGAAAGTAAATACTACGACCCGAAATCAACTTCCGAATCCCCTCGGTGGCAAACAGTTATAGTAGAATTCGTTGAGACTTTTTCTAACCCAATCTTGCTATCAATACTCAAAGAAAAGTTTAGCGATGAAGACTTAATGTTAGTGAGACAAGGAAATCGGTTATCAGTGATGCCTGTCCCTGAAGCAGCGGCTTTGAAGATTCTGGCGATGAAAAGTCATAGTTGAAATAATTCGTAATTCGTAATTCGTAATTCGTAAAATATTTTTAAAGGAAGGTTGATTAACTGGACATAATGCAATACACCAAAAAACTTGTAGAGACGGCGATTTATCGCGTCTCAAAACCCACAATTTTGTACAAGTAGCGTTTAACCCAAGCGTATTGGGACATAATGTGATTTTTTTTTGCCTATTTATTTAGTTTATACCCATTGCCCAGGATCTAATTGATAGTAACGTTGCAGTTGCTCATAAAGTGCCGGATGCTTAGACAATAATTGGTGCGGTTTTTCAAAGAATGTCTCAGTCGCTACGGCAAAAAATTCTGCGGGATTTGTTGCGCCATAGCTATCCATTACCGTCTTTGCACCTTGTAGAACATCATTACAAAGTTGCTGATATTCTTCTGTCATCACTTTCGCCCATATAGTATAGTCTGAGTTGCTTTGCAGTATCGGAACTCCTTCAGCTTTACCATCTTCTTGATCCAATTGATGGGCAAATTCATGAAGCACAACGTTACGTCCATCACTCCAGTTATCAATGTCGTGTTTCACCTGTTCCCAAGACAGCACTAATTGGTCATTTGTCCACGATTCTCCTAGTCTGGCCACACGCCTTTCTTCAACAACATATTTTCCGATGGAAGTCGTTTCTTTAACAAAATAAGCATTAGGATAAACCAAAATTGAACGAAGTCTAGGGAAGTATTGCCCACGTTCATTTAATAAAAGTAAACAGGCGACAGCTGCAATGCTCAGTTTCATTTCCTCCGTCACCTGTAATCCTCTACAGCCAATAAATTGCTTTTCTGCTAAAAATACTTGAATATGTCCCTGAATTCGTCTGATCTCATTGGGAGAGAGATACAAATAAATAGGAAGATTATTCTCAATAATCGAATTCCACAGTGGAGGAAAAGGACGGTATTTAAGACGGTTTCTTCGCCTTTTAACTAGGATAGGATTGGCTAAAATTCCAGCTATAATTAGTCCAATGATGAGAAAGACAACTATTGCTTGAGTCATTGAATTTTGAGTAATTTATATATTTAATTAATTGACTTTTCTCTCTAATCTCACTTCTGTTTTTACTGTATAAAACTCAATACGGTTCAGTTAAGGGCTACTGGCAAAATTTGGGTTTTTCGAGACGCGATAAATCGCCGTCTCTACAAGTGTTTTGGTCTTATCTGAACTGTATTGGTATAAAACTAACCCTTTCAAGGTGGGTGAAAATTTTAGTTTATAAATTATTCTTTAACCTCTTCTACTCTGTGTTCTCTGTGCCTCTGCGGTTAAATAAATTCCTTTTAAACCGCAGATTCACAAAGAATGCTGAGATTATAAAAACTATATTTACTGCTATATATCACCGCTATTGGATCAGAATTATGCAAGATTGAACTTTGCTAGAAAGGGTTTTTTGAAGCCCTTGCTCAACTTTACTAATCAGTTTATCAAAAGCCTCTCGATCTGCTGTCAATTGTTCTTGAAGAACTTTCTCTAACTCAGGCTTTATTTGCTCACACATATCATCGATTTTTTTGTCACTCAAAAAACTAGAACGAACCCAACTAGGTACATCCACATTTGTCTTGATTACTTCTTGAACACTCTTACGATTTAGCTCCATTCCTGCCGCCATCACCGAAGCCCCATATACTAGTGCAATAGGCCAGGTTAAATGTCCTGTTAGTATGAGAGTGATGATGCTAGCTACAGTGCCTCCACCAATTACTACATTGACGATAAAGCCCACTGTTTCAGCAAGGATAGCATCTCCAATTCGTAGCTCTGGGTTAACAAAATTTGGGTCAATGCTATCTTGGAACCTTAAGCTGCTTCTAGGTATCTGAAACTTTCGACAGATTGGATCGGTTTGTGCGGCTAAATCGGGTTGGATTTTATTGCTAAACCAAGAAGCGCATTGATGATTAATTATCTGCACAGCAATCTCGCTTTTGAGCCACTGTTCTGCCCGACTAATTAAAGATGTTTCCAAATCGGCTAAAGTCCGTATTTTGTTTTTTTGCCAATCTTTTAAAGCTGGTTTAACTGCGTTGACAATCAAGCCATCTGTCAAAGGCTTAGTTAATGATTCAATTAACTCCGGGATATGCCTTTCAATCAAACCTTTAAGCGTATTCGAGGTAAATAGTTTGTTGACTTCTTCCTTAAAAGCAGCAGCACGCAGATCCCATCGTCCTACTCGTGCTAATCCCAGTGCGATACACCGTTCCGGTTCTGGATCGGGGCGAAGCAGCGTTTCTGGCTCGGGAAACATTTCCTGACAAAGCAAGTGGGTAAACTTCATGCGAGATGCACCGCCAGTCATCAGCAGAAGTTTCGGCACGATTCCAAGTTTTTCTAGCTTTTCTTTGGCCTCGGTTAAAGAGTCGGTAAACGATCGCACCCAACTATGATGTCCCAGTTCCGGTAAGGGCTGGTTTAAAATTTCCTCCATCATCAATTTATTGACTTGGGGAATAAAATAAATCTGTTCGTTGATCGACTCGAAGCCACGCGCAAAGGATTCAGGATCGCTGTATAGCTGTTCATTAGAAAAGTAATCTTCCTTAGCTTTGCGACAAGCAAGTTCACAACGAGCTTGGTGATGCGGATATTCCTTAAATACTTTTTCGAGTAATGTTTTTTGTTCGTGGTTGGCGAGAGTCCGGGCAAAAATAGCCTTGTCAATTAGAGATGCACCTAAAGTATTACTCCCAAAATCTATGGGGATCTCTTCTAAGCTCTTAACCAGAGTAAAATCTGTGGTTGAAGAACCAATATCGACAATTAGCACCGATGCAACAAGTTTGTCATACTCCAGTTTTCCGGCTTCCTTGGCTTGCATGAAAGCAGCCCGCGATTCGGGTACAACATTTAGTTGGGGAATGCCAGCTTCTTGAAGTAGCTTTTGGTATTCGGTGCGATCGCTAATTGACCATCCTGAAGGGCAACCTATGTAAAAATAGCTACTTTCCCCACCTTCAAGTTGTTTGCTTTCTTTCAAAAGGCGGTAGTAGGTTGCTACAAAAGTGCTAATTGTTTCCCGATATTTGGGATCGTTGTTGGGTTTTTGCTTGAAAGAAATTGTCAGTTGGGTAACGCCAGCTTGAATTAATGCTTGTTCGCCGACAAGATAACCGAGTTTAGGATGCCAACCAAGGGCTGTAATTTGGTTCTTCTTGTTATTAATCTCCAGCATCTGGGGGGGGTCGATGCTTTCCACGATCGCTTTAGCTACAGCCGTTTCACCGTGCCCCAAATCAAAACCGATTGTTTCTAAAATTTCCATACCCTTATTGTCTATTATTCTCTAGAAGCGGAATATGCTGGCTCAATTACCCTACCGCGCCGAATCAAGCGATCGCCTTTCAACAAAGCCGGAGTTAGAGTTACATGATCTTTGGTATCGGGGTCGATACTTGGCTCGAAGTCAAAATAATTGCGATCGCTGTGAGGGTCATTTGGTCGGTAAATTTGAGTGTTAATTCCTTGAGACATTAAAATCTGTGGCAGAAGTTTTGCAAGTTCATAAGCCATTTGGGGTTTATCAAGTTTAGATGCGCCCATTAGCCTTTGCAGAAAATTTAATAACTCTGGCAGTTCTTCTATTGCTAGATCGCCTTCATGTTTATTCCATTCTTCTACTCTAGCTACTGCTAGGTCGATAGTGTTGAGAGCATCACCAAGATGATCTAAAAATACCTTGCTATCAACCCGGAGCAGAGGTTTAGGTAATTCCAATAGCTCTGAAGATATAGAATTTTGCTGATTCTTTAAGTCGAGTTGAAGTACAACTTCTACCCCTAGAAGTACAGAGGTTAGTAAGATAGCCATCCATGCACCTGGGGTAGTTTTAGTTAAAGAGAATAACGAACCTAAGATGCCTATATAAATTAGTCCCTTTAGCAGTTTCAGAATTAATCTGCTGGAAAAAAACTTTGTACTTGGGTTAGTAAATTGCTTTCGCTCTGTTGGAGTAACTTGAGAATAGTTAGCCGCAGCGAGAGTGGCGATGGACTGCCGCAGGGTATCTAGGAAAAATGAAGCTAGACGAACTTGAGCTAAATTAAGCTTTTCAATGTAAACTCTTTCGAGATTATCAAGTCGATTGTGAACCAACTTAACTATCTCCTCGATGTTGGTTGTGTTATCAATATCTGTCTGGAGTTGGTTGCGTTCTTCGCTAAAAAGTGAGGTGATTGTTTTCATTGCTTGGACTAAGACTTTAACGTTATTAATAGGAGTGAAATGAACAGACAACTGCTTATTTCAACCTGTAATCACATGATGACTGATGTAATAAATCTAGGTTGGTGATTCCAGCATTTTTTTAGTGGAAAATTACGCTCAATGTTATGTAGAAATCTTGTATATAGTTGAGATCGCACCTAAACTACTGATGAGGCAGGGCCAGTGGGGCGTTTAAAACCACCTATTGCCTAACCATTGATTGCAAATTACTTGCTAAGGAAGGAGGAGCAGAATGTTTATTTGTGTCATTGCAGACTACGGTACAGGAGATCCGGCATTTACAGAAGTCACACAACGTCTGCTGATGGCTTTTCCCCATGCCCAAATTCATTTGCTTTCGGTTCCAGCATTCAGTACATTAGCAACGGGATTCTGGATTGCCCAACTAGGACTCAACCCTGGCCCTAGCGATCGCCTAATTTATCACAACTGTGCCCCTCGTCAGGATGATCCCGAAGCCCGTCGAGACAATGAAGGTGAAGGACTAACTTATGCCCTTTTATCTAATGGTGTAAAAGTAGTAGGTGTAAATGCGGGCTACACCCTCTCCTTTATCAAAGACTATACAAAGGAGTTGCGAGTGGTCAACGTTGCTCGTGGCGGTTCGCAGTTTCGCTCACGGGATGTATTTCCTCCAGCGGCGGCTGCAATTATGAATGAAGATTTTAGCCTCCTGGGAGATAGCCTTAAGAGCGAGCAAATCCCAGATGTTCCAACAGATCGAATTGCCTGGATTGATGGCTATGGCAACATCAAAACAACTATTGGGGCCAATACACTTAACTTGGAGCCTCAAAGCAAGATTGTGATTCGGATTGGAGATGTGGTTAGTGATGCAGTATATTCTGATGGCAGCTTCAAGGTATCTGAAGGAACTTTAGCCTTTGCTCCAGGTAGTTCCGGTTGGCCAACAGGCGATTCCGGGGAACCATTGCGCTTTTTAGAGTTGTTTCTGCGAGGAGGGAGTGCTTGGGAGCGCTTTGGCCGTCCCCGTGTGAATCAGCAAGTAACTCGAATTGCATGAAATAGGTTAGTAGGCTTCGTTATAGTAAGTAAGTGGGTGCTAAAATTTTCCGCTATGTAACAGAATTTTAACCAGAGTTTTTAGAATTAAATTTTACACGTCGTGTACTGTAATTGCTTTTTTCCCCTCTAGCTTGAACGCCATTGATTACA
>NZ_JADEXU010000136.1 GCF_015206895.1 Nostoc sp. LEGE 12450 | reverse complement strand
TGTAATCAATGGCGTTCAAGCTAGAGGGGAAAAAAGCAATTACAGTACACGACGTGTAAAATTTAATTCTAAAAACTCTGGTTAAAATTCTGTTACATAGCGGAAAATTTTAGCACCCACTTACTTATATTCAAAACTATCAGCTAATGATTGGCAAGGATAAGATCGACTTAACAGTTGATCCTCCTCCTGATTTAGCGATTGAAATTGATGTCACCTCTAAAATCCAAATTAGTGCATATCAGGCGTTAAAAGTACCTGAAATTTGGCGATATGAAAGTAAAAATTTAGAAATTAACTTATTACAAGGTGAACAATATATAAAGTCTCTCACAAGCGCCATATTTCCTGCTTTTCCTGTCAATGAAATAATTCCTCGGTTTGTGGAAATGGCACGAACCACAGGAACAAGTTTAGCACTTAGATCATTTCGACAATGGTTAAGAGAACAAATACAAGACAGCTAGGGTGAATAGAATTTACCCCTATACAAACAAAATTTAAGTCCAAATTAAGGTTTTGAAACCCACCTCTTTCGGTTTTGCTTGTGTAGACTAGGTTTTTAACCACCCAAATAAAGGGATTCCGCGCTTTACTTAAAGAACGGGGAATTAATAATCCAGAGCAATTGTGACCGAATTTAATTTACAAATCCAAGAAAATAGCGATCGCTTCTCCTCTCACATAGAGGATGCAGCACCTAGCTTACTTCCCTCCAGTAATACGATACACTGCACCGAAACTAAAGGCGATCGCATTGACCGTTTCCTTTCCCAAGAATTACCAGATTTATCCCGTTCGCGCATCCAGCAGTTAATCGAACAGGGTAATGTTCAACTTAATGATAAAGTTTGCACTTCTAAGAAGATCAATGTCAAGCTAGGCGATCGCATCACTCTAGAAATACCAGAAGCACAACCCCTAGAACTGCTAGCAGAAGATATCCCTTTAGATATCCTTTACGAAGATAACCAATTACTTATTCTCAACAAACCCGCAGGCTTAGTTGTCCATCCCGCACCCGGTCATCCAGATGGCACACTGGTAAATGCTTTGTTGGCACACTGTCCCAATTTACCAGGAATTGGCGGAGTCCAACGTCCAGGAATCGTCCATCGATTGGATAAGGATACAACGGGAGCGATCGCGATCGCAAAAACAGAAGTTGCCCATCATCACCTACAAGCTCAACTCAAAGCTAAAACCGCACGCAGAGAATACTTGGGCGTGGTTTACGGTGCGCCAAAAGTTGAGAGTGGCACAATAGACTTACCCATTGGTCGCCATCCACAAGACCGCAAAAAAATGGCTATTATGCCTATTGAACAAGGCGGACGATCTGCCGTCACTCATTGGCAAGTACTAGAACGCCTCGGTAATTTCACTTTAATCCGCTTCCAATTAGAAACTGGACGCACCCATCAAATACGTGTCCATAGCGCCAAAATGGGTCATCCCATTGTCGGCGACCCAGTTTATAGTTCTGGTCATTCAGTGGGCGTAAATTTGTCCGGTCAAGCACTACACGCTTGGCGGCTAAGATTACAGCATCCCCTATCCGGCGAGATGATTGAGGTGACAGCTACCCCTCCCACCCAATTTACAAAACTTTTGGAGATGCTAAAAAGACGAACTACACTTTAGCTCATCTCAGGCATACAAATCACTCTATTTTAGAGATATAGGGCATTAACAAAAAACCATACCCATTCCCCATTCCCCATTCTCAATTCCCATAAACAACTAGCGTGCATCAGACATGGGATAGAGTCTGTTTCACTAGTTATACCTAAATGAAACTCCTACATAACCCAAGACTCATGCACGCTATAAAATGATCAAAGCGATGTACTAGACAGCCGCCGACCAAAAATTGTTACTTAATTCCAGCTAACTGGCGATAAGGTACAGACTTTTCGATATCGATGTTGAATGACGAGATTCTTTGTGGCGTATTGCCAGTTGCATTGACACTTTGTGCCATAGTCAAGAACAGAGCTGGATCGCCAGCTTTTGGCTTTTGTTCTTGTGGAAGGAATCTGCGTACTTCGACCTGCCAAATGATTTGGGGGAAACCCAGTTTGGCACGGTGGTAATCTTCGTATCGCGGAGATTTGATGTTAAATGGCAACTCACCTGTAGATTGAGATGGCAGTATCCGACGGCGCTGATAGGGCACTGTGGAATATCCAAAATTGCTCAGGTACTCTTCAGTGTTGAGAACTTCATCAACAAAGCCTACAATACCCTTGGTAGCGACCACAATTGACCAAGCGATTTTTTCACGCTCGTTGTATGGGTCACGTCCTAGAACGCGCTGAATTACTTGCTCAACAAAGCGGTAATTATTGTTGAGGTCGTAGAAGCTTTTCTTAAAAGTATTGGAAAGCACCAATCCACGAACAAAGTCCCGTACTGTAATTTGTCCATTACGGAGTTGAGACTCTAAATATGTTTCGCGATCGGCAGCAAAAGCATAAAAGAAAAGTTGACGATATGCTGCTTCGATCAGATCGCCTAAATCTGATGGAGACAGGATATTGTCTGTAGTAAAAATCCTGGGTTGTTCATCACCCGGTACTTCATATCCAGCTACACGCTGGTTTTGACTTGAAGGTTCATATTCTAACAGAGGAATTGCCATTCTAAAGCCTCCATGTTCTTAATTAAAGTTAACAACTTTAAATCACATATTAAGGGAGTAGTTGTATCAGAACCTCAGATTCTGATAAAATTTCACGAAACTTAACTAAGAGTGATTTTAAGTATTGGGTATGAAAAACGATTAGCACACTGGATTCAACCCATAGCTAATCAATAAAAAAAGTAGTGCAACTTCCAGCTTAATAGTTACTGTAAATGACTAAAAAATTTTATTCACATATTTCAGATTAGAAGATTGAGTTTCACTTTTTTTAACTGAAGCAATAAAATTTAACATTTAGCAAAAGAAATTAATGGAAGATTGGGAATTGGGCATTGGGAATGGGGAATTGCATTAGTTATTTCCCTCCTGCCTCCTGCCTCCTGCCCCCTCAACGACCTATCCAAAATTCCAGAGGATCTATGGTTGACTTACAGTAAGGCCAGCTACGCAAAGTTGCTTCCATTCCTTCCTCCCAGTAGGGTGGTTCTAATCCCAGTCCTAAACATAGATGAGATAGGATGCTAGCAAACTGCTGATTGTGACCAAAATCTCCTAGATGGGCATGGGCATATTCATGGACGACTACACCAAACCAGTCTTTAGGTGCAACTCGACCGACATCTACCAGAATAGTGATTGGATTTGTAAGAATGTTGCACAGCCCGTCTATGCCAAAAGATTGAGCTATGGGGACTGCAAAAATTTGGATGTGGCGACGCTCTTGCGGATGAAAGCACTCATGACAAACTTCTAAGTAGGCGTTGATCTGAGCGTTTACGGTGTTAATATTTTCGCCAATCCAAGTGCAAATGGGGATGCGATCGCGCAGGTTATCGAACACATCCACCATCCCCGGCTCTAGGGCAAGTCTCTGCACTTGATGCAGATAATCTTGCCCACGAGTAAAAGCATCATTTTGCTTGAGATAATTCACCAACCCAGAACTGAATAAAATTGTCTTTTTTCTACATCTTGCACTTGTGCGGATGTTACCTGTTCTGTGCCGGAAACCTCAACAGAATTGTCGATGCGGCTTTCAGTACAAAACGATGCCGTACTGAAGCCACCAAACCGTTTTACTGTACTGGTTCGCAGTCGCATATTTGGGCTGGCGAACCAGAACCTCTCAATGGAACTCATTGTTTCATATTCGGTTGTTAACACTAGTCCATCTTCATCATCCATGTGAAAAAGACCGACTACAGGCACAATTTCGGCATAGCCTCTTTCGCGCAGTAATTTGCCAGCCCTTGGGTTATCGCCATCAGGCACGATCGCAAATATAGTTTTCCCCTGATGGTTCTCTTCGTTCTCTCTATCCCAAGCCATTGTGCCTAGCCAACGCACACGTGACCCTCCTACTGAAAGGCTGGGGTCAATTTCATGATACTGGCACAGTTCAATGATTTCTGGATGATTGGCTTCGAGAGTTTCTACTTGTATATCCGATTCTCCCGTCTCTGAGCGCTTGAATGCCAGATGATGAGTTGCTCGTTGCGATCGCCACTTACCAGCACTTAGCTGAAAGAATTCCATTGCGTCTATCAATCTTCTGACTCCTACTTATGACTCCTGCGGATGATGTTATACGTGTTTTTTCTTTTTACACTTATTGGTATATAAACATTCTAAACATTACAGCGATTAGTGATCGGCTTCAACAAACTCCCTACAAAGGGTTAGATAGAGATGTTGTTACACAATTGTAAATTTTTATAAGGGCTATTCTTTATAGCTTGACAATGTAGACAGTTTAATATCTCAGTGCTAAAATAGTTGAAAGCGATCGTCTTCACATTACTAGTAACAACAGATACCTTCGATTCAGTCAATCAGAGGAGTGAATGATGGATTTCCCAGTCGAATTAACATTAGAGCAACAATTTCGCTTACAAAACTTGAAAGATCAGGTAAAGAGTTTGAGCCAACAAGAAGCTCAAGAATTTTTGTTAGAAGTTTTACGGCAGATGATGGTAAAAGATAATTTGGTCAAACATCTGCTAAAACAAGCTTGATAGAGTAAAAAAAAGAATATCCTTTCCTTAAGACTTACGCAGTGGCAAAGTTCCGTTGAAATGCGTAAGTCTTAATTTTTTAGGCATTGGAAGAAGAGGCAGGGGGCAGGGAGCAGGGGGCAGAGGAGAATAGGGAATAATCAATGCCTATTGCCTATTCCCAATTTTCAAATTAAATATTACAGATTATTACTTTGTCTCTCATAGTAAAGACTAGGGCACTATTGATCCCCTATGTTTTTGTTTGGCTACTCGCAGTTAATTCTGATCGAGAACACGCCAGAAATAATATCCGCCATTTGTGAATATTAAGGAGAACTCATGGTTCTTGATGCTTTTTCCAGAGCTGTAATTGCGGCTGATGCCAAAACCGCTCCTATCGGTGGTGCTGACTTAGCAGCCCTTAAGTCTTTCATTGCTGAAGGCAACAAGCGCCTTGATGCTGTGAATGCGATCGCCAGCAACGCTAGCTGTGCAGTTTCTGATGCCATTGCTGGTATTGCTTGTGAAAACACAGGTTTGCTTCAAGCTGGTGGTAACTTGTACCCCACTCGCCGGATGGCTGCTTGCCTGCGCGATGCTGAAATCGTTCTGCGCTACGTAACTTATGCGCTATTGGCTGGTGATTCTTCTGTATTAGACGATCGCGCTTTGAACGGTCTGAAAGAAACCTACACAGCTTTGGGCGTACCTACTGGATCTTCAGTACGCGCTTTCCAAATCTTGAAGGCTATCAGCGTCGCTCACATCACCAACACCAATACTGAAGCTAACGCTGGCAAGAAATTCCGCAAGATTGACACTCCTCAAGGCGACTGCTCTGCTCTAGCTGCTGAAGCTGCTAGCTACTTCGATCGCGTTATTTCTGCTCTGAGCTAATTGCTAATCGCTAATGTCTTAAGCCTATTAGTCAAGCCAACTGAAATACAAAACCCGATCACATCTAATCTGGAGTATAAAAAGCAATGAAATCAGTTATCACTACGGTTATTGGATCTGCTGATGCAGCAGGTCGTTTTCCAACCACCTCTGATCTAGAATCCGTTCAAGGTAGCATTCAACGCGCTAGCGCTCGTTTAGAAGCTGCTGAAAAGTTGGCTGCTGGTATTGATGCAGTCGCTAAAGAAGCTTATGATGCTGCTTTTAAGAAATATCCTTACTTGACCCAAGAAGGTGAAGCTGGCGACACTCAAGTTAAGAAAGACAAGTGCTTCCGCGACATCAAGCACTACCTACGCTTGATCAACTACAGCTTAGTTGTGGGCGGTACTGGTCCTTTGGATGAGTGGGGTATTGCAGGCGCTCGTGAAGTTTACCGCTCTTTGGGTCTACCTACTGCTCCCTACGTTACTGCGTTGACTTACACTCGCGATCGCGCTTGTTCTCCTCGTGACTTGTCTCCTCAAGCATTAGGTGAGTTCCGCGCTCTTCTCGACTACGTAATCAACTCCCTTTCATAGTAATTGGATTTGACTAGACGTAGACGAGCGATCGTTATACTCTAAAACTCAGGGACTCTCAGTCTGTTGCTTTGCCTGTATCTGGTTGAGTGATTGATCAAGAGTCCCTCAGTTGTTACTAATTCGTAATGACGCTCCTACGTTGCTAACGTAATTCCTAATTCACGATCGAACTTGGGGGATTTCAACAGGAAAATTTTCTTTTATGACAATAGATTCATTATTTGAACAGTTGAAACACCCCAACCCTAATCTGCGGGAACGAGCCATGTGGGAACTGGCTGATGTTCGGGATGAAAATACTATTTCTCGCCTGATGGGTATTTTGGATGAAGAAGATGTGACTTACCGTCGTGCTGCTGTTAAGGCACTGGGTGCTATTGGTACAGATGCTGTCCCATCATTGGTAGATTCATTAGTAAATAGCGAGAATGCAACCATTCGGGGTAGTTGTGCTAAGGCTCTGGCACAGGTTGCTGCTAATCATCCAGATGTTCCTTTCCCGGTTGAGGGGTTAGAGGGATTGAAGACAGCGCTCAACGATTCAAATGCCGTTGTCTATATTGCATCAGTAATGGCATTGGGTGAAATTGGTTCTCCTGCCTTTGAGATTTTGGCTGAAGCTCTAAAAACAATAGATAATGTTGCCCTGGCTGTAGCGATTGTTAACGCACTGGGTTCGATGGGTGATATGCGGGGAGTGGAAGTGTTGACAGCATTAACTAATGATGAATCTGCCGATCCGTATGTTCGTGAATCAGCAGTGAGTGCTTTGCCCCGATTAGATCAGGTGATTAATTATAAAAAAGGATAGCGATCGCTATCCTCTTTTATACAACTACTTTTATCAATTCTAATAGAGCGGATACACTAGATGAACAAACTGGGTGTCACCTTGAAGTAATCTGCAAGTGCCTTAGCTTGTGCCTTACTAATCGACCGCTTACCGTTCACAACCTCAGACACAACGCCACTCGATCCGATGATGCCCACTAAGTCAGCTTGACGAGTATCACTAGCTTCCATAATGTGTTGGAGAACTTCATGCGGTGCAGATTCATCCATTGGATAGTTCTGTGCCTCATACACTTCAATCAGCGTTACTATCAGCTTATGCAGAGCTTGTTCTTCTGGAGTCCGATTCTTGCAAAATGTTAGGCGCTCTGCCACAGCTAGGGCGCGATCATACTCTTCTTCTGTCTCAATCACCTTGGGAGCAACTTCAGCTAGCAGAATACTATAAGCAGCTTGGTCAAAAGTAAGGGTCATTTTTCCATTTACCTTTGTCGTATTCAGCGTGAGTTAGAAAGTATTTGTAATAAACCGTTTGGTTTTCGTAATCAATACCGACAATCAGGCGATAGTCATTCCCTTTGATATTAAATACAGTAAAATTTCCAACCGCTTCCGCATCCCGATAAATCTGGCGAACGTCCTCCAAGTTCCGCCATTCCACTTTTTTGACGGTTGCGTACCAGTCGTCAATTTGCTTTTTGACATCTGGGTACTGGGCAGCATCAATGCGGAGGTTACGAATCGCAATCAGATGTATTTGTCTTTAGGTTTTTTGTCTATATTTATTAATCAACAAAAAACTAATTGTCAATTAAATACTCTCAAAAAGAGAGGAAAATGTCAAGATGTGAACATACATGCCCTATTACCAAGAATCTTCCTCTAACTGTCTCTCAATTTGAGAAATCGCCAACTTGATCACCGCCTGAACTCCTGCTTCCTCTTCTTGGGTTAATGCGACTTGTAAGGGTTCTAAGGCACTGCGATCGCCAATTTTCATTAATGCTAGAGCCGCCGCTTTTCGGGTTTCCCAATCGGGATGATGCAGTAACTCAACTAGATTAGGAATCGCAGGTTGATAAGCCAGACTACCCAAAGCAGATGCCGCTTCACACCGCACCATTAGAGATGAATCGGTGAGAGCGTTCACTAGAATGTGAAATGCTCCTTCTTCAGTACCTTCTTCAGCAATTTTAGCGATCGCACCCACCACCGCAGCGCGAACATCGGCCGAGTCTGAGTTAATTTCTCGATATAAATGCTCCTTCGCCTCTGCTCCAATAAATCCCAACGCCCACACAGCATGTCCTTTAGCACTTTCTGGATACTCTGTTGACGCTAAGATTTTCAGCAATGCTGGCACAGCTGCCTCACCGATTTTGGCAAGCCCCCCCACCGCAGAGGTTTTGACCACTGTATCTTCATCATTTAAGAGGGCATTAACCAACGTGGGAACTGCGATCGGATCGGCAATCAGTGTCAGGGTTTTGGCGCTGGCTCTGCGTACAACTGGGTTGGGGTGATTTGCCACAGCTTCCATTAACAAAGGGGTCGCAGGTTTACCGACTTTACCCAGCGCCTCTGCAAAACTCAACCTAACCATCCCCCGTGAGTCTCCCATACTCTCAATCATCTGCTTGAGTAGCTCTTGATCGTCAGGGTTGAAGGAGTTTAAGCCTAATTGCTCATTCACTGCTGCTAGTATTGCATCGGTTTCTGCCTGGGAAAGATGTAACGAATCTTCCCCGGATTGAGTTTTCGAGTCGAGCATTATGACTTCTAGCTAAATTATCAAAATGATTACTAGTTATTGACGCTCAGAGCAGCTTGCTGATTACGGAGTTCTTGGAGAGCAGAATCAATTTTGGCAAGTTCAGGCCCTAGTTGTGCCATAACATTTACCCTCATCAACTTAGCCCGTTTTGCTGTTTCTGTAGTTTCTTGAACTAGACGTTCCCGATATAGCTCAAGTTCTGCAATCACTTCGGCGACATCTTGAGGGGTTATGTTATCGGTTGTTGTGAATTCTGAGGTTTCATCCATAACTTTTGTTTCCTAAATGCTTGTTTATATGAATGATGTGTAGTCAGTGTTCGACTGTTGTTTGTATTTGGTTACTCGCTAAAGATTAGCACTTAGCGGATACATGAAATTGAACGATTGGCAAGAGGCAACTAACAAGTCGCTGACAAATGCATATATTCTGATCTTCTCAGATTGCGTTACCACTGGTAAAGCTTTTTGATAGAAATCTTCAAAAGTCAGACTCAATTAGAGCTTTTGATCTTAGTTTCGCACAATTCCCCATTCCCCATTCCCAATTCCCAATTCCCAATTATTTTAAGATGTTTCCTCTAGTGGAAAAATATCTCCTCGCAAGTAGGATTCAAAATTTTTCTTAAAATATTGAATGCTCGTCACATTGGCTTCATCACTTTCTGTTGGCGTGAATTCATAAATTGGTACTTTTTCCCTCACCAACTTGACCAAGCTAGGATGAAGCTGCTCAAAAGAATCTACTCTAAATATTGTTGTTTCAAATCTTAATTTAGCTGGATGAGCATAACCTAACTTCATCCAGGGCATCCAAGGACAGTCTCTCGCCCATTTTGCCGGAGGGACTTCAGTGGCATCAGGTCGGCAAGTATTTGATATAAAGTACTCAACTCCCTTAAATTTTTCTCCAGGGCAATAATCTGAATATTTACTATCTCCTGCTAAAGGATGTGGATATTCTAAAGGAATTTCCATAACCGAGGTAATGTATCCCTTGCCTTTGGGTATAACAGATTTCTTTGGTTTGACTGAGCCTTGGACAATGCGGTTAGCAATGTGAACTACTGGTACTGGTTGACTTGCTATTGGTGACTGCCAAAAGTGCAGAATTTCTTGAGTATCTGGATCACAAAATAAACCTAACTCTCTATTGATGCGATACCCGACTTCGCCATGTTCAGGATCGGGTTTGAGAAATACTTTAGTAGCATTCATCCCAATAATAGAGAACAATTTTTCTTTTGGCTTGTCTGGCGTTTCTTGCCACCAAATTTCTCCAGACCAGTTGTAATAAAGCTGTAACCCATGATTTTTTCTGTAAAAATCGAGGTTGTTAAATTCATAATCATCTAAATAATCATTCATATATAGGCATCCGCTTTGATTTGTGAAGTAGTTTGGCTTAAAAGGCAATAGGAAGGGGGAAGAAGGCAATAGGCAATAGACAAGAAAGCTTTTTTTGTTGTACCTAGCTTTGCAAAAATCAAATATGAGCCTTATAAGACTTCTATCATTTTAAAATGGCTACGAAGATGCAAAGCGGTTTTCGTTAAACATAGCAACTTCCATCTAACAGGACTTACATAAAAAAATTTTGCAGTCCCCAGTCCCTAGTACGATAGTAAACATGAACTCTGAGCAATTATCCACGAGCCATTTATAGATCAATGGATAAACGTTTTTTTAAAATGTTTGGGCTAACAGAAGAACAAGCGATCGCAATTATCGATACACCATTAGAACAACTCGAAGACGCTTCTGATAAGTATATTGCTGTTTCCCATCTGATTAATTATCCCACTGAACAGTCGATCGCGGCTTTGGTACGAGCGATTGAAACTAGTAACCCTAATGAGTTAGACCATCGTATTGTCCGACGCAAGGCTGTGGAAAGCTTGGGGCGATTGCAGGCGGAATCAGCTTTACCTGTAATTCGGCAGTGCCTTAAAGATGATGATATTTATACTGTTGAAAATACCGTGTGGGCGATCGGGGAAATCGGGACTAAAGATCCAGATATTCTCGAAGAAGTGGCGCAACTACTGGATAAACCAGGTCAAATTTATCGAGTTATTATTCACACTTTAGCGAATGCCGACTATCAGCCGTCCTTGGAACGTGTAAATAAATTTACTGAAGTTGAAGACGAACCTACGCGTAGTGCTGCGATCGCTACAGTTTGTCGTTTTAGCGGTGATTACTCTCAAATCACTGAGGTGATGGCGCTGCTGCAAAGTTCCAGCGTCAATGCACGGCGTGGTTGCATTCAAGACTTGATTGATGCACGCTACTACAAAGCCATCCCAGAAATTGCTCGTTGTCCTGTATCTCTGGTGTTTCGCTTGCGAGGATTGCGGATGCTTTTGGATGCAGGCGTTCCCAGTGGTGAAATTACCTTTACAGAAATTCAACCTTACCTAGAAAAAGTACTTTACGATCATCCTAACGACCTTGATTTAGTACATGAGTATGACGCGACCCCTGTATTAGATTTTGTCATTAACGAACTCTACGAAACTGATTTTGGACGCTGCTATTTGGCGACAAAAACCTTACTAGATATCTATCCCCAAGAAGCACCCCAAGCACTTTTAACAACTTATGGGGATAAAGCATATAACGATTATGGCGCTCATTACCATGTAATGAAACTTTTCGGCTGGCTGAAATATGCTCCCGCCTATGATTTGTTAATAGAAAACCTGCACAACCGCGAACCCCAATTTCAGAAATCTCGTGCGGCGTGTGCGATCGCTCTTGGTGAATTGGGTGATTCACGAGCAATTCCTGAAATCAAAATTTGCCTCAATACGCCAATTTGGGATTTGAAATACGCTTGTTTATTGGCGCTAGACCGTTTAGGAGACTCCTCTGGTCGGGAAAGATGTGCTAGTGATGGTGACTGGTTAATTGGGGCAAAAGCGACGATTGACAATACGTAAATTCAAAGGCTCATATAGTGTCTGCCTAAGTAACTGCAAGAAAAACCTTTCCTTGGCTTTACTACGTAAAAGTTTCTCTGTCAGAGTCGGCTACGAGGTATTGCATCTTTGTTGCATTGACTTGTACCTTTAATGCATCGACTTGCACTTTTAATGCATTGACTTGCACCTTTAATGCATTGACTTGCACCTTTAATGCATTAACTTGTACCTTTAATGCATTAACTTGTACCTTTAATGCATTGACTTACACTTTTAATGCATTGACTTGTACCTTTTTTGCATTGACTTGTAAAAAATAATCTACTCTACGTTATGCAGTAATTCTAAAAGATTTGTGTGTACACGGTAGCTTTGAGTTGAAGAGAAACCAATATTGTTTGATTAAGGCAAAAGACGCGATAAATCGCCGTCTCTACAATAAATAGTCTTGACGGCGATTTATTGCATTGTTGTGATCTAGATTTTTCATCAAAAAACCTAAACCGAACCCGTATTGGGAGAGAAACTTGAACTTTAGTTCAAGGCAGGGAGAGGTTCGTGGAACTCACTAGTCATAAACGCTAGGGACGTAGAAATGTACGCCCCTGGCAGTTTAGGATTTACTAGTAGTAACTGCCTCGTTTAACACTAACTCTGGTTTTGCTGTCTCCTCTTCTTCTGGCAAACCATAGATTGATTTGTACAACTTGACGTACTCTTTAGCAGATTTATACCAACTAAAATCTTCATTCATGCCACGTTTTTGTAGTTCTTGCCATTGCGGTTTGAAACGGAAGCCTTCCCAAGCTCGGATCATACAAGTGAAAAGGTCTAGCGGTTCATAGCGGTCAAAGCAATAACCGGTGCCTGCGGCATTTTCGGGGTCGTGATGGCTTACGGTGTCAACTAATCCACCTGTGCGGCGAACAATAGGTACAGAACCGTAGCGCAAAGACATCATTTGGCTAATACCGCATGGTTCAAAACGACTAGGCATCAAGAAGGCATCAGTACCAGCATAAATGCGGCGAGACAGGGCATCGTTATACAGTAAGTAAGTTGCCATGCGTCCCGGAAAACGGGATGCTAATTGCCACATCTGAGTTTCATAGTAGCGATCGCCTGTCCCTAACAAAACAAACTGTGCATCTGTATAAGATAGGAAGCGATCGAGGATTTGCAAGATCAAATCAATGCCTTTTTGTTCCACTAATCGGGTAACAATCCCAATTAAAAAGGCTTTGGAATTGACTTCTAATCCTACTTCTTCTTGCAAAGCAATTTTGTTAGCTTTGCGTTTATCTAAAGTCTCAGTAGTGAAGGTTTGAGCAATATATTTGTCATCAACGGGATTATAAACTTCAGTATCAATCCCGTTGATAATCCCAGATAACTTACCGCTAATAAAAGACAGCAAACCTTCTAAGGTTTCACCATAAGCAGGTGTCTTGATTTGCTCGGCATAAGTGGGCGAAACTGTATTTACCTTATTGGCAAATTGCACTGCTGCTGCCATTGTGTTGTGTCCTTGCATATACCAAGGACACCAAGTAATTTTTTCTAAATACCAACGCCACGGCCCTTGATAAGCCAGGTTATGAATTGTAAACACTGTGGTGATATCTGGATCTTGGTGCATCCATACAGGAATCATCCCCGTATGCCAGTCATGACAATGGATAATGTCTGGTTTCCAGTAATTCCAGGCAAACTCGGCTGCACCATTGGAAAAGAAAGTGAACCGCCAGTCTTCATCATCTCCAGAATAAATGCGGCGAGGTAGGAAGACGGGATGTCCAAATAAGTACAAGGGAACATCAGTACCAGGCAGAACGCTTTCATAAACAGCAAATTCCTGGAACATGGCAGACCCCCGCCAGATGGGTTCTTTGGGAATTTCCATTTTGTCTGGCAGGAAGCCATAGTAAGGCAAGAAGATCCGCACATCATGCCCCATTTCTCTCAGAAATTTGGGTAATGCCCCAACAACATCACCCATTCCTCCTACTTTCGCAATGGGTGCTGCTTCTGCTGCAACAAATAGAATCCGCATGGTAATTTTTGCTTCCCCGATTCTGTCTATAATTGTCAAATTAACTTGATGATCGCGACCAACGCGATTTGTCGCGTCTTTGGTAAAACGACGATCAATTCTTATCTAATCACATCGGCTTGCCTAATTGCTTAGGAACCGCGTTGAATGACCGCAAAAATTTCTGATAAAATTTCTTGCGCTCCCTGTTGCCGTAATAACTCTGCTAGTTCAATACCTAGCGCTTCGGCATTATTGGCAATTCCAGTGACGGTATCTTTTACCAACTTTTGACCATCTATACTGGCAACTATGCCTGTTAAGGTCAAATTCTCACCAGAGATTTCTGTATTTACACCAATAGGTACTTGACATCCGCCCTCTAAAGAGCGTAGAAAAGAACGTTCGGCGAGACAGCGATCGCGTGTTGCAGGATGTTCGATTGCTTTGAGTAAAGTTAGCAATTCACTATCATCAGCACGGCATTCTATCCCTAAAGCACCTTGTCCAACGGCATGGAGGGAGATTTCTTTGGGGATAATTTGATGAACGCGATCGCTCATTTCCAATCTTTCTAATCCTGCGGCTGCCAAAATTAAGGCATCGTATTCGCCTGCATCCAGTTTTGCCAATCGTGTAATCAAATTTCCCCGCACATCTTTAAAAGTAAAGTGGGGGAAGTGGTGGCGCAACTGTGCTAACCGCCGCAGTGAAGATGTCCCAATTACAGCACCTTCGGGTAAAGTATCGATTTGTTTATCTTTGTGCTTTTCATGCACCACTAATGCATCGGCTGGATTTTCCCGTTCAGTAATTGCTGCCAGTGTCAATCCTTCTGGTAAGTTAGTCGGCAAATCCTTGAGGGAATGAACTGCAAAGTCAATCTCTTGATTGAGCATTCCCACTTCAAGTTCTTTAGTAAAAAGTCCTTTATCGCCAATCTTAGCTAATGCTACATCAAGGATTTTGTCGCCTTGGGTAGACATGGTATGGACTTCAAAAGTGATATCAGGAAAGCTTTTCTGGAGTTGCGCTTGTACCCAATAGGTTTGAACTAGAGCAAGTTGGCTTTTGCGTGAACCGATCCGAATAGTGCGTGGGGGACTAGAAACAACTGAAGTCATAAAACTATATATCAAACTAGGCGTTGAAGGAGGCAGAAGGCAGGAGGCAGGAGGCAGGAGGTTTTATTTAGAAAGAGATTCAGACTCTTCATGAATAAGCAGCCCCAAATTATTTGTTTTGTGGAGGTCTTAAACTAAGACCCATCTGGTCGCGGCAGGAAACAGAGGGCAGTTTTCCTCCTGCCTCCTGCCCTCTGCCTCCTGCCTTCTTTGATAAATTCACTCTCATCTAGACTACCGTAGTCAGGGACTCATACTAATTTTGGGGTTTGGATTTTGGATTTTGGATTACAATTCTTTACCAAAAGCTGGTTTTGGGAATCTTGAACAATGCTAGTTAGTACAGCATTTGATTAGTTTGTAGCGAATTTAATTTAACAATACCCTGCAATGTTAATGCGTCAGTTAACAATGCCAATGTATCGGCTGACAATGCCAATGCATCGACTGATAATGTCAATGCATCGGTTAACAATGCCACTGTGTTGCCTTGCATTAAAAACGCTGCGCTTTTAGCAAGCAAAATAATGAAAAAACTTAGACATAGAGCAGTTTGCACAGGCTAACGCATTCGCGTAAGTCTGTCTGCAACAGGCTGCGTTAACGTAGAGAAGGGCACAAAGAATAAGAGTTTGAGAGAGTTATTGCGTAAGTCCTACTTTATAGTAATGGCAGAGCGATCGCACAAGTTGTACCAATTCCTACTTCAGTGGTGATGTTAATACAACCTTGGTGTAAGTCTACGCATTTTTTCACCACTACTAATCCTAAGCCTGTACCAGGAATGCTCCTGACATTCTTGCCCCGATGAAACGGCTCAAACAGCTGCTTTTGATCTGCTAGCGGAATCCCTATACCCTGATCTTGAACCTGGAGAATCACCGTATCTGATTTAAATTCCAGCCCTAGACGGACATTCCCTCCTTGAGGAGAATATTTAATCGCATTCAGCAGCAAATTAGACAAAATCGAACGCAACAACCTTTCATCCACCCAGCATGGAACAGCTTTCCCTTGGCAAACAAAGCTAAGTGTGTGTCTCTCATCTGTACTTAGGCGCATTTCTTCGACAAAATCACCGCAAAATTCTTCTAAATCTAGGAGTTTAGGATTAAATTCTAGTTTTCCGGTTTCGGCTCGGTTGATGGTTAAAATATCGTCTAACATCTGAACCATATTTTTGACAGAGAGTTGAATTCTCTGCAAGTTCCTCAGTCGCTTAGAAGAGTTATCCCATTCATCCTGACAATTTTCTAGCAATTGGGCAGCTGCTAAAGCAGTACTTAGAGGTGTGCGAAACTCGTGAGATGCCATTGAGAAAAAACGTGTTTTTAGCACACTAAGTTCTCTCTCTCGCTCTAGCGCCATCCGAATTTCATCTAACCGCTTGCGCCCTGTAATGTCACGTTGTACTGATATCCAGTGGGTATACCAGCCAGTTTGATCGGCTACGGGGACAATGCTGAATTCATTCCAGAATTCCGAGCCGTCTTTGCGGTAGTTAATTACCTGAACGGTAACTGTTTCCCAACGAGAAAGAGCAGTCCAAACTTTATCCAGTTCCGCCCGACTTGTTTTCGCTCCTTGCAAAATACGAGGCGTTTTACCTAAAACTTCCTCTAGGCTGTAACCTGTGATTCGGGTAAATGCTTCATTAACATAGATAATATTTGGCCCCGGTTCGCCAATCGGTTGAGCTTCAGTGATCACTACAGCATCATTTGTATTTACAACCACAGATTGCAGCAACCTTACCTGTTCTTCCTGCTGCTTTTGGTGTGTGATATCAGCAATTACTGCCACCATACCGTTGATACTATCGTCACTATCATGCAAGGGAGCGGCAGAGAAAACTATATCAATCGCAGTGCCATCTTTTTTAAAACGGCGCAATTCCACTCTGGTATAAGTTGTTCCTTGTAATATACTTTGTTGAAGAGTGTTGTATTCTTCTAATTGGTCATCTAAAAAAATTGGGTTAGGATGGTCGATTACCTCCGCCTCCGTCCAGCCAAACATCCGTTCAGCAGCAGGATTCCAGATTTTCACATTCCCTTCTAAATCAAGTGTGAAGATGGCACGAGGAGAGGCAGTAATCAAAGCTTGCAATGCTGATTGCGTGCGTTGACGTTCAGCTATTTCTGCTCTGAGAGAGACATTGGCTTTAGCTAACTCTTGAGTCCGTTGTTGAACGCGGTGTTCTAATTCAGCGTTGAGTGTTTGTAGCTGCTTGTAAAGTTCTGATTGTTGAATAGCGATCGCTACCTGGGTTGCAAGTTGCTTCATCAATTCAATTTCCCAAGATTCCCATACGCGGGTGCGATCGCACTGATGAGCAATTAATAAGCCCCAAAGATAAGGGGGAGAAGCAGGTGTTTTGCTGTCTCGTTGTTTATCTGCTTCCCGATTCTCTTGTAAAATTGGCACTACCAACTTAGCTTTAACACCAAACTGTTTCACAAAGTCTGCCAAACATGATTCGACATTCGCTTCTTCAACATTAGCGATCGCACGGGTTTTCCCCAATGAATAAGCTTGGTGATATTCTCTCGGAAACACTTCTTCTGGAAAGGTTTCTCCTAAAATTTTTGTATATTCAGGTAAAACTGTTTCAGTAATTGCGCTACCTGTCCCATCTTCCCAAAGGCGATAAATTAACACCCGATCTGCTTGCAGAAACTCGCGCACTTCTGCAACGGTAGTAGTCAGAACCTCGTCTAACTCCAAAGATTCACGAATATGTTGAGCAATTTGGTTTACCAACCGTTCCCGCTCAGTTTGTTGCCGCAGGATCGCTTCTGCTCGTTGCCGTCTGGTTATTTCTAGGTTGAGAAAATAGTAAATTATCCCTAATGCAATAATGCTAAAGCCAACACCGAAAGAGGCGAGATTGATAATGATAAAATTTGGCGTTAGCATAAAATTTAAGTCACTATAAATCAAAACAAATTAACAATTTTTATCAAATCTAGTGTACAAACCACCATACTTAAACCAGTATTGCCTTAACTGATGACAAGGCGTAAACAAACTGGCTTTGACACGATAAAGAAGAACCTGTCGATGGTCGCCCATCCAAATTTTGTCAACCGGCTCAACAGAAATTAATGTTCCTCCTAAAGAGGCTATACACTCAGTAAATCTATCAACGCAAGAATAGTCTATAGTTTCAAATATAAAAAAGTGACCGGAACATATTAAATGACGGCTTCTTATCCAACATTGGATCTTTTTATGTGCTTGTGGTGGCAACATTGTTTTGCTTCAAATAATTTAATATGAATTTAGTGGCTACATCGATTTTTGGATAATATAAATTGCTTGCCTAAAGCATTTTTTGTAATCGGCGTAAGAAGCAAGAGGCAATCTTGCTACAGTCAAGAAGCCTCTTTGAGTTGTACTGAATATTTTCAGAAATCAAATATGAGTCTTATATTCAGCCTTTTTCAGTTAATTGGAGTGCGATCGCACTCCATTCAACTAGTACAGCACGACGTAACAGTAATTACGGTTTACGCAAAGCGTTACTAGTATCCGCCGAATTTTGGCAAGTCACCAAATACAGTTAGCCAAGTAAACAAGACAATCAGCCCTAGCAGTGAAGCTAATAGCCATAACACTACATCCCTATCAGAACTGCGGAGGAAGGTTTTTAAATTAAAAGGCTCAACCTGCTTTCTGGTTATGGGAACCGGCAATTTGTCACGATAATCTTTGCCATAACGAGCCATCCTCGCAAAAGGTAATTCACCTTGAGAGCGTCCTTGTAAAATCCGTCGCCGTTGATAGGGGACTGTATTGTAACCAAAATTACTAATGTATTCTCCACTATCCACCAGAGCATCGATAAAACCTTGTAATCCCTCGGTAGCTAGCACAATCGACCAGGCTAGTTTTTCGCGTTCATTGTAAACCTCACGACCCAGAAAGCGTTGTACGCATATCTGCACAAAGCGATAGTTGTTGTTGCTTTCGTAATTCAGCCGCCGAAATACATCAGATATTGCTAACCCTCGAATAAAATCTCTGACTGTGATTTGACCGTTTCTCAGTTGAGATTCTAAAAAAGGTTGGCGGTTACTATCTAGCATCTGTTGTTCGTGGAAAATCTGGCGATAGGCTGCCATAATCAAGGCATCCATTTCTACTGACGATGGCAGATGTTCGGCTGTATAAATTCTCGGTTGCTCGTCGCCAAGAATCTCGTATCCAGATACACGATGATTTCGAGATGAGGGGGAGTAATTTAACAAAGGAATAGGCATAATTTTAAGGGAATTGGGTATCGAGTATGGAAAAGAAGCAGGGGGTAGAGAGCAGGGGACAAGGGGGAGAATACAAAATAACCTTTTTCTCCTCTGCACCTTCCCCCTGCCCTGTGCCTCTTCCCCAGTTCCTTGATTTGACTAGTTAACAAGGGTGATACTCGCAATCACACCACCTTGCTGGTGAATGCGTTGATACTCTTGCGATAGTTTATTGAAGGGCACGAGATAGACTTGATTGCTGCGGCGAAATGGAGAAATCTGGTTTACTGTATTTGCTCGATAGCCAGTTACTTGTAATCGGTACACTTTACCTTCATCACTGGCTGCTACACCATGACGAGTTCTGGAGCCAAGTTGTGGATTGCGGAATCTAGCCCCATCGCTAGCGGGTGAAACTACAGGGGTAGGGGTACTTTGAATTACCAAACTATTCAAGCGAGGTTGTTTACCTGCCAAATTACCTTTGAGACTGCTACTAGAAGCACCTCGAACTAATTGGAATATATGGGTAAACTGCACGATATTCTGAAAGGCTTCGGTTTTGTAGCCTCGAATATAAGGCACAATATTTTCTCCAAAGGTATCTTGGTACTCATCGCTGTCAAGATAGGAATCAATTTCAGCTTCAAAACCTTTTTCATCCAGGATAGTACTGTGCGATCGCATTTCTTCGAAGTCAATAGGAGCGCGACCGAGTAAATGCCTAAAGTTCAACTCAATTGCTCGATAACGAGGGCAACTGCTAAAAAAGCGGGAACTATATAACTCTGACTTTGCTATCAGACGGATAAATTCGCGGACGCTGATTTCGCCCCGCTTAAACTGCGACTCAGGAACAGTGAGCCGTTCGCTTTCCATCACATACGCATTTCCTAAAACCTGTCTGTATATAAGCCTGATGATAGGCTCAAGTTCTTCTGGTGAATAACCAGGTACTCCTCCAGTTGAGTGAGTGTCTTCAAACAGGCTGACACCTAAATGTGAACTTTGCCCAAAAGTCATTTTCTGAAAATCTCCTGGCTAAACATAGAGTTCTTTTAGAACGTCTAAAGGAGGTTATTAAAAACCTACATAGAATAGAAAATTACATAGCAAAAGTAAGGAAATCGCTCAGGAAATGGTAAAGAAATCGGAAAGAAGCAACGAAAACTAGAAATTGTTACTTTTTGCAATATTTTCTCAATGGGAGTCCGCAGATAGTTTTAAACATAAGTTGTATGGTTAAAAAAAAATTTATGCGAATTCTCTTAGTTGAAGATGATGTACGTCTTGCCGAAACTTTAGCAGAAGCCCTTACAGACCAGCGTTATATGGTTGATGTGGTGACAGATGGTGAAGCAGGATGGAATCAAGCTAAAATGCTGGACTATGATTTGCTGCTGTTGGATGTGATGTTGCCAGAACTCGATGGAATTAGTTTATGTCATCGATTGCGATCGCACAGCTACAGTATGCCTGTTCTCATGCTTACAGCGCGTGATACCGTTAGCGATAAAATCACTGGACTCGATGCGGGAGCTGATGATTATGTCGTTAAACCAGTAGATTTGCAAGAACTATTTGCCCGAATTCGCGCCTTGCTTCGTCGGGGTAACGTTTCATCACCACCTATTTTGGAATGGGGCAATCTACACCTCAACCCCAGCACTTATGAAGTGAGTTATGGGAAAAATATGCTACATTTAACTCCAAAAGAGTACGGTATATTAGAGTTATTGCTACGAAATGGTCGTCGTGTCCTTAGCCGCAGCGTGATTATTGAACATATTTGGTCGCTAGAGTCACCTCCAGAAGAACATGCTGTGAAAGTTCATCTCAGAAGCTTACGTCAAAAGCTCAAAGCAGCCGGAGCTTTCGAAGATTTTATTGAAACAGTTCATGGTATTGGCTACCGTCTTAAACAACTCGAATAAAATGTTGTAAATAGACCAATTGAGAAGATTTAAACTATTAGTAAAAACTCTACTTTTCTTGCTTTGATTTGAGTTTAAAAACCTAATATTTTTAAACTCAAAGTAGCGCAGAAGTTTCAGCTTTTTTCGCTATGAATCTATGAAATGCTCTATTTTGAGTACTTAAGGATCGGATTTAAGATATTCTTGTAATTGTTGGGTACGCAGTTTTGTGAGATTTTCTAGACACCCAACATAAATGCTAGGAGCAATACTTCCTCCTTCATATTTGCTTCTTTCAAACTCACAATTTGTATCTCGGAACTTTAACCATGCAAGTTGTGCAGCAATCAATTTCTGTTTCCTAGATTTTTCTAAGGTAGGTAGCAATTGTTGATAAGCTCGATTCAATTTTTTATCTGCATTCTGATAAGATAACTTCGCGCATTCATTAATTGCTGCTTGAGTCTGAGGATTATTACAGTTAAATTTTTGAGCTAGGCGAATCTGCGGTAAATCAGGCGTTGTGCCTGCCATTGTCATTGAAGGGGTATCTAAACTGCTAAGAGTTAGCATACTTGCCAAAACTAGTAATAATTGACGCATGACAAAAATTTTATTGTTTAGGCAAGTATAGACAAAAGATACCAAAATGTGCAGTATTAATATGTTTTAACGCCGAAGGCTTATAAACTTGTTACAAAAGATAAACCAGCCGTTAGAAAGAAGGCAAAATTTCACAAGAATGCTAGAAAGAATTTGGTATTTTAGTGATCTAAAGTTTAGCTTTTATATTTTATGAATCGTTCCGCCTGTCTTATTTTTAATCCAGTTGCGGGTCAGGGAGACCCAGATATAGAACTGGCAGAAATTCGAGCAATATTAGAGCCAGATATTGATCTAGATATTCATCTCACAACTCAAGAAATTGATGCAGATCAACTAGCTTATGCAGCCGTAGAGCGAGGGGTAGATACAATCATTGCTTCAGGGGGAGATGGGACTCTCTCAGCGGCGGCGGCGGCTTTAGTGGGTACTGATATTTCATTTGGTATCATTTCCAGAGGAACAGCAAACGCTTTTGCTACAGCTTTAGGAATTCCTGACACGATCGCAGGTGCGTGTGAAACAATTTTGCAGGGAGGAACCCGTCATGTAGATGTAGCCTATTGCAACGATCGCCCAATGGTACTCTTGGCAGGTATTGGTTTTGAAGCCGAAACTGTAGAATTGGCAGACCGGGATGCCAAAAATCGCTTTGGAATGATGGCCTACGTTTTCGCTGGAATTCAGCAACTGAGAAACTTACATAAATTTGATGTTGAAATTGAAACAGAAGACAGAATAATTAAAACTAGTGCCTGTGCAGTCACAGTCGCAAATGCCGCGCCTCCCACTTCTGTCTTAGCTCAGGGGCCAGCAGGTTTGGTTTATGATGATGGGTTACTAGATTTAACGATTGTAGCTCCAGCCAACAAAGCAGGAGCGATCGCTGCTACATTCCATCTATTCCAAACGGCTTCTACAGGTAACGCCGTAGAACGGGATGATATTGGCTTTCTGCGAGCCAAACAATTTAAAATTACAACTGAGCCAGCACAAAAAGTTGTTCTAGATGGTGAAATAGTTGGCACAACACCAGTAGAAATTAAGTGTATACCAGGTGGATTGAAGATTTTTGTGCCATTAGTAGAAGAAGTTGAGCCTACCGAAAAACTAGAAGGACTCCCTAATTTGACTATTGAGATGAAAGATACGGTAGAAGAGTAAGGGCATTGGGAATGGGGCATTGGGAATTGGGAATTGGGAATAGGCAATAGGCAATAGGCAATAGG
>NZ_JADEXU010000135.1 GCF_015206895.1 Nostoc sp. LEGE 12450 | reverse complement strand
GTGTTGGGGGGAGCAATGGGGCTAGTGGGGGAAATTGCCAAAACAGAAGTCAAGGCTTCTTTATGTTCGTTGGTAAAAGTGGTACGCGAAGATCCAGAATGGTTCTTAGAACTAACGGGAGATACTTCCCATTTAACCCACATAGAAGAAGTTATTCGATTTGCTTAAACCTCTGATAGTTATTTGTGTTCATGACTTCTGCTAGGTTGGGTATATCCTACAAAAAAAGTAATTAATCCGCGAATAAGTTCTATGACTTTATTACTAGCAGGAGACATCGGCGGTACGAAAACTATTCTGCAATTGGTTGAAACATCAGATTCACCAGGTTTACATACTATTTATCAGGAAAGTTACCACAGTGCTGATTTTCCCGATTTAGTACCTATAGTGCAGCAGTTTTTAATCAAAGCTAATACACCAATACCAGATAAGGCTTGTTTTGCGATCGCAGGGCCTATTGTCAAAAATACTGCCAAACTTACCAATTTAGCCTGGTTCCTAGATACCGAACGTCTACAACAAGAATTGGGTATCCCACATATTTCTTTGATTAACGACTTCGCCGCCGTTGGCTATGGCATTTCAGGTTTACAAAAACAAGACTTGCACCCGTTGCAAGTTGGGAAACCTCAACCCGAAACCCCGATTGGAATTATTGGTGCTGGTACTGGTTTAGGGCAAGGATTTTTAATTAAGCAGGGAAACAACTATCAAGTTTTTCCTTCAGAAGGTGGACACGCTGACTTCGCGCCTCGGAACGAAATCGAGTTTCAACTGTTGAGATACCTGTTGGGTAAACATGATATCCAGCGCGTTTCTGTGGAACGGGTGGTTTCTGGAATGGGAATTGTGGCGATTTATCAATTTTTGCGCGATCGCAAATTTGCCACCGAATCACCAGATATCGCCCAAATCGTCAGAACTTGGGAACAAGAAGCCGGACAAGAAGAGAAAAGTGTCGATCCTGGTGCTGCTATTGGTACAGCTGCACTAGAAAAACGCGATCGCCTTTCCGAACAAACCTTGCAATTATTTATAGAAGCTTATGGTGCAGAAGCCGGCAATCTCGCCCTTAAACTCCTACCTTATGGTGGCTTATACATTGCTGGTGGGATTGCGCCTAAAATTCTCCCCTTAATCCAAAATAGCGGTTTCTTATTAAACTTCACCCAAAAAGGCAGGATGCGCTCCCTCCTGGAAGAGATACCTGTGTATATTATCCTCAACCCGCAAGTGGGGCTAATAGGTGCTGCTTTATGTGCTGCTAGGTTATAACAGCTAGCATCATCAGTGAGATTAGCATCTCAAAAGGTAAAACTTATGACAGTTAAAAGTCTGTTGCCATTAATCGCCGCCACCTTTATCTGTGGTGGTTCTATTCTCGTGGAAGCGCGTCAACCTAAACCTCCGGCGGTTGTTGTCAAACCAACCGTCCCTAAAATCGTGCAGCCACAATGGAAGGTATACACCGCTCCAGATGGTCGCTTTACTATTTTGATGCCGGGAAGACCCAACAGAAATACCGAATTACAAAAAACTTATATGGGGGAAATTTCTTTAGAAATATTTGTCGCTCAACCACCAAAACAGCAAGTAGCATACATAGTTGCTTACAATGATTTTCCTTATAGTTATGGTAAAATAACCGATCCACAAGCTGTACTGAATAATGCACGAGATATGGCTTTAAAGACTACGAAAAGCAATTTAATTAGTCAAAGAAATATTCGTAGTTATAATAATCATCCTGGCAAAGAAATTGAGTACATCAATTCTGGAGGAAAAATCACTAAAAGTAGAATGTATGTTGCCGAAGGAAGGTTATATCAAGTAATGGCAATAACTACAAAAAAACAGCAGAAGACATTAGCTAAAACTATTACTGGGTATTTAAATTCCTTCAATCTAGTTTTGAAAAAGTGAAATAACTAAAACTTTTATATATTAGCCTTGTAATCAATTACAAGGCTAATAATATGGTTTCTATTAAGCACTTCTCAAAGCCACAATTGGGTCGAGTTTCGCAGCGCGACGTGCAGGAACAACACCAAAGAATAAACCAATACCACCAGAGACACCAACTGCCATAGTAATCGCTACAGGAGAAAGACTTGCTTCTAAGGGAGTTAAGGCTCCCACTAATAGAATGCCACTGATACCAACCGCAGTCCCAACTAAACCACCAGCTGCGGAAACTATTACTGCTTCAATAATGAACTGTAGCAAAATATCTTGCTCAGTTGCCCCGATCGCTTTTCTCAATCCGATTTCTTGGGTGCGTTCGGTGACGGAGACAAGCATAATATTCATAATGCCAATGCCGCCGACAAACAATGATATCCCAGCGATCGCTGCTAACATAATTGTCAATGCACCTGTGATCTGACCGACAGTTTGCAAAGCATCCTTTTGAGAGCGGACAGTAAAGTCATCTTCACCATTAATTTTGTGCCGCAGACGCAGCAAATTACTAATTTGAAATTCTGCTGCATCCACGCTCTCTGAATCACGAGCGGCAGCAACGAGATAATCTAAAGCAATACCATAAGGAGAATTCTTTCCCACAAGTCGGTTTGCTGAGGTTGTGATTGGTATTAGCGCAGCATCATCATAATCTGCTCCCACACTGGAACCTTTGGCTGTTAACGTCCCAATCACTTGAAAGCTGGTATTTCCAACTCGCAATTGTTGACCGATAGCGTTACTATTACCGAATAGTTTTTCTGCCAAGTCTCCACCTAATACAACGACTTGGTTACTTCGCTTGATATCTACCTCGCTAAAAAACCTGCCTTTAGCAGTTTCAAAATCCCGCACTGATAAGAAGCTGGGAGTTGTGCCAATGATGTTGACATCAGTGTTTCGGTTGCGGTATGTAACTACCTGTCTCCTGTTTAACTCTGGTGCAACTCCTACTACTGTTGGTACTTGAGAAGCGATCGCTTCGGCATCTTGTAACACCAGAGTTTTTGGCACTTCAAAGGAGATTCGCTGAGTCTCCTGATTACCTGGCAGTATAAACAGCACATTTGGTCCTAATGACTCTAGCTGTTTATTCACGTACTTTTGCCCACCTTCGCCAATACCAATCATGGCAATTACTGAGGCATTACCAATAACGATACCCAACATCGTCAGGGCACTACGCAGCTTATTTGACAGCAGGGTTTTACCCGCCATTTGGACACTTTCTAAAAAATTCATGTCTTAATAAGTAAGTTGGCACAATAAAATCAAACTATGTAAAAAATGAACTAGGCTAAAACCCTTATATTTGTTGCCTATTCCCTATTGCCTTATCCCAACGACAATTATTTACACCCACTTACTTATTACTCTTTTCTTTCGCCTTCTCGATTTTGTAGTCTTTGGGTGGATTAACAAAAACGCGATCGCCTTCTTTAACTCCCCCTAATATCTGAGTTTGGTCTTGAATTTGTGCCCCAACTGTAATTTCGCGGAACTGGGGTTTATTATTTGCATCTGGTACAAGCACACCAGTTTGACCTTTTTCGGTGACGATTGACACCGTTGGTAGCACCAAGGCATTATTGACGCGATCGCCTAAAAAAGTCAGATCCACATTTAAGCCAGAACGCAGTTTATCCGTACCAGTATCCAGAGCAATCCGCACCTGGAAGGATGTCACGCCTTGTTCCACCACTGCTTCGGGGGCAATTAAGCGCACATGACCTTTAAAAACTTGATCGGGATAAGCATCAGCGACAATTTCCACTTGCTGTCCCGGTTTAATTCTGCCAATATCGGCTTCAGGAACTTGAGCTAATATTTCTAACCCACGTGCTACGGCAACAATTGAACTAGAAGTTGCCGACGCACTAGTAGAAGCTGAAGTGGTGGGTGTCACAAAAGCACCCGGTTCTGCATATTTTTGCGTCACAATCCCCGAAAGTGGAGCGCGAATAATTGTATCTTCCAACTGCACTTGCACACCCTTCAATTGAGCTTCAGCACTGGCTACAGCCGCTTGGCGCTGGGCAATTTCCTCAGAACGAGTACCATCTTCTAACAGTACCAATGCTGCCCGTGCTTCATTAACAGCTGCTTGACGTTGGTCGATTTCCTCAGTCCGAGTCCCACTTTGGACTAACGACAATCGTTTTTTAGCTTCTTCTAAACTGGCTCTAGCACTCTTGTCTTCGCTGATGGCTTGATCGAGTAATTGTTTTTTCTCTGCTCCCTCTTTATATAGGTATTGGTAGCGCTTTACCTGTTCGCTGGCGTAATTTACCTTTGCTTGAGCCGCATCCACTTGGGATTGAGATTGAGCAATCTCTTGGGGACGATTACCAGCCCTAGCTTGGGTTAGCTGCGCTTGAGCTTGTGCTAACCGCGCCTTAGCTTGAGCAATTTCTTGAGGACGACTACCAGCAAGGGCTTCGGCAAGTTGTGCTTGACTTTGGGCTAAGTTAGCACGGTATTGGCTTCTTTGAGCCTCAATACCTGCGCTATCCATGCGGGCGAGGATTTGTCCTTGTTGAATGCGATCGCCTTGTTGTACATATAATTGCGATAGCACTCCGGGGTTCTTCGGACTAATATTTACGCTCTGAACTGGTACGACTTTACCGCTAGCTGTAATTCTCAATGTGACGTTTTTCGCCGCCACTGGCACAGTTAATTGAGCAATATCTTCTTTTGTCCCTTGATTTATCAGGGTGTAGGTTGTGATAGTACCAACAACCAAAACACCTCCTGTTATCAGCCCCATCAGCCAGCGTAATGGATATTTAACTTTGCCAATAACAGGAATTTCTATGTACGTAGCCATATCTGAAAGCCTAATTAATCTTGCTTTATGGGAGTAGCCTGTAGTTAAAGGGCGAGTACAGGAATGGGGAGTTGTTAAAATTTTTGGATTAAATCTTTATTAATAAGCTAACAACTAGACGCATAATTAGCTTTATAGTTGCTTAATATTACTTCATAGTAGCCGTTACATCTCTGTATGCCTTCACCTGAATGGGTGACTTTATACCATTTCTGTTTGAAGATGCGCTTATAGGCTTATACAAAGTTAAAGGCTGTGCGGAGATTCATGTAGACGCATACTCACTCCTACGTAGAAGCAAGCTACGCGGAGCTTCTGGTAGAGAAGCAGCTACTATACGAGTTTTCAAAGGAGTAACCGCAGAATATTGCCACATTGCTAGGCAAAACTTCACCAGCAGGCGGACTTACAGCATTAATGAGGTACAAAGTGTAGGACTCAAAATCAGATATGAAGAGTTTCTATATCCTGCGTTTTATCTCAAAAACCGTAGCTTTGTACTTCATACCAAAGAAAAATGCTGTATTTTCTAAAGAAACTGGTTTATTAAAAACCGGGTTTGTGGAGTCTTTCATAAGTGTGTTGATTTAGAAATTTTAATTGTTGATTACTTTTTTACAATAGACCTCTTGCACAAACCAAGACTTTCTATTTATACCTTCAAAATTATTGCAAGAGGTCTAATAAATTTTGTACCATAAATTATGTTAAGTTTTGAAACTTTTAATTGTAAAATAAATTAGAGAAAGAAAAAACAATAATTATTTATGGAAGTTAGTAACGCACAAAAGTTAATCCGTCAAGCAGAGTATGCAAAAAAATTGCGTCCCTTACTTCCTGCCGAAGCATTTATCCCTGATGCTAGTAAATTGGTCATTCTATCAATTAATTGGGCAATTCTGATTCTAGGCTGGGCGATCGCATCTTATCTAGATCGTTGGAATTTATATTTTTTATGGCTTTATTTACCTCTAGCTGTAGTGATGGGTAATAGTGTTATTGTCTTGCTATTTAGCTCCCACGATCTGATGCACGGTAGCGTCATTAAAAACTCCCCTATAGTCAAAATCATGAGCTTATTAGGGCTAGCGATGTTGTGGATGCCACCCACATTGTGGAAAGCAGTACATAATCGAAAACATCATAATAAGACTAATTCATTGGCAGATCCCGATCGCAATTACTTATACCAGCAGCCGAAAACTTGGGGTAAATGGATTCAAGATGTATGCGTACCCTCTGCGGAAGTTAATCCTATCAGTTTAATAGTGGGAATGGCAACCGCATGGGGAACACATAATCTTCGGAATCTGACCTCTGTGCTATTGTTTAATCGTGAATCTGTGAGTTTTGTTCCTGCTGCTTTTACAGTTAAAACTAAAGAACGTTGGTTAATTGCAGGTGAACTTTTTGTAATTGTCATCATTCATTTGAGTATCTTGACGTATTTACAATTTAATTTCCTAAAAATCGTGTTGGGTTACTTTTTGCCGATTGGTATTGGTTATGCTGGAGCAATATTTTACATCTATACAAACCACATGCTTTGTAAGATGACAAGTGTCAACGATCCACTGATTAATAGTATTTCTCTGCGTGTTCCTAAAATAGTTGACAAATTGCATTTAAATTTTTCTTATCATACAGAACACCATATATTTCCAGGAATCAACTCTGACTATTATCCCCTAGTACAAGAATTATTAAAGATACACTATCCTGAACGCTTAAATTTATTGGATGCCAAAGATGCTTGGAACTTGCTTATGCAAACACCAAGGCATTACAAAAATGAAGATACTTTTACCGATTGGTCGGGAGAAAAGTCTGTTCCTTGCGCTATCATCGAGAATTACAAAATTAAGTAAGCTCGACTTTATTAAAACAGAATTCAAGAATGTGGAATCAGAATATCCTTTCAGGGAAGCAAGCTACAGAATAAATTCTGTCCGATAATTGCTTCTTTTTCCATTCCCCCTGCTGTCTTTATGGCGATCTCACAAAATTGCATTGTTCCCACTCCCATATTTCAACGGCGAGTTGCGCTGGAAAATGTCAAAATTAAATGAGTTTTGCGTAGGCGCGTTGGCGTTGGTACAGCTTCTCGCACAGAAGAGAAGCGACTTTTCGCTAGATATAGCCACTTTACTAGCGCAGATTTGAGATAACTTAGTTGAAATTTATGGGCAAGCAACGTGTTCTTTCTGGAGTTCAACCAACGGGCAATTACCATCTAGGTAACTACTTAGGAGCCATTCGCAACTGGGTAGAAGGTCAGAGTGAATACGAAAATTACCTTTTTGTGGCTGATTTGCACGCGATTACAGTGCCACACGACCCGAAACAGTTGGCAGCTGATACCTACACTCTTGCTGCTCTCTATCTAGCTTGTGGTCTTGATTTAAATCACTCCACCATCTTTGTACAGTCTCACGTTTCAGCCCACAGTGAACTCACCTGGTTGCTCAACTGCATTACACCTCTAAACTGGCTGCAAGACATGATCCAGTTTAAAGAAAAAGCTGTTAAACAGGGAGAAAATGTGAGTGCAGGTTTGTTGGATTACCCAGTCTTGATGGCGGCTGATATTTTGCTTTACCAAGCGGATAAAGTACCAGTGGGTGAAGACCAAAAGCAACACTTGGAATTGACAAGGGATATTGCAGCTCGGTTAAATCACCAATTTGGTAAACCAGACCAACCAGTTCTAAAGTTACCAGACCCTTTGATTCGTAAGGAAGGAGCAAGGGTGATGAGTTTAGCGGACGGTACACGCAAAATGTCAAAGTCCGATCCTTCGGAGTTAAGCCGAATCAGCTTGCTAGATTCACCCGAACAGATTCAATACAAGATTAAGCGTTGTAAAACCGATCCGATTCGTGGGCTGACTTTCGACGATCCAGCACGTCCAGAATGTAATAATTTGTTGACGCTGTATACATTGCTGTCCGGGAAGAGAAAAGAAGATGTAGCAGTTGAGTGCCAGGATATGGGTTGGGGACAATTCAAGCCATTGTTGACAGACACAATTATTGAGTCCTTGAAACCAATCCAAGAAAAATACCACTCGGTAACGGCAGATAAAAGCTATTTGGAGTCTGTATTGCGGGATGGGGGGGAAAAAGCTAGAGCGATCGCAAATCAAACTTTATCACAAGTAAAAGCTGCTTTAGGCTACTCGCTTCCTCTCTAAGTTTTCGCTTTTAGGTGTGATTTGCTATACCATTTAAGAAATTGAAATTCTTAATTTTATGTATCACACCCATAGCCCCACAGCCTTCCGTAGAGCTGTACAAGCAGGTGAATTTCTAGTTACCGCCGAGGTAGCACCCCCGAAAGGGGGAAATCCAGCGCACATGATTCAAATGGCGGCGACTCTTAAGGGAAGGGTTCATGCTGTCAATGTTACTGATGGTAGCCGCGCAGTGTTACGGATGTCTTCGTTAATCGCGTCGGTGATTTTGTCACAAAATGGTATAGAGCCGATCTGTCAAGTTGCTTGCCGCGATCGCAATCGCATTGGTTTACAAGCTGATTTAATGGGCGCTCATGCTTTAGGTATTCGTAATATTTTAGCTTTGACTGGCGACCCCGTAAAAGCAGGCGATCATCCAGATGCCAAAGCAGTGTTTGATTTAGAAGCGGTGCGACTGCTGCAACTAATTCGAAAGATGAATCAAGGCGTTGATTGCAACGAAAAACCTTTGACTGATGGAGCGCTAGATTTATTTGTTGGTGCAGCAGTAGATCCGCAATGTAAAAGTTGGTCGGGTTTACAAAGTCGATTTGAACGCAAAATCGAAGCCGGAGCGCAATTTTTTCAAAGTCAGTTAATTACCGATTTTGAACGTCTAGAAAAGTTTATGGATACCATTGCCTCTGGCTATAAAAAACCGATTTTGGCAGGAATTTTTCTGTTGAAATCGGCAAAAAATGCTCAATTTATTAATAGATGTGTTCCGGGTGTCAATATTCCCCAACATATTATTGATAGATTGGCAAAAGCCAAAGAGCCTTTTGAGGAAGGGATAAAAATTGCAGCCGAACAAGTGCAGATAGCACGGCAATTGTGTCAAGGTGTCCATCTGATGGCAGTCAAACGGGAAGATGCGATCGCACCAATTTTAGATTTGGCTGGGATTGCTCCAGTTAATCAGTTGGTATCTAAGTAAATGAGATAATGGTTTTTTGAATTAAAGCAGATGATGGTTACTATCTGCTTTTTTTTATGCGTAATCAGACGCATGTACACGATTTTTGATAAAGTTTGAATATCCAATTTTCGCTTGACTAAATCCAAGTGCAAACTGACAAAATATTTTATAGCTTATTTCAATCTTTCCCTAGCATATTTTTTGCCATAATTGGCGATAATACTATCAACGTCAACGCATATCAATTTGTTTCAGTCGAACTAAAAGAAACGGCTTTTAGGATTGATGGGGTATTCATGCCCACAACTGAAACCACAAACCAACCACTCTATTTTGTTGAAGTCCAGTTTCAATTAGACCCGACTTTTTATAGACGCTTCTTTGCCGAAATCTTTCTTTACTTGCGTCAAAACGAATCAGTCAATTTTTGGCGTGCTGTCGTCATCTATCCACAACGAAGTTTAGATCCAAGCGATCAACTACCGTATCAATTGCTGCTAAACAGTTCACAAGTGCAACGCATTTATCTAGATGAATTAGATACGGCGGAGAACTCACTTCAAGTTGCGATCGTTAAATTAATCATCGAAAGAGAAGAGACAGCCGTTGACAAAGGTAGAGAATTGATTTTACAAGCAAGGCAACAGCTGGCAGATGAAGCAATCAGGAAGCAAATTGTAGAATTGATAGAGACTATCCTGTTGTACAAATTTACCCGGTTAAGCCGAGAGGAGTTAGCAGAAATGTTGGGTATAGACGACGAATTCAAAAAAACAAGGATGTATCAATCTATCAAGCAAGATGGCTTGGAGGAAGGTAGACAAGAAGGCAGACAGGAAGGTAGACAGGAAGGCAGGCAGGAAGGTAAACAGGAAGCTAAGTTAGAAGCTATTCCCCGGTTATTGGCATTGGGGTTGAGTGTGGAACAAGTAGCGGTGGCTCTCGATTTAACGGTGGCGCAAGTACAGCAGGTAGCCCAGAATCAGTCTGGCTGATAGTGGGCGATTGTCTAGTATTACGCTTTATCTCTGGAAACACTGTGCTATATATTTCTTAAGCAAAGTGTGCAAGATATCGGTTAATAAAGTTTTTACGTTTTATTTAGCAGGGTTTACGCAAAAAACAGCCCAAACTTCATTTTCTGGTAGGGGCAATTTATGAATTGCCCCTACTGCATATAATTTTGCGTAAGTCCATTTAGGTTCACTAAAGTAGAAGCGATGTCTACGACGGGCTACACCTACGCAGTTAAAACCTGGGTTACATCTTACCGTGTTGCAGGACTTGTTGTAGATGTTGGCGAATCTCTTGTGCGTGTTCAATATCAGATTGGCGCAATTTTTGGAACAACTCTACACAAGGTTGAGAACCTACTTGCTCTGCATCTTTGATGTAGGCATCGTAAGCTTTAACGGCTTCAGCTTTGTTGTGCAAAACGGTGACAAAATCATACTCCAAGTCGCTAATCGCTGTTTGAGACTGTCCGTTACCTGTATTTGTAGCCATTGCTTGATCCTCTTTTAGAATTTCTAATTAACTTTATACTCACCCTTAAAGAGCGATTCATCTTCCGAAAAGAGTATATTTCAATACGTCGGAAGTACCTTGCGAGTGTAGATTATAGTATCCAGTGCGTAGGCGTAGCCCGTCGTAGACATCGCTTTCCAATTACCTCAGCCTTATCCAATCTTGTTTTTCCATTACCGATGCGTAAAAAATAAGATAAGTCGGGGATCTGCGGGTTCCAATTCTCACCAATCAAATAGGATTGCTATATTGCTAAAGAATTAGATTTGAAACTAAGAAACAAGCAAGCCGTAAGCAGCAAGTTGGAGTTTTACTGACTCTACACATCTAAGAGGATATTTTAAAAGTACTCTTATAGGTATCAAAACGTTCTAGAACCCTTTAAATTAGGTAGGCAACAGGCAATAGATAAAAATCAAATAGGAGTCCTATAGATAAATCAGGAGATAGACAGACAAGGGAGAAAATTCTACCTCATCTCCCTACTCCTTATTTTCATTAAAATTTAGCCAAGCGGTTTATTTTCATCACATTGACGTGAATACTGGAATTCCAAATCATTTTGCCGTTCCCTACCTCCTCTATACACAACCGGACAAAACTTAGTGTTAGCGCTCATACAATCCATGTGTGGAGTTTTAGCACAGACTACGAGTAGTCCACCCAGAACAAATAACAAACCACAAATTGCAAGCGTATTAACCCAAGAAATTTCCAGCGCTCCATGAACTACTATTTCTCTTAGTAGAGATACAATTGTTACCTCAACCGCTACTCCCACAGAGATACTATGTTCTTGCAAGTAGACCATTAATAGCCGAAATAACTCGACTAAAATTAACACAAATAGTATTTTTGCAGTCACGTGTTTATAGTCTAGTGGCTGCATGAGGGCGATAGCTATTCCCCACAATTGGATCAGCATGACGGCGAATAAACCTAAACACAAGACAATCACAATTAAGTCTTGAAAGGCTTCCATGTTGCGAACAATTGAGTGCCGATCAAGCCAGCGATCGCTAAATAAAAATCGACTTTTCTGGCGCTTTTGCATGTACATTTTTCCAATCGGGACAAGTTCAGACAACACCAGCGAGTCAGCCCAATAGTTTTATGTTATGCAATATTAAGCGTTTGCGCCTCAGCGAGGTTTGTAATTTAAATTTTGTGCTTGTTGCAACAATTGCTCGGCATTTTTTGCCCACTGAGGATTCTTCTGAGAATTATATAAATCTCTAGCAAATTGCAATACTTGCACTGCATCTCCATATTGCTGTAACTGCATAAAAACTAACCCTGCACCATAATAAGCATTGGGATAGTTAGAGTTAGCTTCGGCTGATTTTCTAAAAGCTTCTAATGCTTCTTGTAACTTGCCTTGCTGAAACCAAATCGAACCGAGATTGTAGTAAGCTTCTGGATATTTCGGATTAATTTTTACTGCCTGATTAAAGGCATCCCTTGCTTGATCGAGCTTGCCTTGTTGAAGATAACACATCCCTATATGGTAAGGAGGCTCCGGTGCATTTTTGCTATATTCTATGGCTTTTTTAAAAGATGCGATCGCTTTCTCACAATCTCCTTGCTGCTCTCTTACTAACCCAAAATTATAGTGGGCAAATCCTAATTTTGGATCGAGTTCTAACGCTCGTTGCAAATAATCGTTAGCTAACTGTAAATTATTGCCTTCTAACAACGCACCACCTAAATTAGCAAAAGCCGGAGCAAACTTAGGATCGGCTTGCGTTGCTCGATAAAATGCGTCCGCAGAGGGTTGTAATTGTCCTGTTTGTCGGTATGCTAGCCCTAAATTATAGTACGCTGGTGCTAATGTTGGATCTAACTTGGCTGCTTGTTTAAAGGCTGCGATCGCATCTTTTACTTTGCCCGCCTGAATTGCCTGTAAACCTTGGTTTAGCCAGTCTATGGCTGTTTTCCCATTAGATTGTGCCAGCTTTGAAGGGACAGGCCCAGAGAGAGAAAGAGAAGGCGAGGGAATGCTAACAACCAACAAAGTCAAACTGACTAACCCTGCTATGGGATATTTAGAAAATGATAATCTCATTGATTTTCTGATTCGCAACACTTTCAGTTAAATTTACTTCATAAAAAGTTATTTACAAAAATTTTAGATTCGCTATTAATCTTTACTAAGATTAACTTTTATTAAGCTAAATCTTACGACAGGCTACAATTTTTTTAACTTTCGATTAAAAGAAGGATAATAACAAATTAAAGAAGGGGTAATTTTGACTCCAGAGAACCATTTTTTGATCAAATAGAATTCAGGAGTCAGGAGCCAGAATTCAGAATGAATTCTGTACGACACAACGACCTGCGGTAGTTGAGCGTAGCCGAAACTCAGTGCATCGCTGGTAGATGAATAAATCGGTTTAAGACGCTCGCGGACTCGCTAATGTCTTGATTCCGAATCCTGTTAGCGCTAGCGGGGCGTTTAGCTCATTCAGAATAGCTGGATTCTTCTTCAACCCTTGATATATACGGAATCATGCGGTTATAAAAGACTTACCGCAAGGAGGATTTTATGAACGAAAAAGTAAAATCGGGTTCGCGGAATGTTGCAATTGTCGGGCCTTATTTAAGTGGAAAAACCACTTTACTAGAAAGCTTGTTATTTGTCACAGGGGCAATTTCTCGTAAAGGCAGCGTTAAAGACAGCAATACAGTGGGAGATAGTGCTGCCGAGTCGCGCGATCGCCACATGAGTGTAGAAGTCAGCGCCGCTAGCACTGAGTATAACGGCATTTGCTTCACTTTTATTGACTGTCCGGGAAGCGTAGAATTTGCCCAAGAAACGTACAATGCTTTAATCGGAGTGGATGCGGCAATTGTAGTTTGCGAACCCATACGCGATCGCGTCCTCACCCTCGCCCCTCTATTTAAATTCCTCGACGATTGGGAAATTCCCCACCTCGTCTTCGTCAACAAAATGGATCGGGCAAATATTCACGTTTTAGAAACGTTACACGCCCTCAAAGCAGTATCTAGCCGTCCCCTGGTAGCGCATCAATATCCCATCATGAACGGGGAACAACTCACCGGCTTTATCGATATGGTGAGCGAACAGGCATATAAATATCATCCAGGCGCACCTGCTGACCCCATCCCCTTCCCCGAAAGTTTAAAAGAAGAAGAACATGAAGCACGGGCAGAAATGCTCGAAGCTTTAGCAAATTTTGACGACCATTTACTTGAAGAACTTTTAGAAGATATCGAACCACCCCAAGAGGAAATCCTTAAAGATTTAAAAATGGAATTAGGGGCAGATTTAGTAGTCCCCGTTTTCTTTGGTGTGGCAGAACAAGATTATGGTGTTAGACCTTTATTAGAAGCCTTGTTACGGGAAGCACCTGAACCAGAAGCCACAGCAGAACGTCGTTTAAAAAACTTAAAAGGTGATACACCTCTAGCGCAGGTATTAAAAACTTACTACACTCCCCAAGGTGGCAAACTCTCTCTCGTGCGTGTTTGGCGGGGCAAATTAACTGATGGCATTGTCCTCAATGGCATTCGTACTGGTGGAATTTACCGCCTCATGGGACAACAACAGCAGTTTGTTAACCAAGCTAATGCTGGTGAAATTGTTGCATTGAGCCGTTTAGAAGGAATCAAAACAGGCGATACAATCTCTATAGAACAACAGTCTGCAATAGAATTACCCAAAGCCGCACAGTTGGAACCTGTGTATGCCCTCGCCATTACACCAGAAAAGCGTAACGATGAAGTGAAACTCAGCAGTGCCATTACCAAGTTATTAGAAGAAGACTGTTCACTTGCTTGGGAACAACACGGCGATACTCACGAAGTAATCTTGTGGGGTCAAGGTGAGATTCATTTACAAGTTACCTTAGACAGACTGCGCCGCAAATATAACTTGCCGATGACAACCCATTTACCGCAAGTGCCTTACAAAGAAACCATCCGCAAAACAGTGGCTTCAGTTCATGGACGCTACAAGCACCAAAGCGGTGGTCATGGACAGTTTGGTGATGTTTTTCTCGACATCAAACCCCTACCACGCGGCACAGGTTTCAACTTTAATGAAACTATTGTCGGTGGCGTGGTTCCCAAACAGTACATTCCTGGGGTGGAAATGGGCGTGCGGGAATTTCTGACACATGGGCCTTTGGGCTTCCCATTAGTGGATTTAGCGGTAACTCTAACTAATGGTTCGTATCACAACGTTGATAGTTCCGAGCAAGCCTTTAAGCAAGCTGCCCGATTGGCAATGCAAACGGGGATACCCCAAGCGGAACCTACCCTATTAGAACCTATTCTGCGGGTGGAAGTGACTACACCGAGCGAATTTACCTCCAAGGTGCTGCAACTGTTAAGTGGTAGACGGGGGCAAATTTTAGGCTATGAAGGTAGAAATGATTGGCAAGGCTGGGATAATGTCTCTGCATACTTACCACAAGCTGAGATGCAAAACTTTATTGTAGAGCTGCGATCGCTCACTCTCGGCGTTGGTTCCTTCCACTGGGAATATGACCATCTCCAGGAAGTGCCGGAAAAACTTGCTGAACACGTCATTCACAGCAATGGCAATGGTAGTAACGGCAATGGCAAGTAATTTTGGATTTATCTGAAATCAAAGCCCTGCATTTAAATATGCGGGGCTTTTTATTAATGAATATTTAATACGCTTTGAAGGTGCTGTTGAAACGCTAATCCTTCTGTACTCCACCGTTCTTGGAATGCTTGTATGTTTTCCAATCTTGCGACTTTTACAAAACTCTACAAAACTCTTATTTCACAAACATTCCAAAGATGAGCGATTTAGATAAAGACAAAACACTCATCGACAGAATATAGACTATGACTAGGTTTTAGTATTTTGCAAAATATTTAAGTCGCACATCGCGTTACTTTTTATCAATCCACTCTTTTACCATTTTGTCAATGCGTAAGTCCTAGCTATTAACTTTTCTAAATTTTGGAAGTTCGAATATACATAACATGATTTTTTTAGTGTAGAGTCTATTTTAAAATTAGCGAATCACGACAATGGCTACATTATCAACTCTTAGTATCGCTTCAACAATTCGTTTGGCTAAGTTTGTTGGTTTCATGATCATATTGCAATCTGTTACACCTTTGGCTGCTGTAGCCCAAGCTGAAACATTATCTCTAGCACAATCCCTTGGCTCATCTGGATTCTTAACTCAAAAGTCAATCGCTTCTAAGACAGAAGCATCTAAATCAATATCTCCAAATCGTCCTGAGCAGAGTTCTCAGTTGTATGCTCAAACCCAACCAACAAGTATCGACCTTTCGAATTGGATGGGGCAATTGTCTTCTCTAATTGCCAACCGTCCACTCAAACAAATTGTGATGCCTGGTACGCATGATTCAGGAATGTACAAAAACATGTTGCCAGCAGACTATGCTAAAAACCAAAATCTAGACTTTAAAGGACAACTCGATAAAGGTGTCCGCTTTTTTGACTTTCGTGCTGGGTATTTTGTGCAGGGTTGTGGCAGTGGAGCATTTCAAGATCCACGTAACGGTGGGGAATGCTGGAGCTGTCCCGCAGGCTTTAACAGAACCTGGGACGCCGTTACTGCTAGTACTGCCTGCTCAAAATCATGGACTGGACCCTTCAGTACAGCCACATATATCAGGAAATGGTATGGGACAGGATGGCAATCAGCAGTCGGTCGTGCAACTGAATGCCTTAACAACATCTTAGGTTCACAAGATTACTATCTGTACGGGCATGGCACTAATCCTTCCTACGTAGTAGACGTTAAGGTTGCAGATGCACTCACAGACATGAAAACGTGGCTGGATGCACACCCAAAGGAAATTGTGATTCTCAAGGTAACCTCTCTCGATCCAAACTTAAGCAGTTTCTTTGGTAAGTATTTACCTTCCACGATGATCTACAATTCAACTTCTACACCTGTCCAAAATCTTACCCCTAGTCAGCTCTACAGCCAAGGTAAACGGGTCATACTTGTAGGCGATGTCGGATTGAAAACTGACTCTGTTTTAGAAAGTGTAGGCTATAAAAGTTCAACCGATGGCATAGAAGATGCCAACATAATGGTAACTTATCTAGATAAAGAACTGAATCGAGTGCGCCCATCTGGAACGTCTGGTACAGCAGACGATAAAATGTTCGAGTTCTCAGCAGTCCTGACTCCTAACGGTGAAGGGCATACCACCGTTCCGGCTAACCCACAGGATCTTGCCAAAAAATTTAATCCTACTGTAGAAGATAAGATTAAAAACGGTACCTGGAAAGGCAGGGCGTTGAACATTGTTACCGTCGATTACGTTGATATTAGTAATGTCGCCGATGCTATTGTCAGGGCAAACTGGACTGTTCCATAGAAAGCATGGGTGATCCTTTAGGAGTTTGTAAAAATCTTTGTGTCAACTCACAACTCGCTCTAATGCTCTAAGCCTTGCTAGAGCTAGATGGTAAGCTTTTGATTTAATAAATCCTCAACATTTAAGAAACTGGTTTGCTAATTGCTGTTACTGTACCTCATAGCAGCCGGAAGTGCTGTATTAGACGGTTTTTTTTCTGTATTTGTTAAAGAACGTCCGACAACCACATCAGGAATACCAACTAGAATAGAATTTTCATCTGTCATTTGATATACTCGTTTCTCAACCGCTACTCGATATTTGGGTCGTAGTTGAGGAGCAATTACATCTGCGATCGCAATTATCAACCGACTGTGAACTTCAGCCCAGTATTCGGGATTTTCTAAGTAGGGGTTCATCCCTGGAAACGGTGAAGGCATAAGCTTGGCAAAACAATATTCTTACTGTTTATCCTAACAATCTGGGCTGCCATGAAGAGTAATGAGTTAAAAGGGGTATCAACCTTCTCAATGACAAAAGAGTTCTGCCCCCAATAAATGGGGCAAATACCTCAGTGCAACAGTACACAATCCTTTTTTTACTTCAGCCGAAGCATCAAGCACTCAGTACTGAGTTTTAGGAATTAATTCTGAAAAATTATAGCTTGCTGCCTTTGAGGGAAAGATTTCATAAAAGCATCTGGGAATTATGTGATTAAGTCTATCCGTCTTAACTACACAGAAAAACTCATGGGTTTTATAATCTCTCTTCTAACTAGCCTGATTGGAATCCTCGTTTATCTCAATACAGGTAGGATCTCTGGCGAAAAGTCACGTTTAGCAATACGCACAATTACGATATTGATTAGCAGTATTGCAATACTAAATTCTATTTCTAGACTTGTGGTGATTGTCCCACCAGGCAATATTGGTGTAGTCAACTTATTTGGTGAGGTTTCCGAAAGCACTCTTAACCCTGGTGTCCACTTATTGAACCCCTTTAACAAAGTGTTGAATTTTTCCACTCGCATTAAGGATCTGAAGGAAAACATAGATGTAACAACCCAAGAAGGTTTGAGTTTAAATCTTGATGTCAGTCTTCAGTACAAGCTCGATCCCCAGAAAGCAGCTACAGTATATAAAACCATTGGAACTGATGAAACACAACTGGTAATTTCCAGATTCCGCTCTACTGTTCGTGCTATCACGTCAAACTACCCAGCCAGTGCTATTTACTCTACCAAACGTCAAGAAATCGCCCAAAAAATTGACCAACAACTCACCCAAGAGATACCCACTTTGGGTTTCATCGTTGAGGAAGCTCTTTTACGAAACGTCAAAATGCCTGATATTCTACAAGTTGCAATTCAAAACAAGCTCAAGACAGAGCAAGAAAACCAGCAAATGAAATTTGTTTTAGAGAAAGAGCGTCAAGAGGCAGAACGAAAACGTATTGAAGCTCAAGGCATAGCTGATTATCAAAAAATTATCTCCGTTGGACTTACCAACCAAGTGCTACAATTACGAGCGATTGAAGCCACAGAAAAGCTAGCTCAATCAAATAATTCTAAAATTGTAATTATTGGTTCTGAAAAAGGTGGAGCGCCTATTTTGATCCAGCCAGAAACAGGAACTTCAAAGCCCTAAGATTTTCTGATTAGCGATCGCTGCGGCGTTGCTTTCTCCTACATATCTCTCTTTCGGCTTCCCTCGTTGCTACTGGCTGAATGATACAGTATGAGCGTTGCTAGAAACTGATGACTATGAGCGGCGAGATTGTCGAAAAACTCAAGGAAGCTAGTACTGACTTGTTAATGATGAGCGAGTCGGATTACCCTTTCGAGGTTGTTCAATGGGAAGGTGCTGCACCTGCAACCCAGGAGAAAATATTACAGCTAACAGGTTCTCAAAACCTGCCAGTCGAAGTAGTAGAGTTGGACTATCTATTTCGTAATTGTGCATTTGAGCAAGAGTGGCATAATGAATTACAGAAAAAAGATGTTAAAAGATTTCAAACACTTATGCAGACACTTAAAGATAATCTTAGTGACATCAGCGTTTATCGTGTTGGACAAATAAATATTGACGCTTATATCATCGGACAAACTCAAAACGGTGATTTAGCTGGAGTAGTAACAAAACTGGTTGAAACCTAGTATACAGGTAGAAATTTATTTAAACAAAAGCCTAGCCATCTGTGCAGCTAGGCTTTCTCATTTTTAAAATTATTCCAACTTATAAATTGTCAACTCGCGCTTCTATGACAGACTGAATAGATGTTGAAACTTGTGAGAGAAAATTGTATCCAGTTAGAGATTCTAATGAGTCAACGCTAACCCGATAGTCTCTCCAATTCGCTGTTCGCACGCCTTGGGCGTTGGGAATATTGACAGCAATAACTCTCGTGCTGGTTGTCACACCAGCAAGACCTGAACCAGGAGTATTCAATACAACAAGAATTTTCCAGGTTCTGTTAGGGACTTGAACCCGTCCATTAGCTATTGTATAGAACGTTCCATTAGAACCAGTACCGCCCATCCCATATCCACCAGATATGATGTAGAGTTCTTTACCCTGTCCTACTAGAGTTCTGGCATAATCCTCTAGGCTTGCCCAAATTCCCTGATTGTTATCTGGGGCTTGAGCAATCATATTGCTCATCAAAAAGGTGGCAGAATTATTAGTAACACTACTAGTCCTGTCAGCGCTAGGTGTCATGTGACCGCGATCAAACCCACTTCCACTAAAATCGGTAGATTGAACTTGATAACACCCTGAAGGAAGTGTTGTATCAGCCCGAAAAGTATCTTGCCTTGGTGTGCTACCTAACCAACTACTATTTAACTGCCAAGACACCCAATTTGGTCTACCTATTCCGCAGTTGTAACCAATTACAAATTGTGGTTTTACCAGCAAGTAGTTATTTTGGCTAGAAGTTCCAGCGTTGCTAGGGTTGCCAAGGGTTAGGTGAACACTTACTGATGACTGGGCTGGTACAATCTGTGCCAACCCAATTATGAATAAAACCACCGTCACAAATGGGAGTAGAAACTTGAAAATTTTGATTTTTTTCACGTTTTTGTACTTTTGATTACAAAAACAGTGTCCAAGTTCTTCGTTTCAATATCAAGTATTCAGTGATACCAAAAAAATATTTTTTAATGATAAATATGTAGTGACAGAATAGCCAGAAATATCTATTCGGTAAGAGTTAACAATTACAAAATCGACTTTCGTGGTGAGCGATGGCTTAAAATTTTACATCCCTACAGCAAGATTTATACATCTAATTAGTAATGCCAATCTTTTTTCTTAAAAAAAATTTGATTCACACCATAAATTAGGGCGATGCCTGCGGTGGACAGCTACGCACTGGATCGCCTTAATATCTAATTTTATAGTTGCAACGGCGGCTATTTAATTTCCTGGAAATTCTCAATTGTGAGATATATTTCTTCATCAGCTATCTGACTGTCGTAATCTATCTCAATTTTAGTTGGATAGCCGAATTTAGGGCTGTAACTCACATTCAGGCTGTAAGCTTGACGGTTGATAGCATCTTGAATCACATCAAACAGCTTAGGAACTGTTTCGTAGTTTTGAAAGAATTCTGGATTAACTGCTTGGCCTGTAGCTACAGAAGTGATAGAAGTTGTTTGACCATTACGGACTTCAATGACTACTGGCCCCCTAGCGTCGGGTATACAAAAGCATCCATTACTAAATGTATAACGATAGTTGGAAATATTTTGCTGATTCCACAAATAGCGATTAAATTTTAATCGCCTTAAATCCAAGTTATTCTTTTTCGTTGACGATTGTGCTATCTCTATGGGAGATTTGGACATTACTGGTAGGTTAAGGCCGAAAGATAGCAATAATCCGGCACTGATAATTATAGGTAAACGCATATCAATTCACTTAATTTCAAAAGTGCTATATACATTAATTCATGTACTTGTTTAAATAGACTTTATCTTTTGATTAAAATCTATCTGTACTTAGCCAAGATCAAATAACAAATTTATTCTTCTCACAGCGATCGCTTACAATCGCATTTATCGCTTGTAAATTAGTTTTATAGAAATCGGTGCGATCGCAGATGTGCGAAAATCTTTTCTCTATGCTGTAAAATCTTTACTGTAAAAAACAGATTTTTTGTTTCAAGGATGAATGAATCACAAAGTTGGTATATTGTCAAGCATTCTGCTGGTAATTGCGAAATCGTCCCCAGCGACAAAATTGGCGACGATAATTTAGAGATTATAGAACAGTGGGGGCCTTTTAGTTCGCAAGGAGAAGCGATCGCTCGGCGTGTCGGACTTATTAGAGCTGGAAAGTGCCAACCAGTTTAAGTTAGGAGTTAGAAATGATAGTTTTTATTCCTAAATCCTTACTACTCACTCCTAACTTTATTCTTAACTCTTCATTTTTCTGCTGTGGCTGTGCCCTTAGCAGCAATTTTTTTACCTATCACTTCTACTGCTTTAGCGAATTGTGGATCTTGTAGAGTAGCGAGTTTATCGCGTTCATGGAGCCATAATTCCTGCATTTGCTCTTTGGTCAACTCTACCTTCACATCTGGATTAATACCTTTGTGATTAATATCTGTACCATTAGGAGTATAGTAATGAGCAATTGTTACCGCCAATCCTGAGCCATCTTCTAAGGGACGTACCGATTGCACTAGTCCCTTACCGAAGGTTTGAGTACCAACCAAAGTAGCACGCTTGTTGTCCTTCAAAGCCCCTGAAAGGATTTCACTCGCACTGGCTGAACCTTTATCTACCAGCACCACCAAAGGCTTATTCGTCAAGGCGCGTCCGTTTGCCTCTTCTTTTTCTGCCTCTCCTTGGCGTTCAACGGTGGAGACAATCTTACCTTTATTTATCCACATCCGGGCAATGTCTACACTGGAGAACAGTAAGCCACCAGGATTACCACGTAAATCCAGAATATATCCAGCTACCTTTTTGCTTTCTAAATCCTTGATAGCTGTTTGCATTTCTTTCCCAGCATTAGCGCTGAACTGGTTCAGGCGAATGTAGCCAAGATTACCTGCTGGAGTTTGCTTTTGGGAATATTTAACTGGATGAATTTCAATCCGCGCTCGTTTGATGTCTAATTGTTTTATCTGACCGTCGCGCTGAATCGTTAGGCTAACTTGCGTTCCGGCTTCACCTCGAATCAGGGATACTGCTTGATTAGTATCCATCCCCTTGGTGCTTTTGTTGTCGATTTTGAGGATGACATCTTTTGCCAAAACACCAGCTTTAAACGCTGGTGTGTCTTCGATTGGCGCAATTACAACCAGTTGCTTAGTTTTTTCATCTTGACTGATAGTGATCCCAATCCCGATCAATTCTCCAGAAGTGTCCACTTGCATATTTTTGAATTCTGCTGGGTCCATAAACCGGGTGTATGGGTCTTCCAGCTTTTTCAGCATTTCCCTAATAGACTTATACGCCTCTTGGGGATTACTGTAGGACTTGCTTAAGTACTCCTTACGAACAGCCTGCCAATCTACCTGATTGAAAGTACCATCTACATATTGGCGCTGAACAATTTGCCAAACTTCATCTACTATTTCTTTGGGACTTGCTTTAAATAAAGCCTGACCTCGCGAGTGAATGCCAAGGCTAGTAACTGCGATCGTGGAGAGTGTCACCGCCGTAGCACCCAAAACAAGCCTACTTTTTGTAATCACCATAATGACAGCTGCGTCAGAGGGAAAATATATAGTCAGTATGCTCAATCTAACACAGGCTTCCACTGTACAGACCGAGTATGTATTCTTAATTTAAACAAAATACTTGACAATCCGGCGACCTTGGTTGTTATCAATACAAAAGTTTTAAGATTGGGAATTGGGAATTGGGAATTGGGAATTGGGAATTGGGAATGGGCATTGGGCATTGGGCATTGGGCATTGGGCATTGGGCATTGGGTATGAAGAAGAGACAAAGGATACAAAGAAGAGTGTCGAGA